>JAFXGW010000005.1 GCA_017536685.1 Clostridia bacterium | reverse complement strand
TTTATATAGATAATCAAGATTCCATAAACCCGGACGGCAGACTTGTATACAAATATTTAATTTTTTGCCATCTTTAAACTTATCTATAATGGCTTTTCTAGCATTTTTAATTCTCTTTTGTTCTTTTTTTTTCATATACAGGGCACGAACTTTATTGTAGGCCAAAAGACTAATAGAATAGTTAAAATTAATAGCTTTCATGGCAAATAATGGAACCCCCATCACATATGAATCAAAAGCACCTTCGGATCTTTTTTTTAGCTCAATTAAATTAAAACCAAAAAATCTTATGCAAAATTTATCACCAACTTTCATATTTATTCTCCTTTTTTTTTCAAAACATTTAAAAAAATATCTAGAAATTAGATAATAAAATTTCTTATTCCAACTTAAATTTTTTATAGATACATTTGGAAATTGATTAAAAGAAGTTATTTCTTTTTTTAGGTTAACAATAATATTACTTGTAGGTTTTGCACATTCTTCTAATTTATACATTTGAATTTTAAATTCACCCCTAGTTGTATTACTTTTAATTAATTTTACAGAAGACAAATTTTCTAATTGTTCTATTGCTCTTCTTGGTCTAAACATTTCTTCAACTTTTTGATTTGAATATAAAACAATATCTTCTCTCATATTTGGGTTATTTAGCAATTTTTCACACAACTCTCTTGCTTCAGCTTCTGATTCAAATGTAGGGATATTATTGCCAAAAAGTTTTTTGAAATCAGGTGTACTATTTGTAACTAAACATCCTCCTGACGCCATAATATCTGGAATTTTCCAAGAAAAACCGGTTTTAGCTTGAATATGATTAAGTTGAAAACAAATTTTGCTTGAATTGAATAACGATTCAGTTTCGGCAGCTGTTATAACACGGGTACTTATCCAGTTAAGCGCAAGTTCAGGGAAATAAGCCATGCAGGCCGTTCCCCAACCATTTCCGTATATTTCTAGACCCAAATCAGCGAGTTTTGCCAGATATCTTGCTCTTCTGATGCCACTCATCCTGCATACATAAATATCTTGGTCTCTTACTTTTAATTTTGGCGCAGGGTATTCAGGATGTTCATTGTATAATTCTTCTATTATTTCATTATAAGTTTTGGCTTCTATATTGATTAATCTTTTGTGAATTTCCTTTGCAACAATGGAATCCTCACGAGTAGGGTTTTTCTTCATATAATCCACTAAATCTGGTAAGCCCTCCCATAGCCATTGAGAACCTAAAAAAGAGATGTTTTTATCTTTTGCCTGATTTGTGTTTTGTATAGGTGTTGTAGATAATATATATTCAATATTTTTTTTGTTAGCACCAATAATACTTTCAATTAATTCCACTTCTATTGATTGTTGTGCAACAAATTTAAATCTATCTTTTTTCTTTTTGAGTAACTCAAGATTGCTTAAAAGAGACGGAGAGTCAACGCTGTAGCAAATAATTGGACAATCAAAATAATCTGAAATATCCCAAAATCTATTGTTTATTATAATAAATAAATCAGGCTTTAATTCTTTTAATTCATTTAAAAGCTCCTCCTTGATTTTGCCTGAAAAATCATATGCTCTAGCTGTAATAGGTTTGACATAACAATAAACATTATTTCCGTTGCTTCTAAGTTCTTCTATTAAACCATGATGAAATGCAGGATATATGTATTCGTTTCCTCTTTTACAACCCCAAAAATCATGAAAAATAAAAACTACATTTGCCATTAATACCCTTTGGTGCAAAATATATCATCAGAAATTATCCTTATTTTTATATTAAATGAAATCCATTTTCACAATAAATAAATTCTATCCCAACCAAATCAGCAGCCTTTTTATCGCTTAATGTGTCTCCAAAAAATTTAGTCACATTTTCTTTTTTCAAAATTTCTGCTTTTAATTCGCTTGTATTTTTACCGGAATTAACAACATAAATTTCTTTAAAATATTTTCTTAAATTAAATTTATCAATTTGATTTTGCAAACCAACCTTATTGTTTCTTGCAGTAACTAAGATTAAATCATTTTCTTTGGAATATTTTTCAAGTAATTTTATTGCTTCGCAATACAATGTATCAAGTGCTAAATATTTTTCTTGTTCAATATTTTCAATCCATTTAGTTTGAATTTCTTTGGCTAAATTTTCTTCCACTCCTTTTGAGATTAAATAATCAATATTATTTTTATTATTTCTTTTAAATTCAATCAAATCAGATACATCTATGTTAATACAAAATTTATTTAAAATATCATTTAGCACAATACCATGTCTATTTCTACTATCTAAAAGTGTTCCATCAAAATCAAAAGCAATTGTTGGCTTTTCAATTTTTGTTATTACATCTGTATAAGCTCTAACTACGTATTGCGGCTGAATTTTTTCTGGAACTGTCGCTAAGACTTCATCTTCTGATTTATTAAGCATTATTTTAGCTAATGCCGATACTTCATCCCAACCAGCAGTATACGCTAGACTCATCCCGCCGGCAAATCTAAAATTAACATCTGTTATAACAAATTGATCTATAGAATTTTTCATAAATTGTAAATTAAAGCAATAGGGGC
>JAFXGW010000035.1 GCA_017536685.1 Clostridia bacterium | reverse complement strand
TTTGTTAAAAAAATCATTAATATGACTTTTATAAAAGAATAACAAAAAAATATGTCAAAAAATATAGATTTTTTGTTTGGCTTATTATATAATTCAAAAGTAAAAAATGATATATGGAGAATAATTAATGACTAAACAAAAGAGAAAATTGAATAAGTTAAAAGTTAGACGTTGCTTAATTATTTTTATTATGATTGTAATTTTAATAATAAGTATATTATGCATAAAAATAAATAAAGAAAAAAATAAATATAAAGATTTGACAATTTTATTTAATAATGAATTTATTGAATTAATTAATAAACCAATAATTGATACTAATAAAAATATATTCTTTTCAAAAGAAGATATTCAAAAACTTTTTGATAATACAATTTATTACAATGAGGCTGAAAAAGAATTAATTACTACTTATAATACTCATGTTGCATTACTAAAAGTAGATGAAGAATATGCTGAAATAAATGATGAGACAATTGAACTTAAAGGAAAATTACAAGAAAAAGATAGAAAAATTTATATACCTATAACAGATTTAGATGAAGTATATGATATTGAAATTGTTTACTCGGAAAAAAGCAATAGAATAATTATGGATTCATTATTAAATTCTAAAGTAGAAGCTACTATTTCGAAGCGAACAAAGGTAGAAAATAAAAAAGGGATTTTTGGAAAAAAAATAGACAAATTAATAATTGGTGAAACAATAACAGTTTTAGAAACAGACGGAAAATACAAAAAAATTAGAACTCCTCTTGGAAATATTGGATATGTTAAAGCAAATAAAATAACAAATGAAAAAAATATTAGAGAAGCTCAAAAAACAGACAATAGAGAATTAGTTGTATATAGAAACTATTCTAATATTTCTGGAATTTATAACAATTTTGAAGTTGATGACTCTAAATTAAATGTGGTTGTGCCAACGTTTTTTTATTTAGAAAAAAATAGCAAAGTTTTAGATAAAACTACTAGTACCACAGCAACCTATTCTATATATAAGTCTTGGATTGAGGATAACAAATTAAATTTATTACCTACTTTTACTAATAATGAATCAGTATCAAATAATTTGCTAAGCTATTCTGAAAGAAGTACAGTAATAAATTCTTTAAAAAATTACTTGATTAAATATAATTATATGGGAATAAATATAGAATTTGAAACAATTGATGATATAAATAGTTTTTATAGATTTGTATTAGAATTGGCACCTAGATTTAAAGCAGCAGGTCTTAAAGTTGCTGTGACATTAAATAAAAATTTGGATAAAGCAAGATTAGAAAATGTTGTAGACTATGTGTTAGAAAAGTAGTTTTATAGATTTACTGATAAATCTAAATAAAATAAAGGGACGAAGAAATGAAAAAAGGATTAGTAGTATTTTTAATATTTATGGCATTAGTTATTGTTGGAATAATTGGAGTATCAATATTTTATAATTATGAATTATCTCCTTTAAAAAATGCAAGTGATAGTGAAAAAGAATATATAAGAATTGAGATTGAAGAGGGAATGGGAATATCACAAATAGCGGAATTGCTGGAAAGTTCTAATATTATAAGAAACGCTGACGTTATGAAAGTATATTCAAAAATAAATAAGGTTACAGGACTTCAAGCTGGAAAATATGATTTGACTCCACAAGAAGATATGCCTACAATTATTGCTCATATTGTAAATGGAGAAATTGCAGATGACTCTGTGAAAATTACCTTTATTGAAGGTAAAAATATGAGATATATTGCAAAAACAATTGCAGAAAAAACTAATAATACAGAAGAAGATGTGTTTAAACTTTTAGAAAATGAAAGTTACATTGATTCTTTGATTGAGAAATATTGGTTTATTACAGATGAAGTAAAATCAAAAGATATTTATTATCCATTAGAAGGATATTTGCTTCCAGATACGTATGTATTTGAAAATGAAGATGTGTCTGTAAAATATATTTTTAATGTAATATTGAATTTTACAGAAAAATTCTTAGATACGTATAAAGAAAAAATAGAAAAAAATGATTTAACAGTGCATCAAATTTTAACAATGGCTTCATTAGCAGAACTTGAAGGAAAATCTTTAGAAGATAGAAAAGAAATTATTGGAGTATTTTTTAACAGGATTTATGATGGAATGAGTCTTGGAAGTGATGTTTCTACATATTATGCTTTTAAAGTTGATATGGGAGATAGGGATTTAACTGTTAAAGAATTAAATACAGAAAATCCATACAATACTAGAGGTCCTAATATGGCTGGAAAGATTCCTATAGGGCCGATTTGCAACCCAAGTAAAATTGCAATAGAAGCTGCTTTAGATTATAAAGAAACTGATGCTTATTATTTTGTTGCTGATAAAAATGGGAAGGTATATTTTACCAAAAATAATTCGGAGCATAATCAAATGATAAATAAATTAAAAAAAGAAGGCTTATGGTATACTTATGACTAAATGTGTGTTATAATTGAAATGTTGAAAATAGAATAATTATAAGAGAGATATCTCTTAATGCCGAGAAAGGAGACGTTTAACTGTGGGCTGCTTAGGATATGTTTTACTTGGGCTTCTGGTTATCTGGTTGCTGGAAACATTTTCTCTGGGAAAACTTATAATGGCAGGAATTGTAGGTTATATCGTATACAAAATTTTTTTTGATTAATCTACAGTAAAAGAGTGTGTTAGAAAAAAATCTGACACACTCTTTTTTATGATTTATTTATACTTTTTAAGTAACAGAAGATAAAAAGAGTTGATGATTACTTGCAACTTGACATAATTATGTAAAATGAAGTATAATAAAAAATATATTAATATTGCGATGAAGATGAAAGCTATTAGAAAAACATTTTACAGAGAAAAAATGCCACCGGCTGAGAGCATTTTAAATAAAGTTCTTTTAGTGAAACACATTGGAGCAAACTTAAAGTGTTGTAAATATTTGATGCAGCATTTTATTTTTAAAGTGGGAAACGTTTTTTATTGATAAATATAAAGATTTGCAATGGGCAAATAATTTATAAAATCATTTATTTCCTTGGAACGTTTTCAAATAGGGTGGCACCGCGGAAGTTATAAGCTTTCGTCCCTGTAACTTATGTTACAGAGACGATGGCTTTTTTGTTTATATAAAAGAAATTTTTTCTTTTAATTAACAAAATTGCTATCTAAAGGAAAGCTAAAAATAATTTACGTCCCTATAAAAGAAAAGGAGCAAATTATGAAAGGAAACATGTACAGAACATATAAGTGTTCAGAATTACGTGAAAAACACGTAGGAGAAGAAATTAGGTTAGCAGGATGGGTAGACAGGATAAGAGATTTAGGAGGAGTTTTATTTATTGATTTAAGAGATCAATATGGAGTAACTCAAGTTGTAGTTTCAGGAGATGAAGAAAAAGTTGATTTTGCATCTAAAATACCAACTGAATCTACAATATCTGTTTCAGGAAAAGTAAGATTAAGAGATGAAGAAACAGTAAACTTAAAATTAGAAACTGGAACAGTAGAATTATTTGCAGAAAAAATCGAAATTCTAGGAAAAAGAACTAAAGCTTTACCTTTTGAGATTGAATCAAGCAGAAATGTTAGAGAAGATTTAAGATTAGAGTACAGATTTTTGGATTTAAGGGCAAGAAAAAATTTTGAAAACTTAAAATTAAGAGCTGAATTAATTCAATTCTTAAGATTAAAAATGATTGAACAAGGATTTTTAGAAGTGCAAACGCCAATTCTTACAAGTTCATCACCAGAAGGTGCAAGAGATTATTTAGTACCAAGCAGAATGTACCCTGGAAAATTTTATGCACTTCCACAAGCACCACAACAATTTAAGCAACTGCTAATGGTATCTGGAGTAGATAAATATTTCCAAATTGCACCATGTTTTAGAGATGAAGATTCAAGAGCTGATAGATCTCCAGGTGAATTCTATCAATTAGATATGGAAATGGCTTTTGCTACTCAAGAAGATGTTTTTGAAGTGATGGAAAAAGTAATGTATGAATCATTTACAAAATTTTCAGATAAAAAGGTTACTGAATATCCATTCCCAAGAATTCCATATGAAGAAGCAATGCTTAAATATGGATCTGATAAACCAGATTTAAGAAACCCATTAGAAATAAAAGATGTTACAGATATTTTTGAAAAAATAGATATAAAAGTATTTAACGGAAAAATAGTAAGAACAATTACTCTTCCAGATGGAGCTTCTGTTGAAAGATCATTCTATGATGGGATGACAGAATTTGCAATTGAAGAATGTAAAGCAAAAGGTTTAGCTTGGATTAAAATATTAGAAGATGGCGAGTGGCAAGGTCCAATTGCAAAATTCATTGATGAAGATTCAAGAAAAGAATTTATGACACAAACTGGAACAAAAATTGGAGACAGTATATTCTTTATAGCAGAGCATAAAGGAATTGTGGAAAAATTAGCAGGAGAAATTAGAAAAGAACTTGGAATAAGACAAGGATTAATAGATGATTCTGTTTATAAATTCTGTTGGATTGTAGATTTTCCAATGTATGAACTTGCAGAAAATGGAAAAATCGATTTTTGTCATAACCCATTTTCAATGCCACAAGGTGGAATAGAAGCTTTAGAAACAAAAGATCCTTTAGATATTTATGCATATCAATATGATATAGTATGTAACGGAATTGAACTTTCTTCAGGTGCAGTTAGAAACCATAATCCAGAAATAATGAGAAAAGCTTTTGAAATAGCAGGATATACAGAAGAAGATATCAAAACAAAATTTGCAGCACTTTTTAAAGCATTCCATTATGGTGCGCCGCCACATGCTGGTATTGCACCAGGAGTTGATAGAATGTTAATGCTTTTAGCTGGTGAAGAATCAATAAGAGAGATAATAGCTTTCCCAATGAACTCAAAAGCACAAGATCTTTTAATGCAAGCACCGGGAAATGTTACAGAAAAACAATTAAGAGAAGTATATATAAAATTTGATAGAAAATAGTGAAAATTAAATCTTTGTAAAAAAATATTAAAAATAGTAAAAAGTAGTGATTTTTTAAAAGAAAATACTGTTTTTTACTATTTTTTATATACTGTAATTTGGAAAAAAAGTAAAAAATTTAATTTTATGTTGACAACTTTAAAAAATCGTGTTAACATTTTAATATAGAAAAAATCAAAGGAGAATTATTTTTTATGAATTTAGTAAAAGGTAACAAACATCATCATAAAAAATAGCTTGTGTCTTAGAATATATTAGGCACAGGCTTTTGATGATGCTTGTGCCTTTATTGTTTTTAAGAGCCTTAAAGGTACTAGGGTAAAATCTAGAATACTTTTAAGGCTCTTTTTGTATACAAAAAAATTAATTTTTAAATAGCGCGCAAAATGAAATTGATTTTTATGTAAAGTTTATAAGAAAGAGGATGAACAAGAAAATTCTTACTTTGATTTTAAAAGTTATTTATTTATAAATTTAAGTTTAGAATTCAAATTTGTAAATGATTAAATTTAAAATATGTAAATGAAAGTTGGAGGTAAATATTATGAAAAATATAGTAAAAGGAATTATTGCAGTGGTTGCAATTTTAATAGTTGTTTTAGGAATAATTTATATGAATAAAGGTACAGAAGAAAATAGAGAAAATACATTAGTTGTCGGGCTAGATGATAGTTTTCCACCAATGGGATTTAGAGATGAAAACAATGAAATAGTAGGATTTGATATTGATTTAGCGAAAGCCGTTTCAGAAGAATTAGGTATGGATGTAAAGTTTCAACCAATATCATGGGCTTCTAAAGAACAAGAATTAAGTTCTGGAAATATTGATTGTATTTGGAATGGATTTGCATATAACGAAGAAAGAGCAGTTACAATGACCTTAACAGATCCATATATAAAAGGTGAGAATTATTTTATATTAAAAAACGGAACAACACTAACATCTCAAGAAGAACTAGAAGGAATGAAAATAGGAGTTCAAAGTGGTTCGATTCAAGCGCAAGATTTAGAAAAATCTGAATTTGGAAAATCTGTAGAAATAATTCAATATGGAGAAAATTTAACAGCTTTTATGGATTTAGAAACTGAAGGAATTGATGCATTATTCTGTTCAAATATTATAGGAAATTATTTGATAACTTCAAAAAATAAAGATTATAAAACCATTCCGTCAGAAAATATTACAGTATCAAGTGGAAGTGTAATTGCATTCAAACAAGGAAATGTAGAATTAAAAGATAAAATTCAAAATACACTTGTAAAATTAAATGAAGAAGGAAAATTAGATGAAATTTCAAATAAATGGTTTGGAAAAGATATGATCATTATAAAAGAGGTGGATTAATATGAGTTTTGAGCAAATTGTAAATATTGCAAAAATACTATTTTCTGGTATTGGAGTATCACTTCAAATATTTGTTTTAACATTTATACTTTCTATTCCACTTGGAATTATAGTTGCAATTTTAAGAAATTCTAAAAATAAAATAATTTCACTACTTATGAAATTTTATATACTGCTAATTAGAGGAACACCAATTATGCTTCAAATTATAGTTGTTTACTTTTGCCCATATTATATGTTTGGGATAAGTTATGACAGATTTGCTGCTATAATAATATCATTTGTGATTAATTATGCAGCATACTTTTCAGAAATTTTTAGAAGTGGGATTAATAGCATACCAGAAGGGCAAAAAGAGGCGGCATATACTTTAGGATTTAATAAAGTGCAAACATTCTTCTTAATAATTTTGCCACAAGTTGTGAAAATTATTTTACCATCAATGTCAAATGAAGTAATCTCTCTTTTAAAGACTACTTCACTTGCTCAAATTATTGGTGTAACAGAAATGTTTAGTTTAGCTCAAAAACAAGCAAGTTATAATTTTTCTATAATACCACTTATACTTGCAGGAGGATATTATTTGATTTTAGTATTTTTTGTATCGATTTTATTTAATAAGTTTGAGAAAAAATTAGAATATTATAGTTAGAAAAGAGGTGAAAAGATGAATGTTTTAGAAGTTGAGTGTTTAAGTAAGAAATTTGAAAATACAGAAGTAATAAAAGATGTATCTTTTTCTGTAAAAGAAGGAGAGACTTTAGTTATACTAGGACCATCAGGAAGCGGAAAATCAACACTTTTGAGATGTATAAATAATTTAGAAAGAGTTGATGGTGGGAATATTATTATAAATAAAAAAGAGATGATAAAAGAATATAAAAATAATAAACCAATCTATAATAACAAAGAAATTTTAAATCAAATAAATTTGGATACAGGGATGGTTTTTCAAGATTTTAATTTATTTCCACATTTGTCAGTAAAGGAAAATATAACAATAAGTTTAATAAATGTTTTTAAAATGTCAAAAGAAGAAGCAGATAAAAAAGCAAATGAAGTTTTGAAAAAAATGGATTTAAAAGAAAAAGAAAATTGTTATCCGTGTGATTTATCTGGTGGTCAAAAACAAAGAGTTTCTATTGCGAGGGTATTGGCTATAAATCCTAAAATAATTTGTATGGATGAACCAACATCAGCATTAGATCCAGAACTTGTTGGAGAAGTTTTAAAAACAATAAAAGCTTTAGCAAAAGAAAAAAGAACAATGATAATTGTAACTCACGAAATTAAATTTGCAGAAGAAGTTGCAGATCGAGTTATATTCATGGATGGTGGAATAATTGTGGAAGAAGGAAAGCCAGAAGAAGTTATAAAGAAACCTAAAAAACAAAGAACCAAAGAGTTTTTGAAAAGATATATAAATTTAGAGGATAATAGTATGAAAGAATTAGATATAGAAGAAAATAAACCAAGAGAAGTTATAAGTTTTTTTAAAGAAATAAGTGATATTCCAAGGGAGTCTGGTAATGAAAAAAAGATAAGAGATTATTTAGTTAAATTTGCTAAAGAAAGAAGCTTGGAGTATTATACAGATAATAATTTTAATGTGATAATAAGAAAACCAGCAAGTAGCGGATATGAAAATGAAGAAATACTTGGATTTCAATCTCACACAGATATGATTTGTGAAAAAATAGAAAGTAGCATGCATGATTTTTCAAAAGATCCAATTAAATTATATCAAGATGGAGATTTTATTCTTGCCAATGGAACAACTTTAGGTGCTGATAATGGGATTGGAGTTGCATATATGCTTGCAATTCTTGATTCAGATAAAATAAAAGGTCCTGAACTTGAATGTATTTTTACAACTCAAGAAGAAACAACAATGATTGGAGCAAAAGAAATTGATGGAAAACAAATTAAGTGTAAAAAAATAATTTCTTTAGATAATGGAAAACAAGGAAAAATGGTAATAAGCTCAGCTAATTGCCTGGAATGGTTTGGGGAAATTGAAATAGATAAGACTAATTTACCAGATGATGAGAATTTTGTGAAATATGAACTTGTATATTCTAATTTTTTGGGAGGACACTCTGGTGGAAATATTGGAGATATAAAAAGAGGAAATCCAATTAAATTAGGAATTGAGGTTATTTCTAAAATTGATGAAATGTATATTGAAAGTTTAGAAGGTGGAAGTAGAGTAAATGTAATTCCAAGAAATTTTAGAATTAGTTTTTATGCAAAAGAAAATGATTATGAAAAAATGAAAGAAAAAATAAATAAGCAAATTAGATTTTTTGGAGAAGATGGAAAAATAGAATTAAATAAATTTTATACTCAAATTGATAAAGCGAACAAGATAGAAAATTGTTATGAAAATTCTACAAAGAGAAAATTTGAAAAAATAGAAGTTTTTAGTAAATTTACAACAAGAAAAGTAATTAATTTTGTAAATAGATTTGTAAATGGTCCTGTAGAATATGATGAGAATAATAATGTTATTTTATCAGCAAATATGGGAGCCGTGAAAATGCTAGAAAACGCTGTTAGATTTGAATATTCTTTAAGATCAAATGATATAATTTTAAGAAACTTATATTTAGAAAATTTAAAAGAAATTGAAAAAACAAATAATATAAATATTACTTGGGAGCAAGAGTTAAAAGGAATTGAACCAAATTATAATAGTAGTCTAGTAGAAAAATGTGCTAAAATCTATAAAGAAATTTTTAATGTGGATATAGAAGTGAAAATTTCACAAGGTGTTTTAGAAGGTGGATTTTTTAATGATAAAATAAAAGGCTTAGAATATATTTGCATTGGTGCTGATACTTATGATGTACACAGTCCCAAAGAAAGGGTTTCTATAAAATCAATAGGTGAAGTTTGGGATTATATAAAACAAATTATTTCAATAAAATAATTAAGAAATAAGCAAATTATTAAATTTAATTTGCTTATTTTTTATATACATGTAGAAGTATCTAAAAAGTGAAATTATTATAACAATTTATAGTTTTTTAAAGGATACATTGAAATAAATTTGTTCTTTTTTTATATAAGTAGAAAATTATTATAAAAAACTTACAAAAAAATCATATTTTCTTACAGAAAAGCAGTTTACAATAATTGTTTTTTGGTGTATAATAACTTAGTCAAAAATAAGAAAAAAAGGGGCGTTTGATATTATGAACGAAAATGAAAATAATAATGTAGATGAAATTATTCAAACAGAGGAAGATATTAACAAATTAATGCAAGTTAGAATTGATAAATTAAAAGAACTTCAAGCAGCTGGAAAAGATCCGTTTGAAATAACAAAATATGACAGAACTGAATTTAGTCAAGATATAAAAGATAATTATGATTCTTATGAAGGAAAAGATGTTTCAGTTGCAGGAAGAATTATGGCAAAAAGAATAATGGGAAAAGCATCTTTTGTTACAATTCAAGATTC
>JAFXGW010000034.1 GCA_017536685.1 Clostridia bacterium | reverse complement strand
CAAACATTACATGCGAATATCTATTATATATTTTTCTTTTTTCTTCTGCTTTATCTCCTAAAATTGTTTCATACATTTCCATATTTGGATAAATGTTAGTTGAATTTAATGTACGAATTCCATTTGCAACTGCATAATCATTTAAATACCAACCACCATCATTTACAACCCATATAGCCTCTGGGTCTTGCATTTTAATTTCTTGCATTTTTACAGCAACAGGTTTTGTAGTAAATATATCAGTTGTTCTAATTACTGGATTTACTGTTAGTCCAGTTAATAAAGCAACAGCTATAATACCATATAAAGTATAATTTCTTATTTTTTCATTATTCATATTTAGAATTCCAAAAATTAGCCCTAAGAAAATTTCTCCACTTACTAATAATTTGAATTTATCTAAATAAGCATATTCTCCATTAAATGCTAAATTTATTGTTTTTCTACATTTATAAGCAATATAAACAACTGCCAATCCAGATAAAATATATGTTAATTTTTTACTAATTAATTTATCTTCTTTTTTTATATTTCCTAATAAATAAATTAGCATATATATACAAATTGTTCCTACTGGTATCGCTACTCTTCCCGCTGGAGCCATAGACATTTTTGTAAGTACTGCAAACCATTTTGGAAATCCATATACTGAATAAATTGTTAAAAATCCACCAGCTACCAACATTGGAATCCAGAAATGTAAATCTTTTTTATTTCTAATTACATAAATCAATCCAAGAATCATTGGTATTGGGAAAAATGATAACATACTTGAAAATTCACATGGATTTAAGAAATCTTCATGTGCAAAAAATATGTTGTAGAAATATGAGTAAAGATTTAGAGCTCCACCACCAATTTCTACTCTCTCTCCAGGATAATCTGTATTCATTGTTGCTTCAATTGTATCTTTTGAAAGTATATACCATCTTCCAAGTAATAAAACTAAGCAAAGAATTGTTATAGCAATTACAGCAATATCATGTTTTGTAAATTTGTAATTTCCATATTTAATATTTTTAATTAATATCCAAATTACCATTGCCAAGAATAAATATCCAAAAGATATTTGCCATGCTGGATATAGTTCTAATACATAGGATAATCCTGCTATCAAAATTCCTAAAGCACATAGATATTTATTTCTCTTTTTCTCTGTATTCATAAATTTATCTATAAGAACAATTACTATTTGTCCATAAATTAAAACATGCATACAATACCACCATTGTACTGCAGCAGAGAATGTTATCGCAATCATTCCACATAGAGATACTTTTTTATTTCTTTTTGTTAAAATTAAACAAAGTTCATAAGAACCAAGCATCATTGCAACTAATCTCGCATACCAATAAAAACTTAGTCCCATATCATTTCCAAATAATAAAAATCCTATTTGGAACGGTCTTCCTAACATCAATATATCTAAAACAGGTGCTTTAGCAACTGTAAACATTTCTGTTTCTGTTCCTCTTAAAACATTAGAAAAATAACTAAATGCATTTGCACTATTTCCTTGTGATAAAAGGTAAGTTGTTGAGGTTGCCCATTCATCAGTTCTTATTGTCCTTACTTTTCCAAGTAATGTATGATATCTTGAATCATCAAAGTTTGGTTGCAACCCTGTAAATTCATGAAAACTTGTTATTGATGAACCTGAATATTTAAATACCGTTACAAACAACAAAAAGGCACAAGCAATTTTGTACCTATTTTTATGAATATATTCGTACATATTTGATAATTTAAATACGAAATGTATTCCTATAAACATATATATCATCGCTAAAAGCATTATTCTATTTTTAGAAATAAATTGTGGATGATATATTCTCATAACAGTATATTCTGTAATAACAGCCACTACTAAAGATAAAATTGCACCTAAAACTAATTTTGTTTTTGTAAAATTATCTTTGTTTATAAAATACATTAATTTTTCTGCTGCTTTGCTATATAGAGCTTTTGTCTTTTCTACTATAGTTTGAGAAGCAGATTTTGTTTTCTCAATAAATTTCATATTAAAATCCTTTATTTGTTTGATATAAAATTTAATAACATAAAAAGCGCGAAGGTTTTTCAATATATTTTTCACTCACGAGGTGTTCCGTGGGGACCGCCGAGTGTTGTTAAGGCTTTGCCTGTTACAACACCGGTGGGATACACCGAGTGAAAAAAATATATTAAAACCTGGGAGCGTTTAGGTTATTAAATTTTATTATTACCATTTAACTTCTAATTTTACTACATCAAGTAAAAACCTATTAACCCAAATATAAACTTGAGGGATGTGAAGTCTATAACATAAGTGAACTCCCCATATTAAAAATGATTTAAATCCTTTTCTTAGGCTATGTCCAAGTTTAAAATGTTTTGATTTTTTCCATTCTGGGAATTCTTTATTCAAATATTCAATAATTCCTTTTAAAGCTTTGTTCATATTAACAGATTTGTCATATGAAAGCATAAATGCCCAAGAAATCGCCAAATGTAAAAATGCCATTGTTGCTAATGTTTCTTTATATTCATCATATTTTCCTATTTTTTTAGCATTATCTCTTGTTACCATTAAATATTTTTTTAAGTTTTCAATATCTTTTTCATTCATGTTATGAATTTGAGAACTTGAACGTAAATAGTAATGATATAAAACATCTGGTATAAATGTTAATTTTTTTGCTCCATACATATAGCTATGGATTAAAAATAATGTATCATTACATCCTCTAAATGGTAAAAATTCTAAATCTTTTACTATTTCTCTTCTATATAATTTGTTCCATAAAGAAGGATTTGCATATACAATAAAATCATCATTCCAATCAACTTCTTTATTCATAGTACCATGTTGAGTCATTTCTGTAGATACTGTTTTTCCTGTATCTAAATCAACTCTGTCGTATCCTGAAAAAGCTATATCTGCATCATTTGTTTTTGCTGCAGTATATAATTTTTCAGCCCAAGTTAATTCTGGTACATCATCACTATCTATAAATCCAACATATTCTCCAGTTGCTTGTTTTAAACCATAAGTTCTAGCAGACCATTCTCCACCATTTTCTTTATGGAATGTTTTTACTTTATTTGGATATCTTGATTTGTAATCTTCTATAATTTGTGGTGCTGAGTCTTTCGAACCGTCATTAACACAAAGAATTTCAATATCATCTAAGGTTTGGTTTACAAGAGCATCTAAACATCTTGGCACATATTTTTCTAAATTATAAATTGGTACTACAATTGATACTTTTGGAGCCATTTTAATTATCCTTCTTTCTATCTTTCTTTAAAATTCTTTCACAATCTATTAATCTCATTTCAAAAGTTTGTCTTGCATCTCTTATGATATTGTCTAGAGTCATTCCAGAAAAGAATGATTGAACCGCGCATAAGAAAAACAATACTGATACTACAAGTGTAGGAATTTTTACAACTCCTCTATGTAAGAAATCTATAAATACAGGAATAAAGAATCCTAAACCTATACCTCCTAAAACAAACGCAAGTAATGTAAAGAATTGCATTGGTTTATAATTTTTATAAAAACCAAATATTGTTTTTATAACTTTTATTCCATCTGGAATTGTGTTTAATTTAGATGGACTATCAGCCGGTCTATCTCTATAATCAACAATTATATTTTTAACTTTCATATTTTTGTCTAAACAATGTATTGTCATTTCAGTTTCAAGTTCAAATCCTTTTGACATTACAGGAAAAGTTTTAACAAATTTATAGCTGAATGCTCTTAAACCTGTCATAACATCTCTTATATCACTTTTATATATTCTATTTATTAAAGCTCTTACAGTAACATTCCCTACATTATGAAATGGTCTTTTATTTTCTTGGAAATATGTAGAAGAAAGTCTATCTCCTATAACCATATCAACATCTTCATCTAATACTGCATTTACCATTTCTCTAGCACTTTCTGCTGGATATGTATCGTCACCATCAACCATTACATAGCATTCTGCATCGATTTCTCTAAACATAGTTCTAATAACATTTCCTTTACCTTGTCTAGTTTCATATTTTACAATCGCTCCAGCCTCTTTTGCAATTTTATCAGTTCCATCTTTTGAATTATTATCATATACATAAATTGTAGCTTCTGGTAATTCTCTTTTAAAATCCTCAACTACTTTTTTTATTGTTTTTGCTTCATTATAGCAAGGTATTAAAACTGCTATTTTGTCCATATTCTTCATTTCCTTTCAAAATCCGATTTTTTTCGTTTATATTATAACATATAATTCCATTTTTTCAAACAATATTTACATATTTTGTAATTTCTTCTTTCCCTTATTTTTCTAAGCATTTTCTTCTGTTTTTTTATCTTTTTTAAATATTATTAATTTACTGAAAACATAGTTACTAAGAATTACTACAACTTGTGCAAATATCGACCATACAGCCACCCATAAGTTACTATCTAATCCTAAGAATGTTACAAAGAAGAACATTATAACCATTTCCATCCCTAAAGTTACAAGTCTGGCTGTAACAAATGATACTGCTTCTTTTAAAATTTTATCTGATTCACTTTTGAATACTAATACTCTATTGGTAAAATAAGCAAATACACAAGCCACAATCCAAGAAATTATAACAGCTGTTTGAAGCTGAAATTCATTTGATGCATCTAGTATTGTAAATAAAAGTAAAAATTTAACACCCAAATTTATTACAGTTGCTAACGCTCCAAATACTAAATATCTCATCCCCTCTAAATGATTTCTATATATATCTGCTAAAAATTTTAGTTTTATTTTATCTAAAATATTTAGGAAAAAATTTTCTATTATTTCTAAAATCTTAATTGCTTTTGTTTTTTCCTTATTTTCAATATCTATTTCTTTTTTTATTTTTTTAGAAGTATCGTCTTGTTTTTCTGTTATTTTTAAATCCTCTTGGAATTCGTCTTTTTTGCTATTCATAACTTTCCCTTCCATATTTAATCTAAATTATATTATATTTTTGTTATTCTTTAATCTATATTAATATCATAATTACAAGTTTTTCTAGAAAAATTAATATTGTAATATGGATCATAATCAATATATTTCTTCCATTTTAATTTAAAGTTTTCTGATTCTTTATTAAATCGTTCCTCTTGTTCCTTTGTATATTCATATCCTCTAGATTTTGATTCATAATGAATCAATTCACTATATGGATTATAAACATTTCTATAACCTTTTTCTAAAATTTTCAAACAAAAATCAACATCATTAAATGCTACTTTGAATTTATCTTCATCCATAAACCCTACTTCTTCATAAAGTTCTTTTCTGCAAAGCAAGCATGCTCCTGTAACTGCAACTACATTTCTAGTTGCAGCTTCTCTTCCAAAATATGCATGTTTTCCATAAGGAAGATTTACCAACATATTTCCTGCAATTCCTGAAAGTCCAACTATAATTCCTGCATGTTGAATCGTTTTGTCTTCATAATAAAGTCTAGCACCAACTACGCCAATCTCTTTATTTTGAGCATACCCAATCATTAGTTCTAACCAATCTGGAGTTAAAAGTTTTGTATCATTGTTTAGTTGAAGAATAAAATCTCCGTTAACATTTTTAACTCCAAAATTTATTAATTCAGAATAATTAAATTCTTTATTACTTTCTTTATTTATTTCTGCTGTTTCTTTTACACTATTTTTTAATTTATTTTCACCTACAAAGTCTAAAATAGTTTTTTTGTTGAAATTTAATATTTTAATTTTTTCGTTTTTTACCAGTTCCTTGTAATAATCAAAAGTTTCTTTTTCATCACTATTGTTTTCAATAACAACTATTTCGTAATTTTTATAAGTTGTTAATTCCAATATGGAATCTATACATTTTTTTAATAAATTAACATTATCATTGTTTGGAATTAAAATTGAAACTTTTGGATTTCCTTCAATTTCATATTTTATTTTATAAATTCCTGGAACATCTTGTCCGTCTTCAACTTGTGCTTTTTTTCCTAATCTTTTAATATGTGCTTCTACTGCTTTTTTACCCGCTTCATATGCATAAGGTTTAGCATCTGCTACATTTGCAGTTGAATCTCTGTGAACTCTCCAATGATAAAGTATTTTTGAAATATGTAAAACTTTTTTAGCTTCATTCGTTGCTCTTAAAACAAAATCGAAATCTTGAGCACCATTAAATTTTGAATTTAATTTTCCGAGCTCTATCTATTAATTCTTTTTTTACAACAACAAAGTGAGTAATATAATTATTACATGCTAATGTTTCTGGTGAATAATCTGGTTTGAAGTATGGTTCAAATCTTTCATATTGTTCATCAATTTTATCTTCATCTGAGTAAATAAATTCAGCACTTTTATTCTTATTTATAGCTTTTACCATTTCGAATAAAGCATCCGATGATAATAAATCATCATGATCTAAAAAGCCAACAAATTCGCCCATAGCCATATCTATCGCCACATTTGTATTTTCTGAAATCCCTTTATTTTCATTTAAGAATTTATATTTAATTTTTTCATCTTTTTCATAATATTGTTTTAAATTTTCATTTTGAATTTCGCTACCATCAGCTAAACAAAGTTCCCAATTTGAATATGTTTGGTTTTCTAAAGATTCTATAAGTTCTTTAAAGAATATTTCATTTGTGTTATACATTGGAACAACAATACTAATCTTTGGCGAGTATTCAAATTTATGAGCTTTTTGCCTTTCAATATCGCCTTCTGTTAATTTGTTTTTCTCCATCCAAATTTTGTATTGTTCTTGATTTGTTTTTCTGTTTTCTTTTATGTGAAATACTCTTTTAAAAACTTTTTTAGAAACTTCTAAAAAACCATATCTTCTAAAATAATATTTAACTTTATTTAAATTATTTTTAATATTCATATTACTCTTTCTTACAAGAACTCATATTTTATTAAAATACGAGTTCTCATATTAATTTTCAATTTTGATAAAATTTAAATTTATTTTCTTTTTTTCTTAATTATTTCTTCTTCTCCATAATAATTAACTTTTATATTTTTCATATGATAAACTTCTGTATCTAAACTTAAGTTAACATTGTAATATGGATCCCCCGAATCTAAGATTTCTCCCCATTTTTGTTCAAATCTACAAATTTCACCTTGGAATCTTTTTATTTTTTCTGGTGAATCTTCTTGTCCTCTAGATTTAGATTCAAAATGCCAAAATTCGACAAATGGGTTAAATACTACTAAGTATCCTTTTTCTCTTATTTTTAAACAGAAATCAACATCATTAAATGCAACAGCTAAACTCTCATCCATCCAATCAACTTCTTCATAAAGTTTTGTTTTAGCCATTAAACAAGCTCCTGTTACGGCACTTAAATTTTCAATCATTGATTCTTTGGCAAAATATCCATGTCCATCTTTTGGAATACTTTTAAATCTATTTCCAGCAATTCCACCAATACCAACTATTATACCAGCATGTTGAATTGTCTCATCTGGGAAGTATAATTTTACACCAACAGCACCAACATCTTCTCTTTGACAGAATCCAACCATTAATTCAAGCCAGTTTGGTGTCATAAGTTCAGTATCATTATTTAATTGAATTGAATATTCACCTTTAGCATTTTTCACACCAAAATTAATAATTGCTGAATAATTAAATCCTGGTTTTACTTCTCTTCTATTTTGGTTGGTGTATTCTAAACTACATTCATCTGCACTTAAAATTTCTTTTCCTGTATTGTAATTTACAACTCTAATTTTCTCATTTTTTATTATTTCTTTATAATACTCATATATTTCTTCAGAAGTACTATTATTTTCAACAACAATTATTTCATAGTTTGAATATGTTGTTTTTTCTAAAACAGAATCTACACAAACTTTTAAAATATCTTTTCCATCTTTGTTTGGAATTACAATTGAAACTTTTGGATTACCAATTACTTTGTAATCTACTCTGTAGATTCCTTCAATACATCCTTCTGAAACTGTTCCATCTAAACCAACTCTTTTTAAGTGATCTTCGATTGCTTTTTTACCTGCTTCAAAAGCATAGTTTTTTGCATTACTATTTAATTTAGCTGTTGATTCACTATGTACTCTCCAGTGATATAAAATTTTTGGAATATGAGTAATATTTTCTGGTTTTGCCACTTCTGACATTCTTAAGAAAATATCATAATCTTGAGCTCCATCATAATCAGCTCTAAATCCTTCTAGCTTTTCCATTAAGTCTTTTCTAAAAATACTAAAATGGCAAATATAATTTTGACATCTTAATGTATCTGGTGCAAAATCTGGTTTAAAATATGCATCATATCTATTATCATTTTCATCGATTTTATCTTCATCTGAATATAAAAATTCTGAATTAGGGAATTTATTTATCGCATATACAACTTCATATAAAGCATAATCTGCTAAAATATCATCATGGTCTAAAAGCGCTATATAATCACCTGTTGCCATCTCAATTGCTGCATTTGTATTTCCTGCAATTCCTTTATTTTCATTTAAAAATTTATATTTAATTCTTTCATCTTGCTCAATATATTTTTTCAAATTTTCATTTTGTTTTGGACTTCCATCAGCTAAGCAAAGTTCCCAATTTGAATAAGTTTGGTTTATCATACAATTAACCAAATCTTTAAAGAATTTTTCCTTTGTATTATACATTGGAACAATTACACTAATTTTGGGTGCTATTTTGAAATTAACTTTCATTTGCTTTTTCAAATCAGCATCTTTTGGTTCATTATATTTTATCCATCCACCATAATCACCATATTGTAAATCTTTTTCACCTTTTAGAGTTCTAATTATTTTTCTTAAAACTGTTTTTATACATTTTTTTACTGTTTTTACAAATCCATATTTTCCAATATAAAATTTAATTTGATTGATTCTATGTTTAATTATATTCATTACTTTCTCCTATTTATTTTTTCTTAATGCGTTTGATATTGTTCTTATTGGCTTCGTAATCTTCCATGATAAAGAATTAGAAATTGCTCTTAGTTGATTTGCATAATCTTCAAGACCAGCATCTTTTTCTTTAATTAATTTATTTAAATCTTCAATTCCATTTCTGTATTCATTTACCAAGTTTTCTAAATTTTTAATATGCTCATTTGCTGCATCAAGTTTTGCTTCATAGCTTTCAACAAAATTTTTAGAGCCCCCTAAACTTTTGGTTGAATTTCTATGTAGTTCCCACATACCTTCATCTACTATATTTCCTTGAAGTATTGATTCTAATTTTTCAAATACATCTATATATTCATATAAATCTAATTTTTTATAAATTTCATTTATATCTTCTTGTTTCTTTAATTCTGTAAAATAGAAAAGTGCTCTATATAAAATAAATTCAACAGGAACGTTTTCTTCATACCATTCTTGGTCATAAGCAAATATTTTATTTCCTTTTACTAAGCAATTTTGGAATATCAAATCTAGAATTCCATTTTTAGTAAAATGTAGTTTTTCTTTTTGTTTTTCTGTTATTTCAACATTGTATTTCTCGAAAACTGTATTTTCCTTACTAGCCGGTTCCTTTAACAAATTATCTAATATTTCTTTTTGGAATTCTTTAATATTTTTTATAACATCTTCTATTCCTTTTTTATTATATATTTCCATTAGAATTTCATCAAAAGATTTTGCATCTGGCAGAAACTTACTAATAATCATATTGTCATCAAATTTATCTAAACAATCAATTTTTGCATCATTTAATACTTTTATATTTCTAGAAATATTTTTAATATGTGATTCTGCATTTTCATTATCAGCAGTTTTTTCTACTATATTTTTTCTTATAACAGTTTTTATTCTATGATGCTCTTTTCTAGTAATTCCATATCCTACATATTTTATATCTTGAAATCTATCTCTTTCTGCTACTTCTATAAAAAATGAATTAGCAAAAAATGGAAATTGTGTTTTATCTTCATTTAACAATTGTTTGTAAGCTTCTCTTTCTGAAAATACTAATAGTTCACCATCTTTACAATAAGTTAAATCTCTTGCGTCTATGCTATCATTATTTGGCAAATATTCATCAGAGAAAATTACATTTGCTGTTTTATAATCTGGAAGCGGATAATAAAATTTATATTTTAATTTTAAATTATCTAATATTGATTTTATTTTTGCTATTCCAAAAATATTTTCTTTTTTACTTACTATCGTTCCAAATACTTCAGAATTTTCAGATTCTTTTTCTCCTGTCCAATATTTCATCCCGAATTTGTTTTTCATAGCAATTAATATTCTACCATCTCTTGTTAAACAACTTTTTGCAAAAGCAATTAAATCAATTATTTCTTTTTCAGTATTTAAATTTTCAAAATTTCCTATTAAAGTTATATAATCGAAATTAGCTTTTATTTCAAATTCATCAATTTTTTCAATTACAACAACATTATTTGTTTTCTTCAAAAGCTCCTGATGAATTTCTGCATCTTCTCCAACTTGAAGAACAGTATCCTTCGCCTCTATTGGATACCAACTTATGATATTTTTTTTGAACTTTAATAAATCAACTTCCATAATAAAATTCCTTTTATAATTTTTATTTATAAACATTTAATTTTAAATATTAATATTTTTTGTTTTATTCTATTGTTTTTCAACATTAATTTCTGAATCTAATCTCACTATTCCAACAGTATTTTTTGTTGTTATTATTTCTACTAAAATAGCATCATATTTTCTACTTAAAGCTTCTAATTCTCCTGATAAATTATATTTAGTACAACTAAAAGATAATGTATATTTCCCTGGAGCTACTGGTACTTTTTGGACAAATTCAACTATCGCAACATCATCTTTATTAAACGTCCCTGTAATAACTTTTTCTATATTTGAATTAGTTCCAGCAATATCTTTTCCTGTGAAATCTTTTATAGTCATTGTAAAAATTGGATCTTTTACTTCAGTATAAAATTTTACTTTTGATTTGAAAGTTATAACATCACCATTGTCAAAAGTTGTTACCAAATTTCCTTCTGAATCAAATACACCATAATCAAAAACTTCTGCTTCTTCAGTTCCATATTCAATCATATTTGGATTTTGGTTCATTTTATCTTTCCAAAGTTCTATATTTTCATTTCCTTGTTCTTTAGATTTTGAAGCTTTTATTCTTTCTTGTTTTTCTTTTTCTTTTCTTTCAGCTTCATCTGGATCAATTCCAACTATAATCTTTTTGTATCTATTAACTCCATCTTTAACTGTTCCGTCAAATGTTTTTTTGCCATTTTCTAAAATAATTGCTCTATTACAATTTGTTAAAACATCGTTTATATTATGTGTTACAAATATAATCGTTTTTCCCTTATTTTTAAATTGTTCGAACTTTTTAAAACACTTTAATTGAAAAGCCATATCTCCAACAGATAAAACTTCATCAACAATTAAAATATCTGGATCAACATTTATTGCACACGCAAAAGCTAAACGAGCAAACATACCTGAAGAATAAGTTTTAACTGGTTGAGATAAGTGTTCTCCTATATCTGCAAAATCAATTATCTCTTGTTCTTTTTCTTTTATTTCTTTATCAGAAAGTCCCATAACTTGCCCATGTTGATATATATTCTCATATCCAGTAAGTTCTGGATTAAATGCAGCACCAAGTTCTAGAAGTGAACTTATTTTTCCATTTACTTCTAAACTTCCTGAAGTTGGACTTACAACACCAGTTATCATTTTTAATAGTGTTGATTTTCCAGCACCATTTTTCCCTAAAATTCCTAATACTTCACCTTTTCTAATTTCTAAATCTAGATTGTCCATAGCTCTAAATGTAGAATGTTTTTTATATCCCGGTAGTACAGCTTCTAATAATCTATCTTTCTTGTTTGAATACATTTTGTATTCTTTTACTAAATTAGAAATTTTAATTACTGTATCGCTCATTATTTTTCCTTTCAAAAATATTAATTTTTTATTTTGTATTGATATTATATATATTAAATATGCAGTGACGCGCAGCCTATGGGAGGGTAAGCGAAGCTTTTGATTAAAAAATTAGCGAACGATTTTTGAGCGTTAAAATTTTTTAATCATTTCCCGACCAGCAAGGAACGGTAATATTTAATATATATAGCATCAATACAATTTAATAATTATTTTTTAAACTTATATAAAATTTTAGCCATACATGGTAAGTTTAAAATCGCAAAGTTTTGTAGATTATAGCTAAAACCTTCGTATTTGTAAAGCTTGAAGAATAAGCTCCAACCTTTAAAATTTATGTTTTTCTTTGTTTCTAACATTTCATAATACTCTAAAGCTTTTCTATTTAATTTTTTTACTTCTTCTGATTTAAATTTATCTTCATTTTCAATAAAAACTTTAAAATGTTCTTTTTTTACTTGTATGAATAAACCTCTTATTTCATCTATTGATTTTAATTCATCAGATTTCTTCTTTGAACCTACTTTATTATTTTTATGTTGTCTGTATTTAATTAATGGTTCTTCTACATAAGCTATTTTTCCATTTTGACTTATTATTAAAGAAATCCAATAATCATGTAATACGAATTTGCTAGTATTTGGAAGCGGCATAAAAGACTTTATCAATTCTTTTCTTGAAATTAATGTGCATCCTGTCACAAAATTATTTAAATACAAAGCGTTAAAATTATTGTATTTTTTTATTTTATTATAAATCCCTTTTAGCTTCCAATAAGATTTATAAGTAACATTTAAATTTTCATCAACAACTTCTAGATCTGAATATACTAAATCAAATCCCTCTTCAATTTTCTTTAAAGATTTTTCAATTTTTGTTTCTTTCCAAATATCATCTTGATCTGAAAACATATAGTATTTTGCTTTTACTTTTTCAAGCAAAAATTCAAAATTCTTTACAACTCCAAGATTTTTTTCTTGCATAAAAACTTCAATTCTATTATCTTTTTGTTTATACTCATTTAGAACCTCTCTCGTTCCGTCTATTGAGCCATCATCAGAAATTAATAATCTAAATTCTGCATGAGTTTGATTTAAAATACTATCAATTTGTTCTCTTATGTATTCTACTCCATTATATGTTGCAAGCAATATATCAACTTTTTCCATTTTTTACCTCTATCTATAAAACATCTGCAAAATCTTTTTTTGTCTTTTTAAACACATGATTTCCCCAGACAAATATTATTAATGTTATTCCCCAAAATACTGCTGTAAACACTCCGTTTTGTTCTGTTATAATAGTTGAATTAGCCATAAAGGCTTGTCTAAATCCTTCAACTAAATATGTGAATGGGCTACATTTAAAGACATTTGTAAGTACTGGATGTCCAGCCATCATATCTAAATTCCAAATAATTGGTGTAAACCACATGCATAACTGAATTAATATATTTAGTAATTGTGCAAAGTCTGGTACTATCGTTGTTAGTGCTGATGTAAATCTTGTTAATGCAATTATAAAACATATTGCACAAAGCAATATATAAAATACATTTAAAAAGTTTGGTACATATCCAAAGATTGAAGAGACTACTACAGCTATACACATTAAAAATATCCCTATAAAACTAGATGAGGTTAACGATATTACTGGTATAATATCTACTGGAAATACAACTTTTTTTACTAAGTAACTATAATTTCTTATTGAGTTACTTGCTGTAAGTATTGCATCACTACAATACATCCACATTGACATTCCAGGTAAAAACCACACTACATAAGGATACTCTCCATTACTTCCTGTATTCATTATATATTGAAATACAATTACATAAGTTAGCATAAACACAAATGGTTGTGCAAACCCCCAAATTGTTCCTAAGCTAGTACTTGCGAATCTATTTCTAAAATCATTTCTTCCAAGTTTCATTGCAATTTTTCTATTTTTATAAAGTGTTTTAAAAAATTCCATAATTCTTCCTTTTTTACCAATTAAATTTCCAAGTAATTATATCATTATCACCTTTAAATATCAACTTTTTTATGTGTTCATTTTGTAAATTTTTAAACATAAAAAAATGGCTTAAAAAGCCATTTTTACATATTATTTTTCTCATAATTCCAAGAATCTCTGCAAATGTCTTCTAATGTTTTTTCTGTTTTCCATTCAAGCTCTTTTAAGGCTTTTGAAGGATCTGCATAATATTCAGCTAAATCTCCTGGTCTTCTATCTACAATTTTATAATTTACTTTTAGATTATTTACTCTTTCAAAAGTTGTTACAAGTTCCATAACACTTACACCTTTTCCTGATCCTAAGTTATAGATATTTAGTCCTTTTTTCATTTTATCTAAAGCGCAGCTATGTCCTTTTGCTAAATCTACTACATGGATAAAATCTCTTACACCTGTTCCATCAACTGTTGGATAATCATTTCCAAATATACTTAAAATCTCTAATTTTCTTGCTGCAACTTTCATTACATAAGGCATTAAATTATTTGGAATTCCATTTGGCTCTTCTCCTATTAATCCACTTTCATGTGCACCCACAGGATTAAAATATCTTAAAATAGAAATATCCCAAGAATTATCAGAAGCATATAAATCTTCTAGCATTTTCTCTATCATAGCTTTTGTTGTTCCATAAGGATTTGTTGTTTCTCCTCTTCCCATTTCTTCAACATACTTTGGAGTTCCTGGATCTCCATAAACTGTAGCAGAAGAACTAAATACAAGTTTTTTTACATTATATTTTTGCATTACTTCTAAAAGATTTATCGTTGACCCTAAATTGTTTGAATAATACATTAATGGTTTTTTAACAGATTCACCAACCGCCTTATATCCTGCAAAATGGATAACTGCATCAATTTCATTCTCCTCAAAAATTTCTTCTAATTTAACTTTATCTAATAAATCATATTTATATAATTTAAATTTTTTGCCAGTTATTTTTTCAAGTTTTTCAATAACATCTTCTTTACTGTTATATAAATTATCAACAATAATAACTTCATGATTTTGTTTTGCAAGTTCAACACATGTATGTGAACCAATAAATCCAAGTCCACCTGTAACTAAAATTCTCATAATATACCTCTTTTATTCTAATTATATTCTTTAATTATTCGGCTTAAATTTCATAATTAAATTTTATATTTATTATACATGTCAAATAAATTTCGTCTATTATATATCGTTTTTCAAATTTATTCTCCTACATATTTATATATTGCAAAAAATACTGATTCGTTATATTTTTCAAAGCCATAATTCTGCATTGGTTCTGTTAAAACTGTAGCTTTATTATATACAACGTAATTGCTATTTGTATTTTTAGCATACTCTGCAATATATTTAACATTTCCAGAGTGTAACGCTATAATCAGTGGATCATTAGTATAACCTTCTGGTTTCCTTCTATAAGATAATTCCACTTTTGAAGTAACTTGTCTAATATATGGTGTAAGATTTTCTGGTACTAATGCTTTTTTATGTTCAGTGTCATCTACTTCTATAAGCTGAGCTACTAGTACAGCATCATCTGGCAATTTATATAGATTTCCTACTTTTTCAAAATTACCATATCCATAGACAAATTTTCCACTTACTATAAGAATTGTTACTAAACTTATTGCAACAACAATCTTTTGTGCTTTTTCTTTTTGTTCCATAACAAATTTCATTATTGCATAAGCAAGTGTTATTCCAATTGGCAGAATCCAATACATTCTCCAATAAACCGAACCTGTAAAGATTTTTCCAACAATTTTATTGAAAATTGGATTCAAAATAATTGCATAAACTACTATTGGAAAATACAAGAATATGCATCTCATCTTTTTATCTTTTTCTTTTAGATATATATATAACATTGCTATCAAAAACAGTGCTATATACATTCCACTTCCTTGATATTCTAGAAAAGAATTTTTTATTACTTCTATATTTTCTTTAAACATATCTTACTCCTAAAATTAAATTATTAAAAATGCAAGTCCATATAAAATACTAGGAATACAACAAACTAAACATTTCATAATATTTTTTAATCTAGTTTTTATATTATTCTTTTCTTCTTTATTTTCTTTTAATTTTTTAAAATTAATTTTTGAAATTTCATATACTATTGCCAAAAGCATTAATTCTATTGGGGGAAGAGCAATTCCCATTGTTGTTGTAAATGTTCCTGCTAATATTGTTATAAATAATAATAAACAATATTTAAAGCTATAATCATTATTTTCTGCTTTCATAAACAATAATATAATAGCTGGTAAAATTATATTTGCAAGAACTGCTTTTCCTTGCCAGATTCTAAGTAAGAAAAATGAAAAGTTGTTTCTTACAGAATAGTTTCCCCATATATTTATAACACTCATTAACATTACAAATATTAATACTTGTTTTTTATCTTTCTTAAATAATTCATTTCCAATTAATCCATAAATCATATACACAATCGGAACAAAAATTGCTGGTAAAACAACATGAGAAATAATTGCTGGATGAATATCTACTAATTTAGAAACAACTGCTGAATATATAGGAAATGGGCCTAATCTATATCTTGAAAGTTTATTTTCTAAATCATCTTCTCCTGTTGCAGCAGAATATTTAAATAAACTATTTGTTTGAACAGCTGTAGTTGCTGTACCTACATAGAAAGAATCATCATCATCTATATGCATGAATCCCACAAATGCAAAAATTTGAAGTCCTATTAAAATCATTGTAATTAAAGTTAATAACTTTGGCATTGTTTTTATGTATTCTATTGTATTATTCCAAATATTTTTAATATTCTTTATATTTAAAACAATTGAAATTATTGAAATTATTCCAAATATAGAAACTAAAGTTAAAACTAAATTTGTTAATGATAATTCTAAATAAATAAATGGTACAGTAATTAATTGACAAATTGCAAATATAAATAAATACCCAATAATAAATGCCAATATAAAATTGTTTTTTTCTTTTTCGTTAAATTTTAAAAATAGTAATCCTAATAACTCTGGAACACCAAAAAGTGTTAATAAAGCAACTATTCCTTTTACAATCATTTACTTTCCTCAACTCCCTCTTCTTTTTTACAACTATTCGCATGTAATAAAGGAATAGTTAAAAAGAATATTAAACATAATGTATCTGAACATCCTATTGAAAATCTTCCTAAAGATTCAAAACACATATAAATAGCATAAGATATAAACATAGCTATATATATACTTTTATATTTTCTATCCATTTTACTTTTTATCATTTTTATTATAACAATTAGATATAATGCTATAAAATATAATAATTCTACTATTCCACCAGAAACTAAAAATTCCACATATGTATTATGAAATTGAGTGACATTGTATTTTGCAATTAATTCCTCAGCTTTAAATCTTCCAATTCCAAATATTGTATTTGCAGGACTTAACATTAATTCTTTCTCTGCCAAATCCCAAAATACTGTTCTTCCTGTAAAAGTTTTTACAGATTCTAATCTTAATAATTTTTTTAACAACACTGGATTAACTTCATTTAATATTGCTATACATGCAATTCCACAAACAGCAGCAATTATTCCAAGTATTATTTTAGTTTTTATTTTTATTTTATTTGTAAATAAAAACCAAAGAACCAAAAATAAAATCGACATTGCTGTACCGGTTCTTGAAAATGTTACTATTAAATTAAGTCCAAAAATCACAAGTGCTATTCCTAAAAATACTTTATATGCTGTTTTGTTTTCCTTTTGAAACAAAAAAATTGTAGCAATTATAGAGGTAAATAAAAATAACGCAAATTGATTTTTATGGGCAAAAAAACTTTTGCACAAATATATTTTTTCAGTTGTTTTTACTAAATTAAAATGTCCTAATATGTCTTGGAAATATAAAATCATATTTTGAAGGCAAGCAATTAGTCCCATATACAAAATACCTTTCATAAAAGTATTTATGTATTTTTCTTCCACTTTAGTATTTAAAACCAATACAAATAATAAAATTACATTTACAAATTTGCAAGCAATATTTGCAAAGTCTAAAACTTCATAGTTATTATTTTTATAGGCAATCGCTTGAATTACAAATGAAGCAATTGTAACAATTAATAATACACCAAAATTTATTATAACTTCTTTTGTAAATTTTATTTTTTTTAAATAGTACAATATTAAAATTACGCATTCTATTCCCATTGCTACAATCATAGGAATAAGTTCTACTGAAAAAGATTTTTTTGTTAATATATTAACTTTTATTAACGGAATAAAATTTATTAATACCACTAAAAATAATATTAATGGTAATAAATTTTTACTAGTTATTTTTTCTTTAATTTTTTCAAACATTTTTATTTCCTTTATACTTTCTTTTCATTTAATTTTTTTACTTCTTACATAGAGCAACTATTTGCATGTAATAATGGAATACTAACAAAGAATATTAAACACAATGTATCTGAGCACCCTATTGAAAATCTTCCAAAGCTTTCTAAGCATATATATATTGCATATGTTACGAACATTGATAAATATAAGTTTTTATATTTTTTGTCCATATTACTTTTGAAAATTCTTTTTATAACGAAACCATAAATATATACTACTAATATCAGTTCCATTACTCCACCAGTTACTAGTGAATCGATGTAAATGTTATGAAATTGTGAGAATGATTTCTTTTCATATTGCAATACATCAGTACCTTTAAATCGTCCTACACCAAACAAAAAATTAATTGGATTTTCAAAAATAACATTAATTCCTCTAGACCAAATATCAGTTCTTCCTGATAAATCTTTTATCCTATCAAATCGAACAAATCTATTAATTAAGTTTGGGTTTATGATGTTTATGATTATCAAACCTATAATACCAGAAATTCCTACAATTGTTAATATTTTTGTTTTATTTTTTTTGCTTATTTTTTCAAATGTTAATAAATAAACAAATACAAAAATTCCAGCAACTAAAATTCCAGTTCTTGACATAGTAAAAAATAAATTTATTACAAAAAGTCCTAGCATTACTTTATAAACTATTTTATCTTCTTTTAAAATCGTGTATATTCCAGCAATTATAGCAACATACAGAAAAAATGCAAATTGATTTCTATTTGCGAAAAAACTTTTCATATCTGCTGGATATCCACCTTTTCTTAATCCAAACATTTGAAGAATTTCTCCAAAGTATAAAATCATATTATTTATGCAAGCAAGCACTGCCATATACATAATAGCTTTCATGAATAAAATAATTTTTTCATCATCAACTTTTAAATTAATTAAACATATAAATAAAAAAAGTACATTAATAAACTGACAAATTATATTGGCAAAATCCATTATTTTATAGTCATTTAATATTACATTTTTTATTTGAATTATAAATAATATTAAACTAATTATACTTAAAATTATTACATGTTTTTTTATATCTTTATTTATTTCAACTTTTTTATATAGAAATATAGCTAATAATAAGCATTCAATTCCAAAACATATTACCATCGGAATTGTTCCTACCCCATGTGATTCTTTACTAATCATATTTGGTAAAATTAAAGGTATATAATTTATTAATATGATAAAAAATAAAATAATTGGAAGATTATTTTTATCTTTTAATTTTTCAAATTTCACTAAACTGTTTCCTCCTTTTTAGTTCTTGTTAATAATATTATAAAAGAAATCCAAAGAACAGCTTTAGATACTAAATTAGCAAAAGCAAATCCCATTAATCCATAATTTTTACTTAATGTATAACCACATATCATAAAAATAATCATATATATTACATAAGAAACTACTAATTTATTTGTATCACTAAATTTTAATAAAACTGATTTTATTAACGTTACTGCAGTTCCAAAACCACTAGCAATGGAAATTGGTATTATTAAAATTAAAGCTTCTTGCAAATATTGATTATACAATATTTTTAAGGCAATATATGTTAGTGGCGCAGTTAAAATCGCTACTATCAAAATTACAGGAATATTTGCTAATATTGTCATTTTGATAATTTTATTTTTAGAATTTTCTCCCTTAGAGTTAGATACCCAAGACAAAATAACACTAGACATTGGATTTGTTATTAAACTTGTAATTTTGGTCATTGAATTCACTGCATAATATGCAGCAACAGAAGCAGCACCAAACATTGGATAAATCAAAAATTTATCAAAATAGTTCATTAAATTAGTTAACAAAGAAACTACTCCTAATTTAAAAAACTTTTTAACTGTATTTAACATTTCAACAGTTTTTTGAAGTTTCATTCCTATTAAATCTGATTTTTTCAATGCGTATATTGTAGAAATTAACTCTGGAATTAATAAAAGCAAATATATATTTTTGTAAAAATAAAATAAACTTAAGCTTATTATTATTCCAACTAAATAGCATACATTTTGTAAAATTACTTTTAAATATTTTTGTTCTAATCTATAGTAGCAAGTCGCATATAATCTAATATTTGCCATCAATATTGTAAGAACTAAAAATATGCTACCTACTACTGAATATTTTAAATATATAAAAATTGGAAATGCTATTACTGCTATTATTGGTGAAATTAAAACTAAAATTCTTGTAAAGTCGCCAATAATTTTCTTATTTTTATATTCGCTATCTCGTATTAAACGAACATTTCCAAGTTCTCCACCTGTTACATTACATATAACATTTAATATTGATATGTATAATACAATATTTGAATATATATTATCGTCGACAATTTTCGCTAAAATTGGAAGTAATAAAATTTGTTGTGCTATAATATATATTCCAAATCCAACCATATTTAAAAACATATCTGATATAAATACTTTGTATTTTTTTAAAAAGTTCATTATATTTCCTTTCAAAATTCTTTTGTTTTATAATTCTTCTTAGTTTTTATACTTTAAATTTTATTATTTATCTTTT
>JAFXGW010000033.1 GCA_017536685.1 Clostridia bacterium | reverse complement strand
TTGTAACATCATTTATTATTTTAGTTATATATGATGCATAAGTAAGTTTATCTAAATCTGTTCTGATATTATAAAACAATTCTATTGTTTCACATGAATTCATTGTATAATGTTCAGAACCTTTGAAAAGCATATACTCACCAAAACACAAAAATTGAGTGCCACTTAGTAAAAGGCTCTTTGGTCTCCTAGAACCTTTCGCACTGCACCCAATCTTTCCTAAATTGGGAGTTAAGATAGTAAGCATTTTATCAAAATCTCCCATATTATTTTCAGCAATTACTATTCCATTTACTTTTATATTTTTCATCAATTGTTACCTTCAAATTTTCTTCTATATTTTTTACTTCTCTAAATTCCAAATAAGAATTTATATCTCCGGTTTGTTTAAATGTATTCCACGCTATATTTTTAATCATAAAACACATCCCCCTTCTTTTATAAAAGAATTCATTACTTTAAAAGCTTCTCAGTTAATTTATATAATAAAATCTTTTACAAATATCTTTTGTATTTTTTAGAAGATTATTCATGGTTTATTTTAATTTAAATTTATTTACAATATTATCTTTTTCTTGCCAATCTTCTTTAACTTTTACCCAAACTTTTAAATTAACTTTAGTTCCAAGCATTTTTTCAATATCTTGTCTTGCTGTCATTGCTATTTTCTTTAAAAGGTTTCCACCTTTTCCTATTATTATTCCTTTGTGAGATTCTCTTAAGCAATATATCGTAGCATCCACATCATAAATATCTTCACCTTTAGTTGTTTTTCTTTCTTTAAATTTTTTTATTTCAATGTAAATACCATGAGGAACTTCATCATTTAAAAATTTTAATGCTTTTTCTCTAATAATTTCTTCAGAAATTTGTCTTACTGTTTGGTCTGTATATTCCTCATCTGAATAATATTTTGGACCTTCTGGTAATAACTTAACAACTTCATCTATTACAACCTGAACTTCGTCTTCTTTAGTTGCAGATATCGGAATAACAGCTTTAAATTCATATTCATCATTATAAATTTTTATTAAATTTAATAATTTTTCTCTTTTTACTAAATCAATTTTATTTATAACTAAAATACAAGGTTTTTTAGACTCCTTTATTTTGTCTAAAATAATTCTGTCTCCTCTACCGATTTCTGTCGAGTCTGCTTCTATCAAAAACAATATTACATCCACTTCAGCAAACATTGTAAAAGCAGTGTTTACCATAGTCTCACTTAATTTTGTTTTTGGTTTATGAATCCCTGGTGTATCTGTAATTATTATTTGATAATTTTCATCATTTAAGATTGCTCTTATTGCAGTTCTTGTTGTTTGAACTTTGTTTGCAGTAATTGCAACTTTTTCTTTTACTAAAGAATTTAGTAATGTAGATTTTCCAACATTAGTTCTTCCAACCAATGATACAAAACCTGATTTGAATTTCCCCATAAATTATACTTCCTCTTCTAATCCTGTAAATGTAACATTTGAATCTATTGGGCAAACATTAACCCATGTGTTTCCATCATTTACTTTTATTTCATTTCCATTTAAATCAACATATTCTGTTTGTTCAAATCTTGATGCTTTATTGCATTTTATTTTTATCGCTTTTCCATTTGTTATATAATATCCATCTAAACTTCCAATTGTTAATACATCTTGTCTACCTTTATTTTCTCCATCATCTAAAGTATAGTTTTCTGCAAATGTTATTATTATATTTTTAGTTGTCACTTCTTCTTTCGTCATTTCATCAAACATTTTCTTACCTTTAGACCATCTTGTGTATCTTCCTGTTTCACTATTATATTTATATTCTACAGTATGTCCTTTTGCATAAGGAATTTTTACAGACTCTACTGAAAATGCATCTTCACTTTCTAAGTTAACTTCTTCAGCGACATAATTTAATACACTCTCTTTTTCTGAAGTTGTTTTCCATCCAAATCCTTTTGCAATTTCTAAGATTGATTCTGTATTTGTATATGCATTGTGAGGAGCTTTTTTATGTTTCGCTCTCCAATATAAAGAACTTTCTGTTCTAGCTTTTCCTGTATCATATACTTGTCCATTTATATGTTGTATTCCAAATTCTTGGAATGTAGCTTGCGCTTGTGGACTCATTCCTAAATGAGCATATAAAGCATCGTTTTCCATAGCATAATCAATAAAATAATGTCTTGCACTTCTTATTGGACCAACTTGGTCAGCTTCAACACCTTTAAATAGTGCCATTAATCTTGATTCTCCACCTTCTACAATTATTTCATAAACCATATATGTAGAGTTTAATGAAGCTTGTGGTTGAGCATTTTTATTGTTATCTATCATAAATGCTATTGGTCTATCATTTCCATTAAAAATTTTTATTTCAGGAACTTTCTCATCATTTGAGGACTTTTCTTTAATTTCATCTTGTATTTCTTCTGTTTCTATATTAGTTTCATTTGCATTTAAAGTTTCTTCTGCTGGCAATGTAACTTTATTTCTTTCAGAGACAAACCTATATACTCCAAATGCTAGTCCACCAATTAAAATTAACACAACTAATACTTTAATAAAATTTTTCATATGTTCCTCCAATTATTATTACATTCTTTCTTGCCATTCTTTCATTCTAATAAATAAGTTTTCATATGCTTCTTTTTCTGTTTTGTAATTTCCTAAATCTCTTGCAATACCTCTTTCGGCATCCATAAAAAATATTATAAACTCTTTTACTTCGTCTTCATAAAAACAACCATATAAATCACATGTGTTTCTATCTAAATACAATTCTCTTCCTTTTCCAAAAACTTTTGCCATCTCAGCATCATACGAAATTTTTTGGATATTAAACGCTTTAATTTTTCTTTCAAATTCTAGTTTATTCATTTCTACATTTCCTATCTATAATATTATTAAAATTTTAGGTAAAAATATAACCACTCCAACAATTATTGATGCAATTGCAGCTAAGGTAACTGCACCAGCACTTATGTCTTTTATTATCTTTATATTTTCATTATATTCAGTTGTATACAAATCAGCTAATTTTTCAATAGCTGTATTAAAAAATTCTGAAATAAAAACAAAAAATATTGTTAAAGTTAATATTAAAACTTCTATATAATTAACTTTAAAAAATACTCCGGGCAATAACAACTAGTATCGCAAAAACACTTTGGATTTTTATATTTCTTCCACTTTTTATAACTTGTTTCATTCCATTAATAGCATTTTTTAAACTTTGAAAAAAATTTTTATTTTTCCAATTATTTTCCATATATAACCTCTAATTCTGTGCTATCTTAGTATATTTAATTTATTTAAAACTGTTTCTTCTTTCATTCTCATTACTTTTTTATCTGATTCTTCTATATGATCTTCTCCCATCAAATGATAAAATCCATGAACTAGCATATAAGCTAACTCTCTTTCAAAGCTATGTCCGTATTCTTGTGCTTGTTCTTCAACTCTTTCAATTGAAATAACTATATCTCCAAGAGATTCTCGATGATTTATATTTTTAATTTTTGTAAGTTCATTTTTTTCAAACATTGGAAATGAAAGCACGTCAGTTTCCTTGTCTATATTTCTAAATTGATTATTTAGTCTCCTAATATTTTCTGGATTAGTTAAAGTTACATCTATATAAAGTAAAGTTTCTTGCATATTCTCTATTACAAAACACTCTCTCAAAACTTTATTTATTATTTCCTCATAACTTTTATCTTCTTCTAAATCTAAATATTCTATTTCGGCTTTGTCCATTTTTATTTTCCTTTTTTATTTTTTTATGAAATGACCTTTCATTGTTTTATAAGTAGATTTTTTAATTTTTTTCATAACTCCAAGTTCTACTAATTTATCTTTATAAAATTGTCTAACTTCTGCATATTTTTCATATTCATCTGCTGTATCATGAAGCTCTCTTTGAAGAGATAAAATTTCTTTTTTCTCTGAAGAACCTGATTTACTATAAGCATCCCAGAATTTTTTATATGCTTCTCTTTCTGCTGGTTTATCCCAATAAACTTTTGTAGACAATAATTTAACATTATAAGCCTCAATCAACTCAAGTAACATTCTATAAACATTTTCTTTTTTCTCTTCTGATTTTGTGCTTGTAATTAAATTTCTAGTATCTTTTAACAATTTTTTATAGCATTGTTCTGCTGCCACAAGAGGAAGACTATGAGTAAATAAAACCCTACTTAATCCTAGTAAAATCATATTTTTTTCAAGAAAATCTTTTTCATCTAATTTTCCTACTGAAAATTTCTCATATTCTTCATATTCATGAACTATTTTTTCATATTTTCCTTCTTCATCATTTTCTATTTTTATTGGTAATATATCTTTTATATATTCTTCTAATGTATCAAAAATTTTTCTATAAAGATCCGCTTGATTTACAATTTTTGCTCTAATTCCATCAGCAAGTTTTACCGAATAGTTTTTTAATATTCCTTTATATATATTATCAATTTTTTCAACATATATTGGTTTATATTTATTTAATATTTTATCTTTATTATTCGTTGATAAACTTTCATAATCTAAGTCCAATAAAAATTTTTGTTTTCTATATTTATACTCTAAGTATTCAGTATCTTTTAGATGAACAATTGTATAGTACTTAGAAAGTGCATCTTTTTCATAATTAGAAGCAGTATTATTTTTTACTTTTTTATAAATCGAATCCATTATATGTTTATCTATTGCTTCTAAATATAAAGAATAACTTTCTTCATATCTGTTTTGATATTGTTCTTTTTTATCAACATCATTAGAATTTTCTGCTGTTTTTAATTGTTCATATGCTTTTACTGTAGCACTTCTTTTTATATTTATCATCATTCCATTAATACCAATTTTTGTGGGTATTAATAATTTTGTTAAAGTGTTTGATACTTTATTAAAAAAAGTTGTATTATTCGCAAGTACTTTTAAACTTCTTTCTTCAGCCATTTTAACCATCCTTTCAAAATTTAATTAGGCAACTTTCTATGCCTATTTAACCTCTTCTTTTGCAGTAATTTCTTTTTGAATTTCATACACTAACTTTACTGTTAATGATTCATCTTCTAAATTAGTAATTATTTCTCTTTTTTTATATTTTTCTTCATATTCTGAAATTTTATATTCATTTTCCAATTCTTCTTCTAATTCTTTGACCATCTTTTCCTTCAATTCATTTTCAGTATATTTTTTTTGCCTTGTTTGGTATTCTACATTAGTATATTTTTTTAAGTATATTGGAAAATAAAAATCAGAAAATAACTTTAGTTTCTTATTTGTCGTTATTGTATCATACTTTTCGAATTTTGAAACCCCTTTATTGAAATTTATTTTAAAATTATTTATACAAATTTCTATTTTTTCTTCCTCATTTCCAGTTTTTATCTTTTCATTTTGCAGCAAACATTCTTTTCTTTCTTTAGAATAAAAAATTTTTCCAAAAATAGTTGCTTCTGCATGTACTTGCCTTTGTCCTGTATAAGTTCCCTCCATCACTCCTTCTACAAGTAAATCTCCTTTTTTTACTTCGTCACCAACTGCAACTCTAGCTGTTCCATTTTGTACTATCATTTTTGATATTATACAATCTTCTTGCGCAACTATATTACAAATTTTATTTTTATCTATTATTTCAGGAACTTCTACCACTTCTTCAATTTCAATAATTGCATTTGTCCCTTTTAAAGTAATTCCTATCCATGAAATATCATTTCTATTTAGTCTAATCAGATTGCTTATTTTTTCAATATTTATATCACTTTTTAATTTTCCCTCTGCTATTCCATATTCTGCAACTAATTTTTTTAATTCATCTGAACTTATTTTTTCATTTCCCATAATTTCAACATTCCATATAAATTTAGTTATTATAAAAAGAAAAATTGCAATTACCAAAAAAGCAATTGCAAAAACCTTTCTTTTTCTATATTTATTAAGAACAAATGGAATTCCTGATTTTTTTTCTATTTTTACTTTACATTTTGTTTTTCTTGCAATATGTCTAATTTCTTTAAAATCAGATTTTAAAATTCTAATTTTTATGTATGTACTATTTTCTCTATGTAGATCTTGTAGAAATATATTTTTACTCCTACATATGTTTAAAAATCGTTCAATAAAAAAGCCCTCTATCCTAACTGTTACAGAGCCTGCAAAAAACATATATATAATTTTAAAAATCATTCTTTACTCACCTTTTTTTCAAAATCTATATTTTCAATCTTTCCACTAACTAATATATCATTATCTGTCATTTGATTTAGTTTTAAATTAAACCCATTAATATTTATATTTCCTATTTCTGTACTTATTCTTGCAAAAAAATCTTCATATTCCAAAATACCTTTGAAATTTTCTATAAAAATCTCATCAAATCCTGTTATTGTAATTTTAGGAACATTACTAATAACCTCTCTTGGAATTTCTAAAAATTTACTTACTCTACTATAATCTCTCATAACAAAAACCTCTCTTTACTTGATATATATTCAAGTAAGAAAGGTTTTATTACTATAATCAAAAAATAATGATTAATATATTTTATATACCAGTCTCCTTGCTGGTCAGGTAATGATTAAAAATTTTTAACGCTCAAAGTTCGTTCGCTAAATTTTTAATCAAAAGCTTCGCTTACCCTCCCGAGCTACTGCATTAACTAACAGTAATCACTTCGTTCAACTGTTAGATAAAACTGCGCGTCGACTTATTATAAAATATATTAATCATTTTCATTTATTCTTCAGTTAATAAAGCTTTTATTTCTTCATCATCTCTAAGTCTTGGTGAAATATATTCGATAACCTTTTTCTTAGCTTTGCTCACAGCAACTAACGCAATATCTTTATCATCCCTTAATCTAAAACTTGCGTATTTTAAAATTATTGGTTTTTTAGTTACAGCAGCAAGCACAACATCTTTATCATCTCTTAAAGTTTGACTTGCAAAATATAATGCTTGTCCATCAACTTTTGATGCTGCTAAAAGCACATCTTTATCATCTTTTAATCTATCACTAGCATAACAGCATGTCCAACCAGCTTGACTTACAGATTTTAGTAAAACATCTTTATCGTCTTTTAATCTATCACTAGCAAATTCTAGAACACCACCATCAATTCCAACAGCTTTTAGCATAATTTCTTTATCATCTCTAATTTCAGCATTAGCCCATTCAATTAAAGTTGGATTTGTTTTTATTATTTCTGCAAAATATGTTTTATCATTAGCTTTTTCTCTTGCTTCAATTACTTCTGGACTATCTGCCATTTTTTATTCTCCTTATTCTTTGGATACACCATATTTATTTCATTCGTTATATTATTGCTCATTTGTGTTTTTTTCATTATTAATGTCACTTGGATTAGTATTAGATCTATTGGTATTATCCTTATTTACCGTAGTTGCATTATTTGAGATTGTCATGTCAATTTTTTCTACTTTAGGTCTTATGTTTAAACCAGTAATTCTTTTATCATAATATACCTCTACCTTATCACCTTCTTTTACTTCACCTGAAATAATTCTTCTTGCAAGTAAAGTTTCAACTTGAGTTTGAACAATTCTTTTTAAAGGTCTTGCTCCAAATTCCATGTCATACCCTTCTTCAACTAGCCACTTTATAGATGTTTTTGTAAAAGATAAATCAATTCCTCTTTCCTTTACTCTTTTTATTACTCCTTGAAGAATAAGTTCTACAATTCCATATACAACTTCTTTTTCTAAAGCTTTAAAGCATATTATTTCATCTAATCTATTCAAAAATTCTGGTCTAAAATGTTGTTTTAAAATTTTATCTATATTCTCTTTAGTTTCTTCTGTTATTTCTCCATGTTTAGAAATACTTTCTAAAATATATTGTGATCCTAAGTTGGAAGTTAGTATAATTACAGTATTTTTGAAATCAACTAACCTTCCTTGAGAATCAGTTACTCTACCATCATCTAATATTTGCAAGAAAATATTAAATACATCTGGATGAGCTTTTTCAACCTCGTCAAATAATACTACAGAATATGGTTTTCTTCTAACTGCTTCTGTTAATTGTCCACCTTCTTCATATCCTACATATCCAGGAGGTGCTCCTATTAATCTTGTAACACTAAACTTCTCCATATATTCAGACATATCTATTCTTACCATATTTTTTTCATCATCAAAAAGTGTAGCTGCTAATGTTTTTCCAAGCTCTGTTTTTCCAACACCTGTTGGTCCTAAAAATAAGAATGAACCTATTGGTCTATTTGGATTAGCAATTCCAGCTCTTGCTCTAATTATTGCTTCACTAACTTTTTGTACTGCCTCATCTTGTCCTACAACTCTTTGATGCAAAATTTCTTCTAAATGAAGTAATTTTTCTTTTTCTGCTTCTGCAAGTTTTGACACAGGAATTCCAGTCCATTTAGAAACAACCATTGCAATTTCTTCCTCTGTTACTTTATTTCTAAGTAAACTTTTTCCACCTTGAGCTTTTTCTATTTCTTTTTCTTCCTGTTCTAATAATTTTTTCAAATTTGGCAAAGTTGAATATTTTAATTCAGCAGCTTTATTTAAATCATAATTTCTTTCTGCTTTTTCAATTTGAGCATTTACTTCATCAATTTTTCCTTTTAACTTTTGAATTTTTTCAATATTCTTCTTCTCTTCTTCCCATTTCAATTTCATATCTTGAAATTCTTGTCTTAGCTCAGATAACTGATTTCTAATATCGTGAAGTCTTTTCTTTATTTTTAGATCATCTTCACTTTCTCTTTCTAGAGATCTTTCTTCAATCTCGTACTGCATAATTTTTCTTGAAATAACATCTAATTCTGTTGGCATAGATTCAACTTCACTTCTAATCATAGCACAAGCTTCATCTATTAAATCAATTGCTTTATCTGGCAAAAATCTATCTGCAATATATCTATTTGATAACGTAGCAGCAGCAATTAAAGCTTGATCTTGTATTTTTACACCATGAAAAATTTCAAACTTTTCTTGGATTCCTCTCAAAATTGTTATACAATCACTTACTGTTGGTTCTACAACAAGTACTTGTTGGAAACGTCTTGTTAATGCAGCATCTTGTTCTATATATTCTCTATATTCATCCAAAGTTGTAGCACCTACGCAATGCAATTCTCCTCTAGCTAAACGTGGTTTTAAAAGATTGCTTGCATCCATCGCACCATCTGATTTTCCTGCACCAACCAAATTGTGAATTTCATCTATAAATAAAATAATATTCCCTTCACTTTTATCTATTTCTTTTAAAATTGTTGTTAATCTTTCTTCGAATTCACCTTTATACTTGGCCCCAGCAACTAAAAGCCCAAGATCAAGTTCAAAAATAGTCTTTCCTTTTAAACTTGTAGGAACATCACCTCTAACAATTCTTTGAGCAAGTCCTTCAACAATTGCAGTTTTTCCTACTCCTGGCTCTCCTATTAATACAGGATTATTTTTCGTTTTACGAGATAGAATTCTTATTACATTTCTAATTTCTTCATCTCGCCCTATAACAGGATTTAATTTATTTTGTCTAGCCAAATCTGTTACATTTTTTCCAAATTTTGTTAAAACATCATAAGTATCTTCTGGTGTATCTGAATTAGCATTGACATTTCCTCTAATATCTTTCAATGCTACTAAAAATTTATGTTTATCAATTTTATAAGATTTAAATATTCTTCTCAAATTTTCTGTTGCATGTTCTAAAATTCCAAGCATCAAATGTTCTACTGAAATAAATTGGTCTTTCATTGAATTTGCTTGTTTCTCAGCTTCATCTAAAGCTTTTTCCACTTCTAAAGCAAATCTTAATGAAACATTTCCACTTACTTTTGACATCTTATTTATTTCTTCTAAAATCATTGTTTCTAAAGATTGAATATTTACATTCATCTTTTTTAAAAGCATTGTTATTACACCGCTTTTATCTTCTAAAAATGCAGCAACCATATGACAATCTTTTATTTCTGGATTGCCATTTTTCATTGCTATATTGCTAGCAGTACTTATTGCTTCTTTAGATTTTTCTGTAAAATTTGCAACATCCATATTTTTATCCTTCTTTCGTAATTTATTTTTGCGTTGCTAAAATGCAAACTAAACAATTTATATACTGTAAAACAGCTGTAGCCTTTACTATAAATTCCATTCTTTTTTGGATTTTTTTATCATTTTTATCATTTTTCTTTATTAATTCTTGCCATACTATTATAGAAACAATTATCATCGAAAAGTCAAAAAACAACATTGTTCTTTCTCCTGATAAAAATACTATTGGAGAAAATCCCATTATTAATCTAGATGCTAATCCAATCAAAAACACTAATATAGCAACATTATTTTTTAAATTTTTAAAAATTAATAATAAAGACATTATTAAACATATAAAATTTGCAGCTGCAAATATTATTGGAATAACATTTAATAAATTATTACAATTCGCAGCAGTAAGCATAACTTGTTCTTCTATTAATAAAGTTTTCAACGAACCAAAAAATGGAAACATTGCATTTATATTAGTTCTAAAATAACATAATCCAAAAATTGAAAAAACTGGAACAAGAGATATTACTCTATATAATTTTTCTTTATAGTTCATAAAAATATATACAGATATAATCAAACTCATAATCGCAAAAACTATATTTCCTTTATCTATTATTAATCCCATTGTAGCTGTTAATCCTACTCCAATTTTATCTAGTATAGTTAACATTTCAAAATCTTTAAATTGGTTTGCAATCTCAGTTTGTGTTCTAATATTATTTCCTGGACAAGTTAAAATAAATATTAAACTAGCAATTATTAATAAATCTTGAACTATAATAAAAGGATGAATCTTTTTGTTTTTTAGAATTATTAATACTGTAAACAATAAATATGTTCCAAATAAAATTGCGCATGATTGTTCTTGGTTTCCTGCAAATAGAAGTGCAAATACATATAATGGATATTGCCAAAATTTTATTTTTTCTCCATCCCAAATTTTTCTTATTGGAATTAAAGAAAATAATCCAGTTGCCATTGGCCACATATAATTTATTGTTGTAGCAGCCCATCCAGCACTATTCATTTGCATAATTGGATATATTAAAATCATTGAAACTAACATTATAAAATTTTCTTTTTTGTTTTCATTATTTTTTACAAATAATTTAGCAATTGAATAACCAGCTAAAGTTACCATTAAAGCTTCTATTAATATCCATAAATATTTTGAAATTTTTAAAACAGAACAAAGTACAAATTCTATAATAAGCCTTGAAGACCAATTATAATATCTTGGTCCTACATATGACCAAACCGACTTTCCAGTAACACTTTCTAAAAAAACTTGATCATCATATCTATTTGGTGTAATAAATATCATTAGTCCTATTTCTAATATAAATAATGCAAGTAATGCTATATTTTCACTTTTAAGAAATTTTTGTATTTTTTCTTTCATTTTATTCCATCCTTTTATTTTATAAATCTACATGTATTGCTGTATTTGCTAAAATATCTTCTTCTCCGTTTTGATATAAAACACAAATATCATATCTTCCTGATGGTATTCCAAATAATAAACATTGAGCATGAATTCCTGCAAGTTTTATATCTGGATCTTCTAAATTTATGTTTTCTTCCATCTTTGTTCTCATTAAATACATTTTTCCGGTTTCTTGATGTTTCAAAACATAATTTGCATTTACTGTTGTTATTTTTTCACCTTCTTTATAAGCCCAGCCTGCAATTTCAATTTTTTTACCTTTTGGCTCTAATACATCTATATGCGTATTTATTAGTTCGTCATTTACAGAAGTATTTGGTCCTAATGTATAGGATTTAAATATTAAAAGAGAACTCATTGTAAAAGCTAAATAAATAATAACTAATATTATTAATACTATTAATATTTTTATGTATGTTTTTTGTGTAATTTCTATGTCTAAAAAGTCCATTTTTCTTCCCCTTATTTTATCTATTATAACGTGATTATTCTATCATATAAGTTATTTTATTTCAATATAAAAAGTTTTAGAAAAATAATAATTTGTCGATAAAATTATTATTTTTCGAACTCATTTAATGATTTAAATTCATACCCCATATTTCTTGCTTCTATAATTACTTCTTCTAATATTTGAGCATTATCTTTTGATGTTGAATGTAATAAAAGAACGCATCCATTATGTAGATTATCTAAAACTTTCTTTTTTCCATATTCTACTCTTCCTTGTTTTGAATCATCCCAATCATCATAAGCTGATGACCACATAACAGTTATATAATTTAAATCTTGCACTTGCTTTATAACTCTTTCGCTAAATTCACCCTTTGGTGGTCTAAAAAATTTCATTTCATAACCAAATTTTTCATATAAACTATTATGTAATTTCATAATTTCATTCTCTATTTCGTCATCACTAATATTAGGTAAACATTTATGATTAACAGTATGATTTCCAACAATATGTCCATCTTCTATCATTTTCTTTACTAAATCACTTGCTGAATTTAAATAATGACCTGTTATAAAAAAAGTTGCCTTAACATCATATTTTTCTAAAACATTTAAAATACTTTCTGTATATCCACCTTCATATCCACAGTCAAACGTTAAGTATATATTTGCTTTTTCTTTATTTCCCAACGAAATTCCATTATATTTTTTTATTACATTTTCAGATTTTGTGTCTAATATAGCTTGCTCATGATTTTCTCCTCTTTTGAATCCCCATGCTAATAATTCATTACTTAAAGTTGTTGCTTGAGAATATAAAGAAAACTGAAATATGCATGCTAACAATAATCCAAATACAAAACTATGTCTTACAATTTTTTCTTTCATAATTTCCCCCTTAAGTTTATTTGTGATTTATCTTATATTCAATATTATGAAAATAATAAGAAAAAATAACCGAAAATTTACTTTTACATAAATCTTCAGTTATCTAATATTAATCATTATATATATCTATTATTTTATCTTATTATTTTTAATAATTATACTACTTAATTTTTTTATGTTATTCATCCAAACTTTTAACATCTTTTTCTCTAAGTTTAATTCCAAGTTCAATACCTTCTGCAATTTCCTCTTCTGTCATTGGAACTCTACATTTATGATTTACTAATATTGATTTATCTCTATCGTTTTCTATGCGATAATATGTCCTTTTTGAAACTCATTTCTTAAAGTTTTTATATAGTCTTCAAAATTCATTGAAACCATATCTCTTGCAGCAATTAATTTCATTCTTTTTAAGATATTTTCATGTGTTAGAGGCTCATCTTCATATCCTTTTTCTAACATAAAATCTCCTCCACCAATTTTACACGAACTGATTCCTTGCTTATTTTTTTGATCATACATTTTTACTAATAATGCAATCATGCTAGAATTAATTACTTTTCTTTCTTCATTAGAAAAACTTCTAAAATGATAATCTGGTTCTGGAACATAAACTCCCCATCCATCATCCTCATCACAAGCAATGCATCTAGCTTGATGCAAATACGGTGTAACATATAATTCTCTTGTTCCATCTTGGCTTTGCAAATAATGAATTGGTGCTACAATATTTTCACTATTACTTTTGGCTAATCTTCTTAAATTATCATGTTCTCTTTTCACTATTCCAAATTCACAAGTTGGTTGACCTAATAATAAAGTATAGTTTCTACCATTTACACTTAGCACATACACCATTTGTGTATCTCCATAATTTATAAATCTTAAAATTTTATTTTTTCCTTCAAATTCTGGAACACCTCTTTCAAAAACAATATCTCTCAAAAATTCTGATATTCCAATAAATTCGTCTATTCTACTTTGCAGCTCTTCATTTGCATTCTCTTTTGGTGCTATATTTATATAATCAAACCCGTTTCCTGGGATACCTAATGATTCATTTTTCATTTTACCTACATCCTTTTCTTCTATTCTTTTTCAATCTCTTTATCCTCTAATATTTTCCAACTTCCTGTAATTTCTGGATAATATTCAAAAGTCATTTTTTCTTTTAAAGTTGGATGTTCAAAACTCAAACTGAACGCCCAAAGAGCAAGTTGTTTTCCTCTTCCTCTTGTTCCATATTTTTGATCACCAGACAAACTATGATTTCTAGAAGCAAATTGAACTCTTATTTGATGATGTCTTCCTGTATGCAAATCAACCTTTACTACAGACATATTAATTTCTTCATTGTATTTTATAACTTCGTAATCCAAAAGTGCTTCTTTAGCATTTTTAGTTCCCTCTTTAACTACTTTACTTGTATTTGTTTTTTCATTTTTTAGTAAATAATCTCTCATTGAACCTGTTTCAGCTTCCATTTTTCCATCTACAATACATAAATATTTTTTATGCATTTTTTTATCTCTTACTTGTTCACTAAGTCTCGAAGCTGCTTTTGAGGTTTTTGCAAATACCATAACACCACCAGTAGGTCTATCTAATCTATGTACTAAGCCTAAATAAACTTCACCTGGTTTGTTGTATTTCTCTTTTATATATTGTTTTATAATTGTTAACATATCTTCATCACCAGTTTTATCTCCTTGTGAAGGAATATTTACTGGCTTTACAACAACTATTATGTGATTATCTTCATATAATATATTTAAATTTCCCATATTCTTTCCTTATCTTTTTCTTATCTTAATAAAATTTCTTATAAATTATATCACACCAGCTTAAGTTTTTCCACATATTTCAAGCATTTTGTTATATTTATTTTTTATATTATTGGTTATTATTTTTTATATTTTTCACGAACTTTTATATGTTTTCTATTATTTTTTATATTTTGCATTATCTCTTATGATAATTTAGTTATATTTTTTATAAAAAAAATTTTCGACTTATTAGTCACTTTTTCGACAAAATGTTTGTATTTTATTTTTCCATATGTTATACTTTTTTAGATTGTGTTTTAGTCTATCTTTCATACACTACTAATTAGGAGGGATTTCAATGAAAGTACTAATCATCGAGAATGACGCTAACAAGCTCGATAACGCAATCCGGATTGTGAAAAAGGTATTCAAGTCCGCAAAAATTGTGCATATCAACAATTATAACGACGCTCTAAAAGCCTGTCCCTCAAAAAGAGATATTGATGAGTTTAATCTCATTATTTTAGATATGGTATTTTGCAGAGCAAAGCCCTATGAAGGCGCTGAACCCATTAAGCATCCTCTTACAGGCTCAATGTTCCTTGCTCATCTTGCCAAAAGAAACTCTACAACTCCTGTAATCATATATTCTTATGAAAAAGATTACATGGAAATGTACAAAGAATTTCTTTTTCCAAGTTATGAGACAATATGCTATAACTATGATAGTTATCCTATTTTCATCGAAGGTTCTATCGTTGGTAAACTTTATGATGAAATAACCGCTGAGGGAGAAAAACTTTTAAAAGCGTCAAAATTTATTGTTGGTCATGCACATAATCGCGCCGAACTTGAACACATTGTTCACAAGCACTGGAATATCATGAAAAAAGCAGGCTAACCACCTGCTTTTTTCTATTTCTTTCATTTGTATTTTTGGTTTTTTTGTGTTATAATATTGGTCGATTGTTACTCATTAATCTTTTACACTCATGAATGGGAGGGATAAAGTGAAAGTACTAATCATCGAGGATAATAAATATAAACTCGAAGATGCTATCCTAGTTCTTCAAAAAAATGGCATCACTGATTATGTACATGTAAACAATTACCTTGACGCTGTAAATGTCTGTTTCAGAAAACAAAGATTATCCGAATTTGATTTCATCATTTTAGATATCCAATTCTTTGAATACAGACCTCTTGATAGAACGCTGCCAGATCAATATGCTGGTTATAGGTTCCTCTACAAGTTGGCTGCAGCTCAAAGTAGTACTCCAGTTTTTGTTTTTTCTTCAGTTGAAGACTATTTAAAAGAATATAAGGATTTTCTATTCCCATCTTATGCGGAATATAGTAAAAGCTATATGCGAAACTCCTTTATTTTTTCAGTAGCTTCTACAATTCATACAAAATACGAAGAAGACAAAAAGAGAAATCAACAGATTCTGGAATACACTAACTTCGTAATTGGTCATGCACATAACAAACATGAATTGCACAATCTTTTAAAAAACTATTTGGGTAGTAACAATCAAAATACAAACAAAGAGCAGGTCTAAAAGCCTGCTCTTTACATTTCAATAATTATAATCTAATTTATTTTTATATCAATGCTTTATTTTTCCCATCTTCCATAAATGCCACAAGGAAGTACTAAACATGAATCTTTCATTGGAAGTCCAATTTCTCCTGATGACAATTTTCCATTTTTTCTTCTAAGTTTTAAACTTAATATATTTTCAAGAACTTTTGAAGAAATTCCTGTTGTATATGAATTTATTAAAAAGAATAATGGATTATCTGATAATACTTGTTCACAAAGTTCAACTAAATCAGAAATATTATTTTCAAATTGCCATACTTCACCATTTTTTCCTCTTCCATAAGATGGCGGATCCATAATTATAGCATCATATTTGTTTCCTCTTCTTATTTCTCTTTGAACGAATTTTGTAACATCATCTATAATAAATCTAACTGGTCTTTCTGCAAGCCCCGATGAAACTATATTTTCTTTTGCCCAAGCAACCATTCCTTTTGAACTATCCACATGACAAACAGACGCACCTGCATAAGCGCATGCTACAGTAGCTCCTCCTGTATAAGCAAAAAGATTTAATACTTTTATATCTTTTCTTCCAGAAGATTTTATTTTGTTTATCATCCATTCCCAATTAACAGCTTGTTCTGGAAATAATCCTGTATGTTTAAATCCCATTGGCTTAATATTAAAAGTTAAATCATTATACTTAACTTGCCAATTTTCAGGCATCTTTTTATTATATTTCCATCCGCCTCCACCAGAAGAACTTCTTGCATATCTAGCATTTGCTGTTTTCCATTTTTCCGGAAATGTTTTTTCTTTCCAAATTATTTGTGGATCTGGTCTTATTAAAATAACATTTCCCCATCTTTCTAGTTTTTCTCCATCAGACATATCTAAAATTTCATAATCTTTCCAGTTTTTTGCTACTTCCATATTTATTCCTTCTATATATTATATTTTTGTAATTTGATTTTATATTTTTATTTAACGTTGTACTAAACTCTATCAAAATTTTCTTTTACAGTATAAAAATCTAATGCCAATTTATTATACTACATTTTTTTCTTAAAATAAAGAGTTTATTAAAAATTATGTAAATTAGTCTAAAAGTTCATTTCTTTTTAAATAAATATGTATTTATGTAATAAAATTTGTGTACAACAGTCATGCGAAGCATTTTATTTAATAGGAAAAGAGAACTTTCCTATTAAATGAACAAGTGCTATGAAAGTTAATTTACTTCCATAGCACCGCGATTATTTCGGAATGAACTTACTTCAGAATTTTCGTTTCGAGATTTGTGATAATTTAGCTTACACCACGTTCACAGCAACCGCCTTCAGGAGGAATAACGTAGAAACTAAGCTCTTCGCAAGGATATTGTCCTGCTTCGGGCCAACAGGCATCTGCACAGGGGCAATCGCACTCTCCATTTGCATTGCCTTTGCCGTTACAATGAAATTCCTTTCCAGTGGGGCACTGCCCAAGTTCCTTGCACAGTTCTTCACACATACATTCTGCTCTTTTGCCACAGTTCTCACTGGTAACTGGCTGCTCGTCAGTAACATTCTCTTCGTCCGAGTCCTCCAGCCCTTCAAGCATATCATAAGTACTGCAGATATGGACTTCTGTAAGGATGTTGCAGACATCAGCAACCAAGCGCATCAGTATGCTGACTTCATTATCCAGGGCCATATGCATCATGCCCTTAATTGCCTGCACTTCCATGCTATAGCCCATCAGAACTTCTACATGTTCCGTGTACAAGTAAATCTTGAAGTTGACAGGGAAATCTTGCAAAAAGTCTTCTAGATCATAGTTATAGCTACGTGCCTCCAGCTTTGCAAGAAGTTCTGCTTTCTGGTTATTAATAACCTTGTATACAGCCTCCTTACATTGAATTGCGAACTCGGCAACATAGCTTGCCACATACTCGGAGTTTAAAAACCCCTCGATTTTTTCGGTGACTCCAATCATCTCGTAGAAGGCTGTTGCCATCTCAAAGGTTTGTTCCGGAGTCCGGTTGTTTTCACACACAGTGAATCTCACTCCTTTTTTCAAATTACATTTTTCAATGCCAATCTATTATAGCACTCTTAATATTTTACGTCAAATCGTATATTATTATGAATCATATATATTTAAATAATATATTATTATAAAAATTAATCTTAGTTCTAAAAAATTAAATCATCGTCGAAAGTTTCAATTTCACGTCGCCAATTATAATTGTTAAATGCAAGAATGCCACCAGTTTCCTAGTGGCATTCTCATTTTTAGAAGTTTAATTTTTCTTACTCATCTGCAGAGTTATTGCATTTGCACCTTACTCTCGCAGACAGCGACCTGCATCCTCGCAGTCATCTTTTTCTTTGCAGTTGCAATTGCCACCACATTCACCATTACAGTGACGATGATTACTCTTGCCCTCCTCATTGCATTCTTCATCAGACTCATCGCCTTCTTCACATTCAGAAGGTGTCATCATTCTGACTTCCACTGCATGCAGCTCATGCTTCATGAATTTCTCAGCCAATTCCATAGGCATGCCATTCCAAAGCAGCATCAAAAGCACGTGGAATCTCTCGCGAGTTCTTTCGCGAATATCTTCCATTGCTCCTTCAACCAGCAGAATCAGCTCCTCATTTTCATGATTCTGCAGAAGCTCCAGCAGCATAGAGTTGATGTTGATGAACAAAGTAGCCGGCTGGAAAACTTGAGTAAATCCTTCGCAGAAAATTTCCAAAGCTTCAGCCTTGAATTCATCTCTGGAAAGATCCACCTTTTGAGCAGCCTCTTCTGCCAGCTCATCCAATTCTTTCGGAACCGCTTCATCGACCTCGATCAGCTCAATCAAAAGCTGTTCATAGCCTGCATTCAGCCGTTTCTGTACGAAATCACTGGCAAAGTACTCCTCCACAGCCTGCTTCAGTTCATTGGCAACCAAGAAATTCTCGATTGCGATTTTGTTAGGGTCCGTTGTCTTTTTTTTCATATAGTTACCACTCCTAATTTGCTTTCTACATTGTAAAAAATGCTTAAATATTATATCACATCAAACTCTTTGGTGTCAACTATAGTACTTCAGAACAAATAACTACATTTATCCATCATTTAAGAATCATTTTTTATAAAGACTCTATGTATATTTTTACATTATTAATACTTTCTCTTGGAGTTGAAGCTCCAGCCATAATTCCAACACCACTTATATTAGAAAAATTAATATTTTTAATTTCATCAACTGTCTCTATTAAATACACATTTTCACAATTTTCTTCTGCAATTTTTGCAAGTTCCTTTGTATTAGAACTATTTTTTCCACCAATTATTATCATTGTGTTATATTTTTTTGCTATTTCGGCAGTTTCTTTTTGCCTTATTTCTGTAGCATTACATATTGTCTTATCTATAACAACTTCAGCTTCAATAAAATTCTTTTCAATTTCTTCGGCTAAAATATCAAAATATTTACTTGATATTGTAGTTTGAGCTACAACATAAACTCTCCCCAACTCTGTTTTTTCATATTCTATGTACGCATCTAAAATATCATCTTCAGATTCTACAATATAACTGTTTTCTCCAGAAAAACCTTTTGTGCCTAATACTTCTGGATGTTTTTTCTTTCCTAAAATAATTATAAAACTTTCTTCTCTTTCTCTTTGAACTTTTTTATGAATAGCAGTAACTTTTCCACAAGTTAAATCAAAAATTTCTAGATTTTTTTGCTTTGCTATTTCATATTTATATTCAGGTTCACCATGAGCTCTAAATATAATTGAAGAATTATTTGGAACCTCTTCTATATTTTCAACAGTTATCATTCCAATTTTTTCTAATTCCTGTATAACCTGTCCATTATGAACAATTTCTCCTAAACAATATACTGTACCTTTTTCTTGCAAAATTTCTTTTGCTCTTTTTACTGTATTTTCTACTCCAGGACAAAAACCTGCTAATTTTCCAACTACAACTTCCATTATTTTTCCTCTTTCTATTAATATATATCTTATCTTATTTTATTATCTTATTTTATTTCATGATTATTTATACTTTATTCTTAATTTACATTTTATTATTATTCAAAAGTTATTTTTATTTCAGTTTGTCATCTCCTATAAATCATCTAAATTATACTATAAATTAAACTCAAAATCAATTTTATTATAGCTTTAGTTCATTAACAAATATATAGTAGATTTATTAACTATCACAATTAATATATTTTGTAAATTAATATTTCGATAATATTTTATCTAGACAAGCTAGCTTAATACAATTATAATTAATTTATGGAGGAATTTACTATGAAAAAGAAATTGTTTATTTTTATCGCAATTATTATTGTATCTTTTAGTTGTGGAATTGGCGTTAACTATTTTCTTTCAAAAAAAACTCAAACGGAAAATACATCTTTAACTATTATTGGAACTATAGTGCACATTAAAGATAATATTGCCACAATTAATCCACAAGATGAAGAAGTTAAGAAGGCTTATCCAGAAATAAAATTTGCACTTCCTGAAGGAGAAGAAAGTTCTTGGGTTGTTGGCGATATTGTTAAAGCGAAATATCTTCCAGGACATATTTCAGAAGTTGGCTTTATAGAACTTACTGCTCTTGAATCAAATGGTAAAGCAAGACTATTTCCCCCAACAAATGATGTCCCCGTTTCAAATTCAAATTCTCGCGGAACAAAAAATGTTTTCAAATCGTTCTTTGCTTATAATGAAATAGAATTAGAATCTTTTTCTTCAAACAATGAATTGTATTATAAAAAAATAACCTCTTATGAAGAATATAATAAGTACAAATCTCTTATCCCAGAATTGAGAACTTTAACAGAAAATGATTTTATAAACTATTATTTAATAATTGTTTTGTCAAAAGACATAGAACACATTTACATGTTTAATGATTTGATTGAAAATGAAAATTCATTAAATTTAGAACTTTTAAAAAATAAAATTTTATCGGAAAATACTCAAACACCAATTTTTAGTGGTGTTGCAATAATACTTCCAAATATCACAGAAGTTCCTACAGAAAATATAAAACTAACAATAAAAAAATAAATCCAAAATGCAGTATCTCACATACTGCATTTTTATTATAATTATACTAGTGAACATAAAATAAATATTTCAACTACGATTTAACATTACTATTAGTAACATTTAAAGTATAATTATACATAAATAAAAAATATTTTTAAAAAAATATATATTTATTTGCGAGTTCATAAGTAATTTGCATTATTATGTCTACCATGTTATAATATAGGTACTAAATTTTGGAGGTGACCTTATGGTAAAACCTGCTTTTCGACTTCGGAAAGCTACTACAGAGGATTTCTCCGAATTTTACAATTTTCATGTACATAGCTGTTATCATTGGTTATTCAATAAAGAAATAGCAAGCGAAGAAGATAACCCTTTTGATGTTACTTTCGAAGATAACTATTTCTTTTCTAAAGAAGATCAACAGCGGCTACATCATGAACTAATCAATTTCAACCTCAACGATTTTGAAAAATATCTCCAATGGTATCGTATCTTCATGATAATCGTTGATAAAAAGATTATTGGATTTGTAAAATTCGAAACCTACTGTAAGCAATTCATTATTCGAAGTTGGGCTATGCATTATGAGTATATGAATCCAGAACTTCTTAAAGCACTCTTAGAAACATTTGAAACTTATGCTCCAAAAAAGAGCTCAGTCATTCAAGTAATTTCAATGGGATACTCTCCCGCAAGAAGCCTATTAGAAGAACATGGATACCATGCTCATACAATTCCCTTTTTCGAAAAAAGTTGCCAAAAACTCCCCGAGTAAGCTAGCAAACTTCTGCTAGCCCTCGGGGCTTTTTATTTTTTATAAAAATTACTTTTTACAATTATTAAACATAGCATTATTATTAAGCTTCTCTTATTATTAGTTATTAAAATTGTCATGCTCAATCTTTTAAAAATATTCTATAATTCATCCTTTAATTTTTTTGCTAATATTTCATTAATTCCTTTTACTTTAACTAATTCTTCAATATCTGCTTCTTTAATTTTCTTTACACTACCAAATTTTTTCAAAAGTTCAGTTCTTTTTTTCTCACCTATACCTTCAATATAATCCAGTTTAGATTTCGTCATTTCTTTATCACGAACTTTTCTATGGTATTCTATTGCAGTCTTATGAACTTCATCTTGAAGATTTGTTATAAAATGGAATAAACTTTCAGAAATTTTAAATTCATTTTTGTCTTCATCAACTAAAGCTCTTGTTGAATGTTTATCATCTTTAACCATACCAAACACTGGAATTTCTACTCCAACCTCATTCATTGCAGCTTTTATCGCTCTTATCTGAGTAATTCCACCATCTGCTAAAATTAAATCTGGAAGAGTTCCAAATCCACCAGAAGGATTTTCTAAACTTTGTTTTAATCTTCTGGTTACAACTTCTTGCATACATCTTGGATCATCTTGATCAAAAACAGTTTTTATTTTAAATCTTCTAGATAGATTTCTTTTTATAACTCCATTTTGAGCAACACACATTCCTGCTACGATAAAGTTTCCAGAAATATTCGATATATCAAAACTTTCAATTTTAAATGGAATATCATCAAGTTCTAAAACATCTCTTAATTCTATTAAAATATCTGTTTTATCTTTGACTTTATTTTCTAAAGTTATTCTACTATTAAGTTCTGCCATTTCAACAAAACGTAATTTTTCACCTCTTTGAGGACTTTTTAAAGTTACCTTTCTATTTCCAATATTTGAAAGCCATCCTTCTAATGCATCTTTCTCTTCTAAGTCGTATCTTAGCATTATTTTACTTGGAAAATCTTTTTTATCAATATAAAATTGTTTTATAAATCCAGCTACAATTTCCTCTTCAGGCATATCTTTTAATTCGTCAAAAAAATAATGTTCTCTACCTATCATTTTACTATTTCTAATAAAGAAAATTTCAATGCAAACTGTAACTTCATTTTTAAACATTCCTATAACATCAATATTGTTTTCAGAAATATTTGATACTTTTTGTTTTTCAGATACTCTCTCAATAGCTAAAATTCTATCTCTTACCGCTGCTGCTTTTTCAAATTCTAAGTTCATAGAATAAGTATTCATCTCTTTTGTTAATGTTTTGATAATACTTTCAATTTTTCCGTCTAACAATAAGCAAATTTGATCTATTTGTTTCATATAATCTTCTTTAGAAACATATTTCATACATGGTGCTAAACATTTTTTTATATGATAATTTAAGCATGCTCTATCTTGATTTCTAAAATTTTTACATTGTCTTATTTGGAATTTTTCTTTGATAAAACTTACCATTTCTTTTGCTGCGCTAACATTTGGATAAGGTCCAAAATATTTTGCTCCATCATTTTGTATTTTTCTAGTCATAAATACAGATGGATATTCTGATTTCATATCTACTTTTATATATGGATAAGTTTTATCATCTTTTAAAAGAACATTAAACTTTGGTCTATATTTTTTTATTAAATTACATTCTAAAATTAAAGCTTCATCTTCACTACCAACAACTATATATTCAAAATGATCTATTAATGAAACCATTTTTTCAATTCTTGGAGTTTTGTTATTTTTTCTAAAATATTGTCTAACTCTATTTTTTAAAACAACTGCTTTTCCAACATATATAACATTGTCATCTTTATCTTTCATAAGATAGACACCTGGTTTTTCAGGAAGCTTTTTTAATTCTTCTTCAATATTAAACATCCTATTTTTCCACTTCTTAATTATATATTTCTATTCTTCAATATATCCAATGTAAGGAATATTTCTTCCATGTTCATCAACGTCAAAACCATACCCTACAACAAATTTATTTGGTATTTCATAACCAACATAATCAATTGGTACTTCTACCTTTCTTCTTTCTTTTTTATCAAGTAAAACTGCAATTTTTAAAGATTTTGGACCTCTTGCAAGTAAATCTTGTCTTAAAGCTCTTAAAGTGTATCCTGTATCTATTATATCTTCTACAATTAATACATCTTTACCATCAATTTTGCAATCTAAATCTTTTTTTACCGTAATTGCTCCTGTGCTTTCTGTTCCAGAATAACTAGAAACTTGCATTACTTCAAATATTATTGGTGTTTTCATTTTCTTTACTAAATCAATTGTAAAAAATGCAGCTCCTTTTAGAATACATATTACTATCAATTCTTTACTATCTTTATAGTCGTTATCAATTAAATTTGCAATCTCTGCAATTCTTTTTTGAACTTCTTCTTCACTGTATAAAACTTTTAATTTTTCATTTAAATTTTCCATCAAAAATACCTCTTAAATTTATTTTTATATCGCATAAATTCTTTATTAATACATAAATATTATATTACATTTGTTTTTAAGTGTAAATAAATTTATTTATAAAAGCATTACTAATAGCTTGTAATAATCCATTGTTCAGAATAATTATTAATAATTCATATTATAAAAGCATTATTAATATACTTGTATTGTCCTTATTCCAAAAATTCATTGACATTTTTGTCATTTTTACATATTATTATAATGAAATAGGAAATATAATAGTAAGCATTATTTTAAGAAAGGAGTTTTATTAAAACAAATAGTTAGCGCCAGGACTACTTTTTTAAGTAGTTGACGAGGTTCTAGAGTTATCGAAATACTCGGCGGATGCTCTAGTGGAATAGTTTCTTCCAAAGGATAAAATAAAAACTAGTAGTAATACTAAAACAAAGTTTTATCTAGAAAACAGTGCTTACCCCCTATAAAAACTGGTATTTGGACAGAAATCATCTGCCCTTAAATTTCATAGCCAGTTTTAAAAAGAAAGGTGGTTTTTTTATGTGTGGAATAGTTGGTTATATAGGAGAAAAAAAAGCAAAACCAATATTAATTAATGGTCTTTTAAGACTAGAATATAGAGGATATGATTCAGCAGGTATTGCTACTGTTGAAAAAAATTCAATTATAAATGTTAAAAATAAAGGTCGTGTTAGCGAACTTGAAAATATTGAGGCAATTAATTCATTAGAAGGTACAATTGGAATTGGTCATACTAGATGGGCTACTCATGGTAAACCATCAAGTAATAACTCTCACCCTCATATGGATAATTCCAATACTTTTTCAGTTGTTCACAATGGTATTATAGAAAATTATGCTGACTTAAGAGAATTTTTAAAATCTCACGGATATACATTCTTTTCTGAAACAGATACAGAAGTTATTCCTAATTTAATTCATTTTTACTTTAAAGACTCTGTTGAAACTGAAGATAAAAAATTCCTAAAAGCAGTTGTTGACGCTTGTAATATGTTAAAAGGAAGTTTCGCTATTGAAGTATTATCTTCTCACTATCCAGATAATATGTTAGTAGTTAGAAAAGATAGTCCTTTAGTTATAGGAAAAGGAAACTCTGAAAACTACATAAGCTCAGATATTCCTGCAATCCTTTCATTTACAAAAGATTTTTATCTTTTAAATGATTTCGAATTTGCGTTTATGTCTTGAGATAATATCGAATTTTATGATAGAGATTTAAACAGAATAAATAAAGAAGTAAAAAATATTACTTGGGACGCTGGTGCTGCTGAAAAAGATGGCTATCCTGACTTTATGTTAAAAGAAATTAATGAACAACCAAAATCGGTTAGAGAAACTATTGGTTCAAGAATTGTTCCAAATTCAAAAACAGTATTCCCTGATTTAAATTTAACTAAAGAATACTTAAGTTCAATTAATAAAGTTTTTATAGTTGCTTGCGGTACAGCTATGCATGCTGGTCTTTCTGGAAAAACTTTAATTGAATCACTTTGTGAGATTCCTGTCGAGGTTGAAGCCGCTTCAGAATTTAGATATAGGAATCCAATAATAAATGAAAAAACTTTATGTATTTTTGTAACTCAATCTGGTGAAACAGCAGATACTATTGCTGCATTAAAACTTGCAAAATCAAAAGGAGCAAAAACTCTTGCTATATCTAATGTTGTTGGTTCTTCAATAACTAGAGAAGCCGATTTTACAGTTTATACACATGCAGGTCCTGAAATTGCAGTTGCTTCTACCAAAGCATATACATCTCAAATAACACTTTTAGCAATACTTGCAATTCATTTTGCAGAAATATTAGATAAAAATTTAGAAAAGTGTGAAGAATTAAAAAATGATATTTTACTTCTTCCAAATCAAGTTGAAGAAACTTTAAAAACAGCAGAACAAATAAAAAACTTTGCTCAAAAGGTTTATAAAGAAAAAGATATGTTCTTTATTGGCCGTGGTGCCGATTATACTGTAGCTTTAGAAGGTTCTTTAAAATTAAAAGAAATTTCTTATATCCATTCAGAAGCATATCCTTCTGGAGAGTTAAAACACGGACCTATCGCTTTAATCGAAAATGGTGTAACTGTAATTTCTGTTTTAACAAATAGATTATTAGTTGAAAAATCTATTAGCAATATTCAAGAAGTTATTACTCGTGGTGCCAAAACATTTATTGTTACAAACCAAGAATTAAATCATGAATTTGATGAAGTTATAAAAATACCAAAAACAAATTCAGTTATTGCTCCTATTTTATCAATCATCCCACTTCAACTTCTTGCTTATTACATTTCAAAAGAAAAAGGCTTAGATGTAGATAAACCAAGGAACTTGGCAAAGTCTGTGACCGTAGAATAGTTCAGTTATACACAAATTAAAAACAACAAATAAATAATCTCATTCTGAAGTGAATTTTATTACATCACTTTAGAATGAGATTACTTTATTATATTAATATTTAATTAAAAATTAAAATGAATTTAATTCTTTAGAATATTCGAAAGAAATAATTTCATCTGGATTTGTTTCCATATAAGCTTTTTCTCTATGCATATATTCCGATATTTCTCTACTTTTATAATCTTTAAATTTATCAATAACTAAATCAATTATTTCTTTCTCTCTTTTAGATAATCCTATAATTTTAAATTCTGGATTATTAGTAATTTTATATTCCAAAAATTCTTCATCATTATATTTCTTTTCAACTTTAATAGATGACAATTTTAATAGTTCATCGCTTGCAATTGGTAAAGCCCCAAAAGGCATATGAACATATACTAAACCAGTTATAGACTTATTTGTATTTTTAAAACTTAATGAATCTATATACCATAATAGTTTCATTAAAACTACTTTTTTTACTTCTTTCATTTTTTTAGTAATATATGCTAAAATATTTTTTAATTTATCTATCTCTAATACACAATTTCCATTTAATAGACTCTCTTCAGCATAATTTATATATTTACAAGAAATCTCTTGTTCATTTAAATATTGAAGAGATTCTTTATCTATTACTTTTTTTATTTCTTCTGATATTTCTTTATATCTTTTTTGTGAAAATTTTTCTTTATTTCGTTCTAATAAATTTAAAGTTAATAATGCATTATTATATACCTCTTTAAGCATATTGTCGTTACTAGTTTCTTGAATTTGCTTTGTTTCATACCTAGTAATTGTAATTTCTCCAAGACCCAGTAAAAAAGATAACTCGGCTTGAGTTACTTTATACTTGTCTCTTATCTCTTTTATTTCAAAAGAAGTAAGTAAATTATTTTTTATTCTATATTCGTCTATTTTATTTAATAATTCTATATTCCACATTTTTCCAGTCATAAAAGTATTTTTATCTTTAAACTTATTACATCTATAATATTGTTTATAATATTGAATTTTTTCTTCTTTTACAGTACTTTCAGTTAATTCCTCACATAACTCTAATTCATGTTCTTCTTCACATACAGAACAAAATCTTCTTTCTTTTTTTAAAATTTTTATATTTTTCTCCATAATCATTGACTCCTTCACTCTTTATTATTTCCACTTAGCCCATTTTAAAGGAAATTTTGCATAGTGAAATGACATACATAAAATTACTTTATTAGTATAACTAGAAATTTTTACTTTAATATATATTTCTTTTTTATTTAAAATTATACCAAATATATTAAATTCATTTGATTTTGGTACTCTTTCATCTTTATAAGATTCAATATAATCAGTTAGTTTAAGCTGTAGCAGTTTTTGAATAACGTCTTTTTCTTGATATCCTAATTCTGTTAAACAATATTCTGTGCTATAATATTCCTCTTCTTCACTTCCACGTGGATCAATAATAAGTTCCATATTTGGATCGTTAAGAATTCGTTTCATCTCATTTAAAAAGGTCTGTACTCCACCTTTAGGAATAATATATCCATTAGCCATAGCTGTTCTCCTTCTTTTATTATAAACTATCAATTGATAGTTGTCAAGAAATACTATACTATGGTAAATGTAGTTTGTCAAGTAAATAAATAAACTATTTTTATGTTATTATTTCTTCTATATAAGATTTCTATAAAATTTTAAAAGCTAGTGATTTAATTTCACTAGCTTTTTATTGTTCAAAAAATTCTAAATTATTTCTTTTTACAAGCATTGGCATTGCTTTATATACAATTTTGAAACAAGAGAATTTCTCAAGTTCATTATCATCTAAGCAATCTAAATATATATCTAACTCTTGCAAATTTCTACACGCAGATATAATTGCAGGATGTAAATTTGATTCAAACATTACTTCTAATCCTAATAATACAGCTTCTCTAAAAGATTTTTTCTCTTTATAACGCATTAAATTGAATGCTTCTTTAAATCTTGCTTTCATTGGATTTTTATAATTTTTTAATGGTTTTATATGATTTTCTTCTATTAGTTCAGCAACAGTTTTATTTTCACTTTCCATTAATTCTCTTTCTAAATCTTCAGCTGTATATGGTAAAAATACTTTATCTTCTTCTTCAGAAATTAATAAAGTATCATTAGTTTTTATTAAAGCTTTATCTTTAGCTTCATCTGTATAATTAACTTTTAAGCAATCATATTCAGAAACAATACCAACTAATTCTTCATTATAGAAACTTATTACATCTTTTTCTTTAATGATATTTTTCATCATCTCATCTAATTTTATGTTTCTATCTGTAACAACATAAACAACATCATCTTTCTTTTGTATATATACAAATTTTTTTCTATACATAATTCTAATATTAGATTGAGTTGAGATTATGTAAGATTCAGTGTATTCGTCAGTATATATTTTAGCTTCATAAGAATCAAAAATGATTTCAAAATAACTATTTGGTAAAGTTATTTCAAACAAATCATTTTTTTCATCTAGTTTTATTTTTACTTGGCCTTTTTCAGATCTGACAAATTCCTTCATTTCTTTAGTTACTTTACGATTTAGCTTTTCTAAATATTGGCTTTTTTCAACTTCTTTAGTACAATCAGGCATTCTTTCCTCCACTATTTTTACACTTTATTTAATTTTATCACAGCAAAAGCCTTTATTCAACAATGTTTTCGTTTCTTAACCTAACTGTAACATTATTTTAAAATAAGAAAAATAATATGCCAAAAACTACATATTTTCTTTTTTTAATAACAAAAATCGTCGCCATAAAACATTAATTTTATAGCAACGATTTGATTTATTCTTCTTTTTTAAAGATTTTCTCTAAAGTCTCTTTCCAATTTTCATCATTTATTTCATTGATATTTTCTTCATTTGGTTTATAAGTTATATGTTCTTCTGTTAATGTCATATTCATTACAATTTCACCACCTATAAGATGGTCTTTACATTGAGGATCATCTCCCTCTAAAAATACGACAATAGTATATTTGTCTATGTCTCCTGGTTTAAAATCAGCTGTTTTTTCTAGCATTATTGTTTCTTCATCTATAAATGGCACTGTTCCAGGTTCTGCTCCTCCACCAGCTGATCTTTTTGCATATACAGTTCTTTCACCATTTTTATAAACCATAAATCTTACAGCATCATCCACATTTTTTTCAAAACTTTCAATATGTGCTGTTGTCCAATAATTTATTGTTTCTTTTCCTATATTTTCAGCATAAAAAGTATATGCAATAAAATGATGTCCATGATGAGAACCGTCAGCTTCATCATTAATATCATCTGGTATCCAATCAATTGATACATCAGACAAAAAGTCTATATCTTCACATTTTAAATAAGTCTTAAAGCTTTTATCTTCTGGACTTTCATAAAGTAATAAGTTTGGGTCTTTTCCTTCTTCATAATCTAAAGAAATAGTTACATCTCCACCTTTATAAAAAATATTTAATAATATGTATATATTTATTAGAAAAAGAGCAATTACTAATAAAGCCATTTTTAAAAATTTGATTCTTCTTTTTCCTTTTCCAGCTTTCTTCTCTTTTTTCTTTTTTATTTTATGGACTTTTTTGACATTTTTAATTTTTTGATTAATTATATCTTTATCTATTTTTTTCTCTTTTGCCATCACATCACCATTTCTAAACTAAAATTTGATAAATATTTATTTTTCTAATTCCCATACCTTATTACCAGTATCTTCATTAAGTTGAAGCTCACCTTTTATTCCAACTTTTAATGCAACAACCGGTCTTATTCCAATCCCACCAGAATTTTTATTAATTTCTTTAAAACCAATTGTTCCAGTGTGTAGAACAGTCATTAATGAATTGCTATTATTTATAGATGGGCTTGCAAGCCAATATCCAAAACAATTTCCAAAAATAGAGCCATCTAAATTCGATGAAGTTGTATGTGGAAAATATAAATTTTCACTTTCGTAACTATTTATTGTAACTTCTGGTTCATAATCCTCTGGATAAAGAGTTTGGTCTTCTGTAATATCTTTTGCTAAAGCCATACTATATCCATTATTATTAATTTCCCAAATTGTACTTAATTTATTAAGTGAATCATTATCTATATATTTTTGATTCCAACTTTTTACAAACATTTCTACAGTTGGAGTTCCAATTGCATCTTCCGCATAGTCTGAAAGAACAAAGTCTGACCATTTACTTGTATCTAACAATCTTGTTGTTGCTTTATAATTATTATTACCATTACCAATAGCTGAACTTAATAGATATTTGTTAGCTACTGCTTGATTCATTGCTCCTATTTGAGAAAAATTTGCAATGTCAAAATAAACACCATAATTTGAATAGTAAAAATATCCTTTTTTCATAACATTATCAAATGTAATTGAATTTGTATTTATATAGTCCGAAGCAATTATGTAAACATTTTCACTACCTTCATAGAAAATTTTCCAATCATTTGTTAAGTCTTCATCTCCATTTAAATCTATTGGATATTTAACCCATTGCCCATAATTATCTGGCGTTATTTTTTGTGTTAATACATATCTACTAGAACGATTAGCACCAGTTGCATTAATTTTTATTTTGAATTGAAGTGGTGAAATTGTTGGATTATTTTCAACAAATTGAGCCATTCCATATCCCCAAAGTGTATCACTTTTATTTTTTGCATCTATTTGTTCTTGAGTTAAAGAATCTTTATTTTCAAGAGAAGATAACCAATAAGCTTTTACTTTTAAATGTCCTTCTGCTCCTCCATCAATAGAAGCTGTATTTTCTATTAATATTTTAAATGGAAAGTTCTCTGAATCATTAATAAATTCATAAGTTACAAGTCCCCCAGACGTTACATATTCATTTTTTTGAATAAATCTATTTTCAGAATTTTCACCAGCTTCAGCTTTTGCAGCATCTATATCATCAACAATTTTATAAGCATCTCCTAAAAATGCAATATCACTAATTATATAATCAATTGTAGTAGGAGTTTCTCCATTATTCTTTATAATAACATCAACAACTTCCTCATTCATATCAGGATACATATCTGCAAAATCTATTTGAATAGCTTCAGCCTTATTCTTAACTTCTTCGCTAGCCTCTGCCACACCATTTTTATTTTTATCAATAAAAAGAGAGATATTCCAAGAATTAATATGTATTTCTGAATTTGTATTTAAAACTTTTAAATACGCAACCCAAGCAAAGGACGTCATAATGAGAGAAAAAATTAATAAAACTAATCTTTTCTTACTTATTCTTATATTACTTTTTCTTGTCTTTCTTAATATGTTCATAAATTTCTCCATATACATTTAAGAGGTAAAAAATACTTTATTTTTTACCTCCCAAATTATTTTATATGTATTTATTTAAATTATATGTTTATTATCCACCAACAACATTTTCTTCAGGTGCATCAGGATCTGCATCTGTACCACCTTGACCAGCTTGGTTTCCATTTTCAGCTTTACCTTTTGTGAATCCTAAGTTAATATCTAAACCACCACCATAAGAAGCAAAGTTATCGCAGTCTGGATCTTGTCCTTCCATCCAAATATAAATTCTTAATCTTGTAACGGCATTTGGAGATATTTTTAATTCTTCTCCTTCACCCTCTATAGTATCTATATTTCTTATACCAGTAATTTTTCCGTCTTTTTTTCCATTATCTGCAGTTTGCATTGTTGCTGTTTTTGTAAATCCAGCTACTTCAGGATCTCCATCAGCATTGTCTTTCCAATTATATACATTATCAATACCTGTTAAAGCATTTTTATTTAATGTTCTTGTTATAAATGCATTTCCTGTTTCTGCAGTTAAGAAACCATGACCAGCTCCCATTGCAGCATCAAATCTTGGTAAAATTCTATCTATAATATAAGTTACATGAGTATCAGCATATGGTTCCCATATTGCAACATCTGAAATGGCTTGTTTTCTAGTTTCTTCTAATATAGTTTCTGCAGCTGATGTACCTTTTATAACAGCATCACCACCATATTTTGCAAATCCAATTCTTACTGTATTTTGTAAACCAGATCCAGCATCACCTTTATAATTTTCACCCCATTTTCCACCAATGTCTTCACCTTCATCAGGTAACACCCAAACATAAGAATCTGAATTTAATTGTAATGTTTCAGCTGAAGCACCATTTTTTGATGAGTTTTTAATAAATAAGTCAAAAGCTATAAATCCTGCTTTAGTATCTACTAATTTGTCATCTGAATCAAGTCCTTCTGTTAGTCTTGTTACATCTGTTAATTTTGAATCAGAGTATTTTCCACTATAAAATGCTAAGTAGTCCATATCATTTTTTGCTGGTGTTTTTTCATCTAATACAGCTATTGTTTCTCCAGATGTTGAAACTGGCACAAATGTATCTGTAACATGATTATTATGTCCTGTATATGGACCATATTTAATATTGCTATCTTCTTCTGAAGTTTTTATTAAACTTGTGTCAGAAGCTCCTAAATCTAATGAACCTACCCATTTTTTTGCATCTAATGAGATTTCTAGACCTTCAGCAACCTCTACTTTACCTCTAATTTGGTTAACAGAAACACTTTCTTGTACTGTAAACCATGCATATGTTGATACTATCAACAATACAGCCGTAAACGCTGTTAGAAGAATTAACGAATGTAATCTTCTTTTGCTTTCTTTTGTTCTTGTTTTCATACTTTTTTCCTCTCCTTAATTTTAAAATATATAAATTAAAAATTTAAAAACTTAGTTTTCAGAAGTTTCTTGCCCCTCTTTCCTGTTTTTTTCTTCTTGCCTTCTTTTTTCTTTCTCGGCCTTTTCCCTTAGAAATTCATTCCAACCTTCTGGCCATTCTTCTGGTTCTGGTAATAGTTCTTCTCTTATGTACATATCAATTCCAATTTCTCCGCCAATTAAACGATCCGTACATTCTGGATCATTACCTTCTATGAAAATTACAATTGTATATTTATCTATTGAACCAACCCCAAATCCTGTCGTTTTCGTCTGCATTATTGTTGATTCATCTACAAATGCTTTAGTTTCTGGTTCTTCTAGTCCTGTTTCTTTGCTAGTTTTAGCATATACAGTTTTTTGTCCATTTCTATATACAATAACTCTTAATGCTTCATCTATTTCTCTTACAACATCTGTAATCTTTATTTCTGTAGTATAATTTACACTTTCTTGTCCTTGATTTTCAACATAAAATGTATAAGCAATATAATTATTTCCATTATGAGAACCATCAGTTTCTTCATTCAAATTTTCTGGAAGCCAATCTATTGACATATCTGAAAAATTTTCTGGTGTTTCTACTTTTATAATTTTTTCTTTTCTCTTTGTTTCTTTATTTTCATAAAGTGTTAAATTATATTTTTGAGGATCTCCATTTTCTAAATAGATAGTAAAGTTTTTTCCTTTATTCATAAATTGTAAAACAATATATAAATTAGCAAAAATAAAAAATACAATTATTAATATTATTTTTAAAAATTTTACTATTTTCTTTTTACTTTTGGAATCTTCTATTGAATTATTTATTCTTTGTTTTGCCATTTTTTCACCTTACTCTTTTTCAAGAATAAATTTTTAATTACTACCATAATGATACAATATATTATTTTTTTCGTCAATTTCTTTACTGTCACATTTATATTACAGTTATGTTACACCGTTAATGTGCTAGTCCTTTACGTCCTGTTGATAATTTTATTGTTATTAATAGCGCTGGTTCATCATTTCCTTCATCTTGATAATATTTGTAAGCATCCATTCCATAAGTAGTATCTAAATCATCATTGTCAGCTTCTGATTTTGTTGCAGTTGTTCTTGTATAAGACCAGTTTGCAAAAATAGTAACAGTAGCTGTTGAATCTGGTGTTGTTTCATCACTAACATAAATACCACCAATTTCATTTTTATCCCAATAATATCCCGCTTTAAAAGGATAGTTTTCTGTTGAAAAAATTGTTACTCCTTTTTCATCTTCTCTTTCCGTTATATTATCTGTTGTTTTTAAGGTATCTACAATTTCTTCTCCAAATAATTTTACAGAAGTAACTTCTAATATTATAGAACTATCTGTTGGAGTTTTATTCCTAATTACTACATTTTTTGTAAATTCATCCATTCCTGGATAAAATTCATCTATTGCAAATGTAATTTCTTCATCCTTTATCTCTGCATTATCAATAGAATACTCAACATCCCAATCAGCAAAATCAACTTTAATTCCTCCAATGTTAGGAGGTTCCCAGTCGTACTTAAACCACGCATAAGTGCTTACTATTAGCATGACTCCCAATAGGATTAGTATTCTAAGTTTAGCAATAACGCTTTTCCTTTTAAATTTCCTTAATTCTCGTAATACATTCATTAAAAGTTTCCTTCATTTTTTTCTTTTGCGTTTTTATTTTTCTACAAGAAATTTTATCAAATAGAATATTTCTGTCAACATTTTTTTCAAAATTATTCTATATTTTTACAATTATTTTTTTTATCTCTTCTTATTATCTTTATACCTTTTTCATAGTCTTTTAACCTATATCTAACTACTTCATATTCATCAACATCATCATTTGAATCACTTTCAATTTCTTTTTCAAAAATATTAAAATCGTGCTCTTCAAATATTTCATTCTTTTCGTTTCGTAGTAAATCTTGGTTTATTTCATTTTGTTTTTTATTTTTTTGATTTTTTTCTTCTAATAATTTATCTTCTCCTTTTGTATGTCTAAATGATACAAATACATTTATTACTAATATTGTAATAATAATAAAAGAAGAATATAAACTACTTGCTAAAGAATATACATATGTTAATATTGTAGATTTAAAAATTACTTTTCCTACGATTTGTGAATCAGATACTTCTGGATCACCAGTATTATTTTGTATACCTTTTACATGGAAAAATAAATTATCATCAATTTGATTTATATCTACCACTTCATGCATTATTAGTTTTCCATTTAAATCACCTATTTTTCCTCTATATACAACAATATCACCTATTTTTAAATTTTTGACATCTACATCTTTACATACTACAACTTCATCAACATTATATTCCGGAACCATTGAACCAGATATAATTCTAAAAAGTCTATAACCATATATAGATTTATTACTATCCGTAATTCGTTGCCAAACAACAACAATGATTAGGATAGCACAAAAAAGCATTAGAACATCATATACTATTTTTAGTGCTAATTTTAGTATCTTTTTTAATATATTAACTTTACTAAATTCTACTTTTTCCATCTTTTGCCCCTTAATTTTATAAGATTTTAATGCTTTTAGTAAGTAATTCTAATTATACTTTTCTCTTTCTTTTTTTATTTCGTATTTTTTTCTTACCATTTTTCTTCTATTTCTTTTTTCATCTTTCATACTTATTAGTATGAAAATGATTATAACTAAAACGGCAATTCTTATAAATCCTGCTTTATTTTGTATATATTCAACAATTTTTCCTATTTTAGGAATATTAAAAATAACCTTTCCATATATTTGAACATCTTTTACATATCCGTCATCTGTTATTTCATTATTATCACCTTGAGTTATAAAAACTCGATCTTTTTCTCTTTCGATTATTTTTACTATTCTATGAGAAATTGTTCTTTCTTCTTTAGTAAAAGTTATTATGTCATTTTTCTTTAACTCTCTAATATCACATTTTTTTACAACAATTACATCATCAATATTTAAAATTGGTTGCATACTTCCGTGACACTATATTAAAGAAGCGAATCCCAAATATATTGGGGGATTCTTCTCCTTTAATATTATAACCTAACAACACAATATTTATTATTCCTACTATAATTAGAATTGTTGTAAAAAATTTTTTTATGATTTTTTTTATTGCATTTTTCCTTCCAATTTTTGCTGAAAGTTTTTCTACATCATATTCCAATTTAATACCATCCCATTATTTTTTTAGTATCGTTCTTGAATTCATTATAAATTGAATATCTTCAAGTGGTATATTACTTTTTTCTATATCATTATAGTAATCTATAATTTTTGTTTGTTTTGCAAAATCATCTAAATTTGCCTCTAAGAAATTGTCTTTCGAAATTTCCAATCCTAACAATTTGTGCTTATCTTTTATTACAATTGCAATTTCTTTTTTCTCATATACATTAACATTGGTTAAAACTGAGAAAGAATATAATCTTATAAATTTTATGAATCTTTCAATCATTTTATCGATATCTTCTTCAACGATATCTTTATATTTCTTAATTATAGTTCTAGCTAAAAATCCATAATCATAACTTGCAATTTTAAATACATCATATATTTTCGAAGTATCTGATATGTTTTCTACTATTTTATCTTTTAAATTACAATTATCTAATTTAAAATATAACTCTTTTAATTCTAAAACTTTATTATTTCTTTCTAAAACTACAGCTTTATTGTTTTTTGGAAGAGCTTTCTTTTTTAAGAAAGAAAAGAAACATCTTTTTTGTGTTTTTTCAGTACTTATCTCTGAATTTAATTTTTTAATATCTACAAAAGATTTTTTTATACTATTTTTTACAACTTCTGAAGATGTTAATTTTTTTTCTACTTTTTTAGATTTTTTATCTTTTTTACTCTTTTTGTCTTTTTTATTATTTGCATTATCAGTATTTTCTACTTTACCTGCATTTTCTTTTTCTCTTAGAGTTTTTAAATGCAAAATTTCATCAATTATAAATTTAAACTCTAAATAATTTGTATATTCAAGCAAATTATTGTTTAATTTTTTGAAGTTATCATCCATTGTTTTCTTTTCATCTGGATTCAAATCTTCTAATTTTTTGGAAATAAGATTTTCATAAATACTTGTATAAGTGTCTGGTCTGTAATCTCCTATACTATGTACTCCATTTAAAAAGCTGTCTAAAATTAGTCTTCCGTCAACACTTTTTAAAGCGTTTAATTGTCTTACTAACTCTTCTTTTTTCTCTTGTACTTGCTTCTCTGTTACTTTTAATGATTTCAAAACTTCTTCTGTTTTATTTTTATAGTATTTATCTATAGCTGATTCGTGAATATCATATATGTATCTAATGTTAACAAGTATATGATCTATAAGATCAGAAGACTTCCAATATACTTTCTCAAAAGTATCTTTTACTCTATCTGAATTTATATCACCTTTTTCTGCTTCTTCAAGTAATACTGTCATATACTCATTGGCATATTCACTAATATTAAAATCTTTTCCTGTTAATTTTATTCCAACCTCTTTAAATTTATTAACACAAGCCATTATATCTTGGTTTATTATTACTAAATTTTTCTTATAATATCCATTGATTTTATAAGTTAATCTATCAAGTTGCATTCTTTCAAAAGAGGTTTGTCCTTTTTCACTTAATACTAGGTTATCTAATTCGTAAATATTTTCACTAACTCTTCCAATCTCTTCATTTGTTTTTATGCTGTTAATTTTATCATATCTTGAATTCATTTCTGCAATAGCATAATTATTTATTGTTTCATATCTTTTCATTATTTCTTCAAGACTTTTTTTGAATTCTCTAATTTGTTTAACACCTTTTTTAGGTAAAACGTCAATAACTTCTTTATCAATTTCAATTTGTTCTTCTAACTCTTTTATTAAACTACTCACGAATTTTCTTCCTCCACTTTCTTAATAGTTTCATATTGGCTACTTACTTGTTTAAAAAATTCACTAGCCTTTTTTTGAATCTGTAATAATTCATTATAGTCAATTTTTGATAAATCTTTATAATTATTTTCCAAAACGTTCACCTCTTTTTATTATTCTTCTATATATTGTTCAAATGTTAATGTCGCTTTATATTTTAAATTTATATTTTCTTCATTTAAAGCATAATCTGTATCTTGCATATTATTATACTCATCAACAAGACTTTCTGTTGTTCCATCTCCATCTACCCATTTTATAAAAGCTTTTACATGTGCATTTTTCTTTCTTTTGTATTCCTCTGAATTCGGATCTATTACAACTTTTTTTATGTCTTCACCTTTTAAAAATGGTTCAGCTCCTTGACTCGAGAAAAACTCTCCTGTAGCCATTTCATATAATCCAACAACTCCATCAGATTTTCTATAACAAGGAACTAAATCTATTGTAATTAAATCACTAACTACATATTTTAATTCTTTAAGCTTTATACTACAAGGAGCAAAATCACCTGTTTCACTGTTATTCGCAAATACCCAAAAACTTCTACCATTTTTTAAAGTTCCATAAAATGGTCTATTATCATATTTCGCTTCATCGTTTATGTATATACTTACAGCTTTATTAATTTTCCCCTCATCATCTTCTGTCTCATTATATTTTTGTTCTACTTTATAAAATTTATTAGCTTGAATTGTTTCTGCATAAAATGCATGAGTTTCTCCAGCATAAAATTTCATTAAGTGATTTGTATTGTCTATGTATGGTAAAGTCTGATAATTTCTTATTTCTTTTTCAACTTCAACCTCTTTTTCTTCACCAGTTTCTTGATCTTCTTGTATTTCTATTACAGTAGTCTTCTCATAGCTTTCAGAACCGCCAAGCCACATATTACCTTCTGTACTTGCAAGAGCAAATTTTATTGTTGTTTCTATATCATTTGTATCGGTTATAATTCCTGTATCTATAAATTGAGTTCCATTTGTTTCTATGTATTCAACTTGTTGATATTCATCAGGAATATTATAATAATTAGTATCATATTCTTTTATGTAACAACCATAATATTCAAAATCTGGTAAAACATTATAATTTTCTTCATCTTCAATTTGTTCTAAAGCAAGATCTATTGAAAAAGGAACATCAACGTTAGAAAAATCTATATTCATATCCAAAAAAGCTTCTCTACCTGGAACAAACATATCTCCACTTACATATACACTTTCATCAAATTGAGGAGAAACAACTTCAGTTAATGATTCTTTTTCTCTTATAATTTCATTATTTACTATTAATTTCCATCTTTTAATAGAACTCATATAATTTGCATCTACTTGTTCTCTGTATCTTGCATAAGTTGTGCTAATTAGAAAAAGGCATATTATTAAAGATATAGTAAATAAAATTCTTAAAACATTGATTTTTGTTTTACTTTTCATCCCTATAATTTCCTTTCTTCTTAAGATTTTTCATTTTTGGTTTTCTTGGAATTTCTTTTTTGCTTTGTATCTGTTATTTGTCCCCTTTTCCTTTTAGTATTATATTCTTTACTTTTTTGTTCTTTTTTCTTTTCTTGTTCTTGTTCTTCTTGTATTTCTTTTCTTCTTTTTTCAAGAAATCTTTCTTTTCTATCTTTTGAATGAATTTCTCTAAAAAACAAATTTATTATAATTGGTAATACTACTATAAAATATAATGAATATATATTTAATAATATATTAGTTATAAAAGTTAATGTATATATTTTTGCTTGGACTACTCCTATAAGTTGTGAACTAAAAACTACTGGATCTGGTGTATTATTAGCAATACCCTTTGTATAGAATTCAAGCTCTCCATTATTTTCCTTTATGTCTATAACTTGGTGAGTTATTATCATTCCATCATATTGTTCAGCAGCCCCTAAATAAACAACATCATCTCCAACATTAATTTTATTAGCATTAGTTTCTTTTACTAATAATACATCA
>JAFXGW010000032.1 GCA_017536685.1 Clostridia bacterium | reverse complement strand
AATTTTATTATTTATCTTTTGTTTCTTAATTTTTATGCTTTAAATTTTATTATTTATCTTTACTTGTATATAAATTTATTTCATTATAAATTTTATTTTAAACTTCTATAATTTTCTTAATTTCTTTATATGTATGTTTTCTATCAAATTTTTCTTCTGCGAGTTTTCTATTGTTCTTACCTAATCTTTTTCTTAAAGCTTTATCCTTATATAATAATTCAATTTTTTCAGCCATTTCTTCTGCATTAGAAGTTTCAACATTAAATCCAATTTGATAATCTTCAACAAGTTTTCTATATTCTGGACTTTCTTGTGTATTAACAACTGGAAGACCAGCAGCAGCATAATCTCCCACTTTATTTATAATACTTCCTGCTGAACCTTTTCTTATTGGATTTACAGCAATTTCACAGGCACATAAACGCCCTATCATTTCATCATAAGCAAGTGTACCTGTAAAATCACAATTTACTTTTTGTTCTTTACTATACGCTTCAAATTCTTCTTGAAGCGGACCACTTCCCATTACAACAAATAGAATATTCTTAATTCCTTTGTTATTTAATATCTTTATTGCATCTATCACACATTTTATATCGTAACTACTTCCTAATGTTCCAATATATGCTACTCTAACAACATCATCATTATGTGATATTGGATTAGCGTCTCTTGTTTTATCAAAATTTTCTAACTCAGTTCCTAAATAGACACTAATTTTTTTATCAAATTTTTTATTTACAATTGCAGCCCTATTAGCATAAGTTTTTGAAACAGCAACAATTGAATTTGCTTTTGAGTATATGTAATCAGCAGTCTTTTTCATTGGATAAAAAATTATACTACTTATTACTGGAATATTGAATACCATTTTAAATGCTTCTGGCCATAAATCTTGTATGTCAATAACAAATTTAATATCATTATTTTCTGCATATTTTGCAGCAACTTTTGCAACATCTAATGAAGGAACTGCACAATATATTATATCTGGCTTTTCTATATTTCCTAAATGCTTTTCGACATTTTTTGCAAACACATGATGAGAATAAAATCTTTTTAAAGATACATTTTTCTTATATCCTGGTTCATGAATTAATGTTATTTTATAATCTAATTTACTTTCATCAGATTTGTCTTCTCTTTGTTTTTTATCTCCGTGAGAAAAACTTGAAGTTACTAATTCTACTTCATATTTTTCTTTATCTATTAAATTGATTATATATGGAAATCTACTATTTCCTTGTTCCCAAGGTAATTTTGTAAAATTAGCTATTATCAAAATTTTTTTCTTCATTTTATTATCACACCTTTTTTATATTTTCTTTTGTTAAATATTAATGTTTTCTATATGCAGGGAAAAACGCTTCATTTGGATCTATATTTTTCATTTCACATAATTTTGTATAAACATTTTGATTCCAAATTCTTTTTCCTATATAAAAATCAACATCATATAATTTTGCAAAATTCTTTTTAAATAAATATAAACTATCTTCTTCACTATTAGAACGTCCCCCACCATGATGAATTAATTTATATCCATTTTCAATTCCCCAAAGAGTTACCGCATATCTCAAAATATAAGCTGGAGATAAAAATAAATATTCATTTAATGTTCCTGAAAGATGTATATGAATAATATCTTTATAAGTAAAATAAATACCTGCTGCAATCGTTTTTCCTTCATAAATAGCTTCTATTAAAATAGTATTTTCTTTATAATATTTTAAAATATCATTAAAATATTCGTCTTCAAAATAATAGTAATCTGTAGCATTATTTCTATCCATTGTTGAATAGTAAATTTCTTTAAAAGCGCCTATATTTTCAGGAGATTTTGTTACTTTGTAAGTAACACCTTTATTTAAAGCTTGTCTTATATTCTTTCTGCAACTCTTTCCAAACTGATTTGTTACTGGATCTTCTTCATCTAATTTTGTAACTAATGTTTTTCTCATATATTTTGCGTTATACATATCTTTAAAGTCTTCATAGTTTTTTACAATTGGGTGGAACCTGATAAATTCACTTACAATATTATTTTCCAAACAATATTTAGTAAATTCTCTTTCATAATTTTCTAGTAATTTTTCTTTATTATTTGAAAATTCTATTACCGGGCCACCATATCCATATGGGGTTACTAAATCAAAAAAATTTTTCCCATCAATTTCCTCTGGTATTCTTCTCATTAAAAATTGATTTGTTATTTTTCCATTTTCATCTTCATATTCAAAAATATTTGCTTTTCCATCTTCTATTTTTTCATATAATTTTCCATAATTTTCATCAAAATATATATCTTTTACTTCTTTCATTTAATCCACCTTTCATTAATCATATAAATTATTTTAATTATTTCTATAATTCAAAATTCACTACCAAAAAGTCTATTTTATTAATTTTTACAAATTTCATTTCTATAGTAATTTTATTTTATAATTAATTTGTATTTAAATAATCAATTATAACTTCTAAATAATTTTCAATTTCTTTTTTTGAATATCTCTGATCACAAACTAGAGATAATTCTTGGTCAAAAATATTATTTAATTTTTCATCTAACGGCCAATGTACTGGTAAGTATATTTCTTTTTCTGTCAAAAATTTTCTTAAAGAGTTTCTTAAACTATTTTCTAAAATTATTGGAACAAACAATAAACAATCGGTTCCATTATAATTTTCTATCAAAAAATTGATTTTGGGATTATTTGATAACTTTTTATAAATTGCTTGTACATTTTGTTTTCTTTTATTTATTATTTTATTCAAATCAATTTTCATAATAATTTCATAAGATTTTTGATCTATTGAATAATTTTTATAATCTTCTTCTAATAATCTATTACTTTCTGTGTATTGCTTTAAAAATGTTTCTTTTTCACCATTTTTATTTTCAATATATTCTTTTTTGTTTTGCATCGCTTCATTTTTTATTTTTATTAATTCTTCATTTGATTCTTCTTTTAACTCTAAGTCAAAATAAGATTTTAAAGCAACAGCAATTCCCCACAATTTATAGGAAACCATTTTCTTAAACTTCCTACTAAATAATCAGAATCTTCACAAAAACTTTTTGTACTTAAGATTGAATGTGTAATATCTTCTATTACAATCTTACCTTTTGCTTTAAAATATTTAATATATTCTTCCATGTTTGTTTCAGAATATCCAAAGTAGTTCATAGCAAAAAAGATATCGAATTCTTCATCTTTATCAATATTATATTTTAGACCACTATTATAATAAACATCATAATATTCGACTTCACCCCCCAATTCTTCAAAAGCTTGTACCATTGAATTGCAGCAATATGATGGCATATATGCTTTTTGCACATTCTTTTTTAATAAAATATTTTTTAATACATAATAAATCGATGTTCTACCAGATAATGTAAACTTAACATCATTTCCTATATTCCAAAATTCTTTATTATCATTATTTAGTTCTTCATCTAATTTCCAATATTCACTACCTATTTCCATTACTTAATTCCTTATTTTTAATAATCTTTATTTACTTTATAAATTCTATATTCTGAATCAAATTCATATCCTAATTTTTCAGCCAAATTAACAGAATTCATATTAGCCGCATCCCAACTAGGATATATGTTTTTATCTAAACAATCTAAAATAATTTTTGATGAAATTGCAGTAGCAATTCCTTTCCTTCTATAATTTTCATCAACTTTTAAATTAATTTCAATACCTTTGTTATAAACCGCATTTGAAGTTACAAGACCAACAATTTCGTCTTTTTCATTTATTGCACAATATCCAATCCCATACTTTTCATAATTGTCTGACATTTTTAAATTAGTAACATAAGAATTTGTATTTTGAATTTTTTTATACAAATTTTTATCAATAGATTTAATTTGATATTTTTTATCTAACAAATTGATAAATTCATTCAATTTTCTTTTATCAAATTTTGTATCTTTTTTTATCGAAAATCTAGAACCTTTTTCTAAATTTGAAGAAAATGTTTTTTCTATTAGCTCAAACCAATTTTCATTAGCAATTATAACTTTAAAATCTTTTATATCTTTTAATGCTTGCTTAGCAATTTCAGAATTCGGATTTCCATCAATATATAAAAAATTTCCAAATTCTACAAATGAAATTGTTGGTGAATCTATATTATCAACTCTAACATTCCCCATATAACCTTCTAGAGCTGTTCTTGCCATATAAAATTTTATTTCTTTAAAAAATTTTTTAGCAACTTTTAAATCTTCTTCTTCCAACAATTTCATTTTTAGCATAATAATAAACCTTTCTTTTAAGCTTTCCAGTCTATCAATGCTTCTACGAAATTACTAGAGAAACAACATATTCCTCTTTCTTTTTTTAGTTTATTTTTTAATTCTTCATTATTGGATATTAAAATCGAATTTTTCTGCATTTCTTTTTCTATCATTTTAGGTTTTATTATTTTGGAAAAAACATTAATATTAATTTTTTTATTTTCTAAAAATGACTCTACATCATTTTCTGAAATTAATATTAACTTTTTGTTTTTATTAATGCATTGATATATGTACATAATTAATAATGTATTAATTATTTCCGTATTCTCAAAACAAGTTGCAAAGTCTACATATACTTCATCATACTTTAAATCCAATAAATACTTTGAAAAAAATTGTTTATCTACTTCAACTTTTATATCATTAAATATTATTTCAACTTCTTGTTCATCAAAATCTTTTAATGCCATAAGTGGCAAATTAACATCTAAACTTTTATTTAGTGCAAATGCACCTGCAAGTCTTGTTGCAATTTCTAATAATTTAAATTTTCCATGTTTATCTTTTTTTATTTGGAAAAACCAAAATCCTCTAAATCTAATTTCTTTATTTAAGCTTTCTGCAATATATTTTATTTCATCCGACAGTTCAATTCTTCTTGCATGAACATCAATTCCTGCAAGTATTCTATCTGCTGCTCTTGGACTGCAATATAGAAGTTTTCCATTTTTATTTGTAAAGCAATCTATTGTAACTTCCTCGCCTGGTAAATACTCACAAATAATCATTTCATCAGATGATACATACTTATTTAAGTCTTCCTTATTTTCAACTTTATATGCATGCATTCCTCCTTGATCTGTATCTTTTTTGCAAAAAACAGGAAACTCCTCTACATCTTCTCTTCTATAAACTTTTGGGATAAAATCATAAGATTTCATTTTTTCATAAGTTTTAGATTTATATCTACAAAGCAAAGCCGTTTCATACTCTGAACATACAATTGTTGCATTAATTTCAGAATTGTGCTCTTGTAAAAAAAGTGATAAATCTTCATGTGGCGTAATAATAAATTTAAAGTCATATTCTTTTATTTTTTGATTTAAGACCTCTATAAAATTTTTATCACTAATATTCGGAATGTCATCTATATAATTTTTATACACATATATTCCATGATTTTCATTAGTTGAAGCACCCCAAATTTCAAATTCATCATTATATCTTAAAGCCATATTTAAATCTGTAGATGCTAGTGTTCCACAATTTAAAACTAATACTCTTTTTTTCATCTATATTCCTTTAATCATTAGGTTTGTTTTTGTATTCTGTTATATGTTTTTCTTAATTAATCTGTTTAATTTTCATTTTATACAAATATATTTTATTAATTTATTTTCTAATAATTACTCTTTTCTACTTTCATCATTTTCTACTTTATTGTTTGCTTCATTTTCTTTTAATTGCGCTTTTCTATATTCATCAAAATCAATTGTTGTTCCTGTTCCACTAACTACTACACCGTCTCTTTTTAATACTTTAAGAACTGTTTTTAATAGTATTTTTAAATCATTCATAAAAGTAATATTTTCAACATATTCAATATCAAAAGCAAATCTATCATCCCAATTTAAAGCATTTCTTCCATTTATTTGGGCTAAGCCAGTTAAACCAGGTCTAACATCATGTCTATGTTTTTCTTTTTCATTGTAATAAGGTAAATAGCAAACAGCTAATGGTCTTGGACCAATTAAACTCATTTCACCTTTCAAAATATTTACAAATTCTGGCAATTCATCTAGACTAGTTGCTCTTAAAATTTTTCCAAATTTTGTAAGTCTTTCTGAATCTGGAAGCAAATTTCCATTTTCATCTTTTTTATCCGACATACTCCTGAATTTATAAAGTTTAAAAATCTTTCCATCTTTTCCTGGTCTTTCTTGTTTGAAAATTACAGGGCTCCCTAATTTTATTCTAACCAATATTGCTACTATTAGCATAACTGGCGATAACACAATTAGAGCGATTAAGCTTATTACAACATCTAAAAGTCTTTTTATATATTTTTTATACATTTGTTTCTCCATATTTATTTTTTTGAACAATAAATATTTTCCCTTTTATTATTCACCAAATAACTTTTTATATTAATATTTTAAATATTCTTATAATCAATTTCTTGTTCTCTTATTTAAATGTAGGTCTATTATCACTACAATAAATAAAATAATTTTTATTAAACCCGTCATTATGAACTATGTAATCTAATTCATCTCCAATATAATTTTTTTTGTAACACCATTCGTAATTCTCACATTCATCAAAAATTTTTTTGAATTCTTTTGTTTGTTCAGTGACAAATATTACTCCAGCGCACTTTTTTAAAAACAATTCTTTATTCACATCTTTAAAATCATCCAATGCAATTTTTATTACTTCCTTTATATACGGATATCCTGTGCTTAGTTCTGTTAAAGGATGAGCTATGTGATCTCCTCCAGGTCTTGCATTAAATTCTATTAAATATATATCTTCACCTTTTATTTTTATTTCTGTATGACAAGGTCCGTTTTCAATTCCCACATAAGATAATGCTCTTTCAATTACATCTTCTATTTTTTCTCTCATTTTTGATGAAATATTTGCTGGTTGATGATGAGCTAATTCTACACAATGTGGTGCTCCTGAAGTCATTTTTTCTGTCACTTGAATAACATGGTTTTTCCCTTTATATGAAAGACTTTCAACTGAACATTCCATTTCCCCTTCAATAAATTCTTCAACTATGAATGGTAGTACATTACCTGATTCTTTCATCGCATACGAAAATGCTTCTTCAATTTGACTTTCATCTCTTATAACTGTTATACCTCTCTTACCACCTTTTGATGTTGGCTTTAAAATTATTGGATAGTTATAATTTAGCTTTAATATTTCATCAATACTATAAACTTCTGCATATCTTGGATGGCATAATCCCTCAACATTTTGAGTTACTCTTCTATTATGGTATTTATTAGTTATATTTATTGCATTCTCGAATGGTATTCCAATCAAATTCATTTTTTCAGCCACATATGCAGCTGGCGCAATAGTTAATTCTGTAGTAGCAACTACTCCATCTATTTTTATTTTTTTGCAAATTTCCAATACTTTTTCAACATTCAAAACATCTATATCATAATAATAATCGAATAGTTCTTTTTCAATTATTCCTTTTTGAGGTGAAAAACAATGTGTTTCAACATCAATTTCTCTAGCATTTTTAGCAAAAATTCCAGCCATTCTTCCTCCACCAATTATTGCGAGTTTTTTCATTATTCCCTCCATACTTCATTTATTGAATGTTATATTGATTTATTTTTATTGCACCTTTATATTGTTTTTACATTTCTCTTCTATCTTTTTGTTCTTTCATTTAGTTATTTTACAAATTTTAATTAAATAAATTTTTAATTATTTTTATAATTCTTTCCATATCCTCATCTGTCATTTTTGTATCTGATGGCAAGCATACTCCTCTATTAAATAAATCTTCTCCAACACTAATTCCAGATTCATTTTCATTTATAAAATCATATTTTTCAAAAACAGGTTGAAGATGCATTGGTTTCCAAACTGGTCTTGATTCTATATTTTCTTTTTCTAAAGCAAGAATTATATCTAATGGTTTTATTTTTGAATTTTCTTTTAAAGTCATTGCTGATAACCATTGGTTTGATCTTTCATTTTCATTTTCTGGCATCATTTCAATATCATCAATCCCTTTAAAAGCTTCTTTATATTTATTAAATATTTCATTCTTTTTAGCAATTCTTTCTTCGAGAACTTTCATTTGACCTCTACCAATTCCTGCTAAAACATTACTCATTCTGTAATTATATCCAATTTCAGAATGTTGATAATGACGAGCTGGATCTTTACTTTGTGTAGACCAGAATCTAGCTTTATTTATTAAAGCTTCATCATTTGAAACAAGCATTCCTCCACCAGTTGTTGTAATTATTTTATTTCCATTAAATGAAAGAGCTCCACATTTGCCATAAGTTCCTAGATATTTTCCTTCATAAATTGTTCCAAGCCCTTCTGCTGCATCTTCTAAAATTGGAACATTATGTTCTTCACATATTTTTACAATTTCTTTCATATTAGCAGCACGTCCATATAAATGAACAACAACAACTGCTTTTGGCGTATATTTTTCAAATGCTTTTCTTAATGCTTTTGGACTCATATTCCAAGTTGCATATTCTGAATCAATAAAAACTGGTGTTGCTGATTCATATATTATTGGGTTTACACTTGCAGAAAATGTTAAATCAGATACAAAAACTATATCATCTTTTTTTACTCCTAATGCTTTTAATCCAAGATGAATCGCAGAAGTTCCACTTCCTAATCCTACACTTGCATTCAATCCTAAATATTCTCTTACAGACATTTCAAATTCATTTAAATTTTCACCAACTGTTGACAACCAGTTTGTGTCAAATGCTTCTTTTACATATTTTTCTTCGTATTTTTCATCAGACATGTGTGGTGATGCTAAATATATTTTTTTCATAAACTATTCCTCTTTTCTTTTATTTACTTCATCCGCTTCTTTATATGTTGGCACAACTAATTTCATAACATTTTTCACATCTTGAAGTTTTACTTTTTCTTCACCAGAACTTAATAGTTCTTCAAATTTATTAAGTTTTTCTTTAATATCTTCCATTGTTATATCTAGAGGCTCTGCAACAAAAATTTTATTATGAGAAGTTTTTTCTAATCCTTCTTCTCCCATTAAAAGTTCTTCATAAAGTTTTTCACCTGGTCTTAGTCCTGTAAACTCAATTTTTATATCTTCATTTGGAATCAATCCAGATAGTTTTATTAAACTTACCGCCAAATCATATATTTTAACTGGTTGTCCCATATCTAAAACAAAAATTTCTCCACCAGCTGCATAAGTCATAGCCTGAAGAACAAGTTCAACCGCTTCTGGTATTGTCATAAAAAATCTTGTTATTTCTTTATGAGTTACAGTAACCGGTCCACCGGTCAGCAATTTGTTTTTTAAATAAAGGGACTACAGAACCATTACTACCTAAAACATTTCCAAAACGTACAGCTGCAAATTCAGTTTCACTTACTTTATTTTTGGCTTGTACAATCATCTCACAAATTCTTTTTGTTGCTCCCATTATGTTTGTAGGATTAACAGCTTTATCTGTTGATATTAAAATAAAACGTTTTACTTTATATTTATCGCAAGCTTCTACAACATTGTAAGTTCCAAATATGTTATTTTTTATTGCTTCTAATGAACTATTCTCCATTAATGGAACATGTTTATGTGCTGCTGCATGAAATACTAAATATGGATGATATTTTTCAAAAACACTTTCCAATCTTTTTTTATCTCTCACACTAGCAATAATGGCTTCTATTTTTAATTTTGGATATTTTGATTTTAATTCAAGTTCTATATCATATAAACTATTCTCATAAATATCTAATAAGACTAAACATTCAGGTTTGTATTTGGCAATTTGTCTACAAAGCTCCGAACCGATTGATCCACCGCCACCTGTAACCAAGATAACTTTATTTTTTATTAAGTTTTCAATATTTTCATTATCTAATTTTATTGGTTCTCTTCCAAGTAAATCTTCTATTTCAACATCTCTTAGATTTTCAAATAATTGTTTATCTCTAACAATTTCTCTCATTCCAGGAAGAATTCTAACTTTTGATTTTGTTGATTGGCAAATATTTAGAATTTGTTTTTTATTTTCATTGTCTATATTAGCGATAGAGAAGAAAATTAAATCCACATTATTTTTTTCACAAACTTCAGGAATATTATTTCTGTTTCCAATTATTTTTACACTTGAAACAGTAAATCCTTGTCTTTTAGGATTATCATCTATAATACCTACAATATTATATTTGTCTTGCATATTCATTTGAATTGCGTTAATTATTTCATGTGAAGCATTTCCAGCCCCAATAATTAACACATTTTTTTGATTTTCTTTTCTTACAATAATCCCTTTATTCACAACATCTGCAATTAACATATATCTTGCAATTATTCTATAAGAAACCATCATTATTCCTATAAAAATTCCTGCTAAAATATTTAGTTTGGCTGTCGCAATGTGAAGATTAAATATTTCTCTTATTATAGATACAATTACTGAAGATATTATTGCTAGTGCAATATAACTTAAATAATCTTTAGAATTTTCATATCTTATTATTTGTTTATATTTTTTAGTTAAATGAAACACTGCTTGGTAAACAATTACAGAGATTCCTATAGTACCTGCTAATCTATTTGCATAGTATGATGAAATATTAAACAATGTATCTTCTGATACAAGTAAAACACCAAAAAAATAAGCTACAGCAATACATAATATATCTAATACTATTAAAATGATATTTCTAAATCTACTTAATCTTTTCAAAAAATTTAATTTTTTCACTTTTATTTTCCCTTTATTTTTCATATTTAAAAATTTATATTTTTACTTAGTAATTCTATCATTATCTGTATTTTTTTTCAACAAAAAACAGCCCATTTATGTGAATTTTTAGAGCTAAAATATTAATACAATTATTATTCTTTTATTTCATAAATTTTATTAATAAGAAACTATTTGTCTGTATAGAGTGAAGATTTCGTATTGAAAGTAATTCTAAACTAGAAAATCTTTATAAATATTGTTAGGGAATCTCATTTTTAATGAGGGCGCTGACAATATTTATTTAGATTTTTGTTTAGAATTAGCTTGAACAAGAAATCGTAATGATATACAGACAAATAGTTTCTTAAACAGCAAAATTATATAATTGTACAATAAAAAACTTCTAGCTATTCACTAGAAGTTTTGTTACATTATTTCATTAAATATTCTGGATGAGCTAAATACCAATCTATAGTTTTTACAATACCATCTTTGAACATTGTTTTTGGTTCCCAACCAAATTCTTCTTTTAATTTTGTAGGATCGATTGCATATCTGTAATCATGACCTTTTCTATCTTCAACATAAGAAATTAGGCTTTCTGGTTTTCCTAATCTTTCTAATATTAATTTAACAATTTCAATATTTCTTTTTTCGTTGTGTCCACCAATATTGTATCTTTCACCTTTTCTTCCTTGGTGTAATACAATATCAATAGCTTCGCAGTGATCTTCAACAAATAACCAATCTCTAATATTTAAACCTTGTCCATAAACTGGTAATTGTTCATCTTTTAATGCTTTTGAAATCATATGTGGTATTAATTTTTCATGGTGTTGGTATGGTCCATAGTTATTTGAACAGTTTGTAACCGTTACATTCATTTTATATGTTTCACAATACGCTAAAGCTATTAAATCTGATGATGCTTTTGATGATGAATATGGACTGTTTGGTTGAATTGGAGATTTCTCTGTAAAATATCCTGTTTCTCCAAGAGTTCCATAAACTTCATCTGTTGAAACGTGAACAAATTTATTTTCACTTCCTTCTCCCCAGAATTGTTTAGCTGCTTCCAATAAAGTATGTGTTCCAATTACATTTGTTTGTGTAAACACAAATGGATTTTTTATACTATTATCAACATGTGATTCAGCTGCAAAGTGAACAACTGCATCTATATCATATTTTTTGTATGTTTCTTTTACAAAATCAAAATCACAAATGTCACCTTGAACAAATGTTATTTTATCTTTTATATTATCTAAGTTATGTAGATTTCCCGCATAAGTTAATTTATCAAATACAATTATATTGTATTTTCCTTCGTATTTTTTTACCATTAATTCAGCAAAATTTGCTCCTATGAATCCTGCTGCACCTGTTACTAGTATGTTTTTCATTTTTTTCCTCCATATTATTCAAAACTATACTTCGTCTAACGTAGTTATCTTCACTCAAAAAGCAGTCACATATAATATATATGCTCCTTTACTTTTTTCGTTTCAGATGCCTAGTTATACTCGTTTGTTTTTCGAATTTTATTCATAATATTTATTTTAAATTTTGAAATAAATCAGTATTTTTAAGTTCTGCTAAAGATGGCCATTTTCCATCTTTTTCAGATGTTAAATATTCTTCTGGTTTCATTCCTGGAACTTCTGGCCAAACAATTCCAACATCTGGATCATTCCATTTTAATCCACCTTCTCCTGCATGATTATATACATCATCACATTTATAGGCGAATTCAGCTTCTTCAGATAATACTAAGAATCCATGAGCAAATCCTCTAGGAATCATAAACATTTTTTTGTTTTCTTCTGAAAGAATAACTCCTTCCCACTTACCATAAGTTTCACTTCCAGGTCTTAAATCAACTGCAACATCAAAAACTTCACCTTTTAAGCATCTAACTAATTTTGCTTGTGTGTTTTCTTTTTGGAAATGTAATCCCCTTAAAACACCTTTTTTTGATTTTGATTGATTGTCTTGAACAAATTCATTTGTTATTCCTATTTCTTCAAAGTCTTTTTTGCTATATGTTTCCATGAAATATCCTCTGTTATCTCCAAAAACAGTTGGTTCAATAACATATACACCTTTAATTGAAGTATCAATTCTTGTAAATTTACCCATTTTTTTCTTCCTTTCAAAATTGATTTTTTACTTAATTATTTTCCTCTTTTTTATATCAAAAAAATTAATACTTTTCAAGTAGCTTAATATAATAAATATATTTTGAAATATTATTTTAGGCAGTAATTAAGCTGTAAAATCTATTTTCATTTACAGCCTAATCACTTCTCTTTATTAATTTCTTCAATTAATTTGCTTCAAATAAATTGCTTTCAAAAATTTCTTCATATTGTTTTGGATCTTGTTCCGCAACTCTTTTTAAATATTTTCCATATTCTGTTTTTTTGTATTTTTCTGCTTCTGTTAAAAGTTTTTCTTTATCAATCCATTCATTTTTATAAGCTATTTCTTCTAAACAAGCTATTTGAACACCTTGTCTTAATTCTATAGCTTTAACATAGTCAGAAGCATCTGCAAGTCTATCAGCAGAACCTGTATCGAACCAAGCATAACCTTTTCCTAAAGGTATAACTTGTAACTTTCCTTTTTCCATATATGTTTTGTTAACATCAGTTATTTCTAATTCTCCTCTTGGAGATGGTTTTATATTTTTTGCAATTTTTACAACTTCATTATCATAGAAATAAATTCCTGGAACTGCAAAATGAGATTTTGGATTTTCAGGTTTTTCTTCTATTGAAAGAGCTTTACCTGTAGAATCTATTTCAACTACACCATAAGAAGTTGGATCTGCAACTTGGTAACCAAATATAATTCCACCTTCTTTTAGGTTGCTAGCTGCTTTTAATACGCGTTGAACACGTGAACCATAAATCATGTTATCTCCTAATATTAAAGCAACATTATCATCTCCAATAAAATCCGCTCCTAATATAAAAGCATCAGCTAGTCCAACTGGTTTTTCTTGGACTTTATATTCAAATTTCATACCAAATCTCGAACCATCACCAAGTAAACTTTCAAATGCTGGTAAATGAACTGGTGTAGATATTATTAATACCTCTCTAATTCCTGCCATCATTAATGTTGATAATGGATAATAAATCATTGGTTTATCATAAACTGGTAACATTTGTTTTGAAACAGCAAGTGTAATTGGATAAAGTCTTGTAGCACTTCCTCCTGCTAAAATAATTCCTTTCATTATTTTAATTCCTCCTTTAAATATTCCTCTAAAGCCACTTCCCATGCTTCAGGTATTATTCCTACGTTTTTTAATTTTTCTTTTGATAATTGGCTATTTGAAGGTCTATCACTTGATTGTGGATACATCTCTTTATATTCTTTTGAAGTAATAGCTTTAACATTTGTAGATATATTTGCAAGTTCAAATATTTTTCTTGTAAATTTGCACCATGTCGTAAATCCCTCATTTGTTGAATGATACACTCCATATTCAGGTTCTTTTTCCATAATTCCTTCTATTATTTTGCAAAGAGTAGTTGTAGATGTTGGACTTCCATGTTGATCATCAACAACCGTTAATTCATCTCTTGTTTTTGATAAATTAAGCATTGTTTTTACAAAGTTTTTTCCACCTAATCCATAAAGCCAAGCTGTTCTTAAAATATAATATTTTTCAGCTTTTGCTGCATTTTGTTCACCAACTAATTTGGTTCTTCCATAAGCGCTTACTGGAGCTGGTTCCATTTCTTCTGTATAAATTTGATCTACTGGTAAATTTCCTGGAAATACATAATCTGTACTAATATGAATAAACGTTGCATTTTGAGCTTTTGCTGCCTCTGCAATATTAGCTACTGCTGTTCCATTTACAGCCATCGCCAATTCGGTGTTAACCTCGCAACCATCAACATTTGTATAGGCAGCACAGTTTATTATAAAATAAGGTTTTACTTCAGCGGCTTTAGCAAAAACTGCATCTCTATCTGTAATATCTAATGTTTGTAATGTTGTCCCTGTTACATCATATATTTTTTCTAATCTTTCTCTTAATTCTCCTCCAAGCATTCCATCTGCTCCGATTAATAAAACTTTTTTCATTTTTTTCCTTCCTCTATTAATAAATTTGATATCCGCATTATATCACAGCTTTTCCCAATGTCAAAGCTTTTTACAGTCATTTCACAAAATACACAAACTTTTCACAAAACTTCAAACATTAGTCACAAAGCCTTTACAAGTCTATTTTTATAATTTATGACTCACTTATATTATTTCTACCTCAAAAATAGTACTGGTACCCCACCAATTATTGAAATACAACTCAAAAATACCAAAAATACTTTTCTATATTTTTTATCTGAATAATTTAAAAACATAAAAGTTAGCAAACTTAGTTCTGTTACAAATATATATAAAAATCCTTTTGATGAAAATATTGTTGGATATTTTATAAAAACCAACATACATATTGATATTACCGTAATTCTTATTGCATATTTCATACTAAATAATGATTCTTTGATGTTTTCTAGAAAGTAAAACATCAAAAATATATTGGCAAATTGAACAGCTGGAACAACTCGCACAGCTGCAACACTAGACAACATTGTAAATTTACTCACTATTTCTGGAAATCCAGATATACAATAAACTGTTTCTAATACGGTAACAACTGTCATTGGAAGTAAAAACTCAGAATGTTTTTCTTCTTTATACATATAATATAGTGCAATACACATAGGTATTGGAACAATCGAAATGATTCCAGCCCATATACTAGGTTCTTTTACATTGTTAAATGGTAATAGCGGGGCATATAAATATGTAAATAATCCAGAAAAACCAAAACTTAAATTGTTTTCTATATAATCTGTATAACAATTTCCAAAAAATAGTTCTGCACAAACAGCGCCAAAAACACTAAATATAGCAGTAACGCTTAGAATAATTATTTTCTTTTTATCATCTTTCAAACAATTTCTATTTTGAAGAATAATCCATAACATTAAAGCAAAAAAAACATATCCAAAACTAATTGCAAATGGTCTAAAAGTATACATATATCCAATACTACTAACGATTACAATAAGCATCATTGGAATTATTTTTTTATAACTTTTTTCTTTTATAATTCTATTAGTTAAAATTGTTATTAAACTTCCTAATACTAAAGAATCTATTTTATCTAAATTCCACATCACACAACCAGAAAAAGCCAGAACGAAAGTTCCAGCTATTGACATTTTTTTATTTTTATTTGTGATAATAGAAAAAAGTTCAAAACTTGTTAAAATTAGTGCTATAAATTTTATAACAAGCCATACCACTTCTAATTTCATTAATTTTTGTAACTCCTTTTACTTATTTTCTTTCTTTATTTGTTTGTTTTTCTCTAGCAATTCCCATATTATTTGATGGAACATCTTCTGTTATTGTTGAACCAGCGGCAATTAAGACATCATCACCAATAGTTACTGGTGCAACGAAATTGACATTAGAACCTATAAACGCCCTATCTCCTATAACAGTTTTATTTTTGTTTACTCCATCGTAATTGCATGTTATAGTTCCACAACCAATATTTCCATCTTCTCCAACTTCAGCATCACCTAAATAAATAAAATGAGGAACTTTAGTTCTATCTCCGATTTTTACATTTTTAATTTCTACGCAATTACCAATTTTTACTTCATTTCCTATTATACAATTTTCTCTAATATACGCATTTGGTCCAATTTCACAATTTTCTCCAATTATAACGCCGCTTTTAATAATTGTATTTGGACGAATAACAGTATCCATTCCAATTATTACATCATCATGAATATATGTTGAATTTTCATCTTCAATAGTAACACCATTTTTCATATGATATGCATTATTTCTCATTCTTAAAACTCTTGTTAAAAGTTCAAGTTGTGCTCTATCATTAACACCAAGAATTTCTGTGTTATCTTCAACAATAACAGCTCCAGTTTTTAAACCTTTGTCATTCATAATTTTAATAACATCAGTTAAATAATATTCTCCTTGAGCATTGTTTGGTTGAATGTGTTCTAAAGCTGCTAATAATTCTTCAATATCAAAGCAATAAATACCAGAATTAATTTCTTTTATTTCTTTTTCAAACATATTAGCATCTTTTTCTTCTACGATAGCTTTTATATTTCCACCTTCATCACGAATAATTCTTCCGTATCCAGTTGGATTTTCATATATAGCTGTTAAAAGAGTAGCATATTCTTTATTTTTTATACTTTTTTCAACTAAAGTTTTTAATGTTGTTTCTCTTATAATAGGAACATCTCCATAAAGAATAACAACTTTTCCTTTTTTTCCTTCTAAATATTTAGCTGCTTGCATAACTGCATGACCAGTTCCTAAAAGTTCATCTTGATATGCATATTTTACAGTATCTTTTAATACATCTTCTACTTGTTCTCTTAAATGTCCAACAACAGCAATCACTTCATCTGAACCAATATTTGTAGCAAGTTCTGTAACTCTTTTTACCAGTTCTTTATCAAATATTTTATGTACTAGTTTTGATTTTCTAGATTTCATTCTAGTACCTTTTCCAGCAGCCATAATTACCGTCATTACAAATTGTTCTTTACCATCAATAATCATATTTTTCACCTTTTAAATAAATTTAAACATTTATTTTGCCTTTATAATTTATACTATAATTTATTAATACTATTTTGCTATAAAATATTGTTTATTTAATAAATTATACTTTATTTATATTATTAATTTTCGAAGATATTCTATTACAAGTTTATAAAATAGTCAATAATATAAGTTTTAAATTTAAGTTATAGTCAGCGACAAAACTCAATTAACTAATTTATAATATAAAGAAAACAAGTCCCGGAACCGAAGTTCCGAGACTTGCAATCTCACATGGAAATACGATATGTCTTGATTTCGACGTTTTTCAGTACTTCAACAAAATCATCTCCATTAATACTGATTGCAATATCAGTACCAATCTTAAATGATTTTTTAGCACGTCTTTGCTCGTCTAACATCACATAGTACTTCCGCTTGTTGCGGGTGTACACTACAGCATACACTCTGGTGACTATCACCATCACGTTCATAGCTTCGGATTTCTCCAAGCGTACTTCGACCATGACTTCGGCCTTTCCATCTGTTGAAGCAGGTTCTTTGGATACAGTCATGACTGCGCGTAATACATCATCTTGGATTTCAGCGCATCTTTTGTCATACATTGCCTTTGCCTGTTCCTGCTTCACAATAAATGAACCGGATTTCTCCAGCCACCCCATGCATTCCTCAGAAATATTTACTCTTTCTTTCCGAAATAACATGTTACACCTCCTATAAAAATGTCTCTATAATTATAACATTTCTTTTTCATTTATGTCAACTCCATTCAAACATTCCTTTGTAGCAGTTTTTTATAAAAAAAATGTCCAAAATTGTTAATATTCGTATAAAAATCTTGAACTTTCATCATAATTTCTACATTTATTTAGTCACTCTTGTAATAGCTAATCCATCTCCAATTTCTAAAATTTCTGTTTGAAGGTTTGGATTTTCAGTTACTTCTTTTATATATTCTCTTAAATGTCTAACTGCTGTTCTTTGTTTATGTTTATTATAATCACTCATTACATAGCCTTTATATAAAACGTTATCAGCTAAAATTAATCCACCATTTCGTATTAATCTAATTCCTTCTTCTAAGAAAATAGAGTATTTACTTTTGGCCGCATCTATAAATACTATATCATACTCATCAGAAAGTGTTGGTAATATTTCAACTGCATTTCCAATCATAATGTTTATATTTTTATCTACTCCAATTTTTTTAACGTTTTCAATAGCTTGTTTTGCTCTTTCTTCATCAAGCTCTATTGTATCAACAATAACATCTGGTTCTGAATATCTTGCAAAACAGCTTGCTGAATATCCAACAGCAGTTCCAATTTCTAAAATTCTTTTTGGTTTTTCAGTTTCTAATATTTCTTTAATTTTTTCTAAAGTATCATCCATTATAATTGGAATATGATTTTCTAAAGCATCTTTTTTTAAAATTTCAAATTCTTGTTCATTAAACATCTTTTACCTCTTTATTATTTAAACTTACATATACATTTTCAATCCATATCCTATTTAGCATTTGGTTATATCAATATTATAATTGATATAATCGAAAACCGCTTTGCCAAATTTGCAAAACGGTTTTTATGTTTATCCCTATATAATCATCATCAAAATTTCATTTCGTACATACGATTATATTTTTATATTGATTTATAATATTTTGATTATGAATTAGCGCTTTGTCTTGCTGCTCTTTCTCTATCTTTATTATTTAAAATTTTCTTTCTTAAACGAAGTGATTTTGGTGTAACCTCAACAAGTTCGTCATCTTGAATAAATTCAATAGCTTTTTCTAAGCTCATTTGAATTGGTGGAACAAGTCTTAGTGCATCATCAGATCCAGAAGCTCTTGTATTTGTTAAATGTTTTTCTTTACATACGTTAATTGCTAAATCTTCTCCTCTTGAGTTTAATCCAACAATCATACCTTCATAAACTTCAACACCAGGTCCGATAAATAAATCACCTTTATCTTGAGCATTGTATAATCCATAAGTAATTGATTTTCCAGCCTCAAAAGCAACTATTGTTCCTCTAACTCTTGATTGAACATCTCCTTTATATGGTTCATAACAATCAAAAATGTGATTCATTGTTCCTTCACCTTTTGTATCTGTTAAGAATTCAGTTCTATATCCAATTATACCTCTAGCTGGTATTTTGAATTCTATTTTTGTATGTCCAGCTTCAGCTGGTTCCATGTTTAGCATTTCACCTTTTCTTCTACCTAATTTTTCAATAACATTTCCAACACAATCGTCTGGAACATTTACAACTAATCTTTCGATTGGTTCGCATTTAACTCCATCTATATCTTTGAAAATAACTTTAGGTCTAGAAACTAAAAGTTCAAATCCTTCTCTTCTCATTGTTTCTATTAAAACTGATAAGTGAAGCTCTCCTCTTCCTGAAACTTCAAATGAATCAGCTGAATCTGTTTCTTTTACTCTTAAACTTACATTTCTATCTAATTCTTTAAATAATCTATCTCTAATATGTCTTGAAGTTACAAATTGTCCTTCTTTTCCAGCAAATGGACCATTATTAACACTAAATGTCATAGATACTGTTGGTTCATCAATATCAACAAATGGGATTTTTTCTGGATTATTATAATCACAAATTGTATCTCCAATGTTTATATCTGCAACACCAGATAAAGCTACTATATCTCCTGCTTCAGCATGTTCAACTTCAATTCTTTTTAGTCCTTCATAAGTATAAAGTTTAGCAACTCTTGCTGTTATTACTTTATCTTCAGATTTGCAAATTGCAACAGGCATATTTAAATCTATTGCTCCTCTTTCTACTCTACCAATTGAAATTCTTCCAATATAATCATCATAATCAATGTTTGAAACTAACATTTGCATTGTTCCATCCATATCACAAGCTGGTGGATCGATTTCTTTAATAATTGTTTCAAATAAACATTCTAAATTTTCACCTGGTACATTTAAATCTAAAGTTGCTGTTCCTTGTTTTCCAGAAGCATAAACAACCGGAAATTCAAGTTGAGAATCATCTGCTCCCAATTCTATAAATAAATCTAATACGCTATCAACAACTTTTAATGGTTGAGCACCTGGTCTATCTATTTTGTTTATAACAACTATTGGTTTTAATTTTAATCCTAAAGATTTTTTAAGAACTTCTCTTGTTTGTGGCATTGCACCTTCAAAAGCGTCAACTAATAAAACAACACCATCAACCATTTTTAAAACACGTTCTACTTCTCCACCGAAATCTGCGTGTCCTGGTGTATCTACTATATTGATTTTGATGTCTTTATATCGAACAGCTGTATTTTTAGAAAGAATTGTAATTCCTCTTTCTTTTTCTAAGTCATTTGAGTCCATTACTCTATCTTGAACTTGTTCGTTTGCTCTAAAGATTCCGCTTTGTCTAAGCATTGCATCTACTAAAGTAGTTTTTCCATGATCAACGTGTGCGATTATTGCTACGTTTCTGATTTTTTGGTTATTCATTTTATTACCCCTTTTAATTTGATTTCTTATATTAAAGTATATAATTTAAATCGTTATCTTTTTTAGATAGATTCTATACGCATCTAACTTTACATAATCTCTATCTTTTCAACCATAATATTATATCTCTTCTTATATATTTTGTCAACTTTTTTCTATTAAAGAAAAAGAGAATACTTATGTATCCTCTAAAACTTTATATTACTTATATTATTTAAAAATTAAATTTCTGTTTTTGAAAGTTTTATAATTTCATCCATTATAATGTCACTTACTTTGTCTTCAACTTCTTTATCTATTTTTTTAGTTGTAGCATATTCTGAAAAATCTAATGGATTTCCATAAATAATTGCATTTTTTGTAAATGGTTTTGCTGGTCCAACAATTCCTATTGGAACAACTTTGGCTCCAGTTTTTAAAGCCATATATGCAGCTCCATTTTTTACTTTTCCGTCATTTTTTTCTAATCCATTTCTAGTTCCTTCTGGAAATAATCCGATGCATCTTCCATCTTTTAAAGTCTTTAATGCTGCTTTTAATGCAGATATATCTTTTTCATCTCTTTTTACATATATTCCTTCAAATAAAAACCCCAAAAACGCAAACAATGGATTTTTCCTTAGCTCTTCTTTGGCCATAAATCGCATATCTCTTCCTGCAGTAACTACTATTAGTGGCGGATCTAAATAAGTTCTGTGGTTACCACAAAACATCAACGCACCTTCTTTTGGAACATTTTCTTTTCCTATTATTTTTACTCTATATACAATCTTGCAATATACCAATATACAAAATCTAATAAAAGCCTTACCTATTTCTCTAAAAAATCTTTTCATATTATCCCTTACCTTTTATTTTTTTCACACTAAATATTTTATAATTAAAATTTATTAATCGCTATTTCATCATTTATTAATACTTTTTCTTTTTTCTTCTATAATTTCTACTATTTTTTTAACAACTTCTTCAATTGTTAATTTTGTGCTATCAACATATATCGCATCTTCAGCTTGTACAAAAGGAGCAACTTCTCTTTCTGTTTCTAATTTATGTCTTTCCTTAATACTTTCTAAAACCTCTTCATAAGTACATTTAATACCTTTTTCTTGATTCTGCTTAAAGCGTCTATTTGCTCTTTCTTCTATTGAACAATCTAAAAATATTTTTACATCTGCATCTGGAAATACAACAGTTCCAATATCTCTACCTTCCATAATTATATCTGCTTGTTTTCCCATTTCTCTTTGTATTGGTGTCATTTTATCTCTAATGATTTTTATTGCAGCAAATTTCGCAACATTTGAATTCACAATTGTAGAACGTATTTGTCCTGTTACATCATTTCCGTTTAAAAATACTATTTCTTTTTCATCATCTCTTTTAAATCTTATATCAATTTCTTCTAATACTTTTTCTATTTTTTCTAATTCTTCTGGTAAAATATTTCTATTTAAGCATTCTAATGCAACACATCTATACATTGCTCCTGTATCAATATTTATTAATCCCATTTTTTTCCCAACTAATTTTGTTATCGTTCCTTTACCACTTCCAGCAGGTCCATCTATCGCTACAACAAAAGCCATTTTCTTATTTGTATGATTTTCTCATACACTCCTTCCTTCTTATTATTAATATATATTATATCAAATAATATTATTTTTTAGTTTCAACATTTACACCTTTCACAACTATATCCATATTTAAAACGTTCATTGCTGTCATTTTTTCAATTTCTTTTATTATTTTCTTTTTTAAAGTTTGCATTGTTTCGTTAACATTGTATCCAAATTGAATTATTACTTCTATATAAATGTATATACCATCATTTTGTCCTTCATGCTTTTTTATTATTGTTCTATGTATTTTATGTACACCTTCAGTTTTATCAGTTACAACATCTATTATTTGTTTAAAAACAGTATCTGAAATTTTAAAATTTCCCATATAACTAAAAGTAGGTCTTATTATTGATTTTTCATAAATATATGGTTCTTTTCCTCTTCCTTTTGACTTAAATATTTGAAGTGGATCTAAAAGATATCCTGAAAAATCTTTTTTCAAAGCAAAAGTTGGAACTGGTATAACATGTTTTCCTTCTGTTACTCTTATGTTTCTAGCCATTTGCATTTCTGCCTCAGTAGCAACATCTGTTATATATATTGTTTCCGATATTGGTTCAAATCCTAAATTTTCTGCAATTCTTCTCACCATTTCATCTGATGTTCCTAATATCAAAATACTCTCTGGCTTTCTCTTTTTTATAGCTGCTTGTATTTCTTTTTTTCTTTCTTCATTTTGAAATAAAGCATTTCTTACTGTTTCAATTTTAGTTGGAGCTTTTTTGGCAGATATTCCAGCAACAACTTCATTTCCTGAAATTAAAAGCCCATCATCTATTATATAATTTATTCCACGTTCACTTGCAATCATTTGAGCTCTATAACTTTTTCCAGTTCCAGATGGTCCTACAAAAGCATATGTTTTCATTTTATGTCCAAATAAATTCATCCTCTTCTCCAATCATTAATTTTCTAGTTGCTATTATATCATTTTAAAACTTTCTCTTCAAGTATATTCTTTTTTCAATGTTCCATTTTATAATTAATATTTACAATCATCCATAAATAACATCTATATAATAGTATATATATTTATAATTTATTATTGATATAAATCTATTTATTTTATTAAAATAATTTATTACTTCTTTATAGTTATATATTTTTCTGTTTTATTTCCAGCCAAATCAGTTACTATTATTTGATAATTTCCATTAGAAACTAATTTATACAAAGTATTTCCAGGAGTTGAACTTGAAGTTGTAGATTTAAATATCACATTGCAACAAGCTGTATCCACCAAATTACCATTGTCATATAATTGTAAATGAAAATAATAGTAACCATTTTGTACATCACCTGTGACAGCTTGTGCTGTAAATGTTACACTTAAACTTCTATTTGATTTTATGCTTGGATATGTTGCATTCTGATTATTAAGATTCGTATAAGCAACAGCAACTACATTATCTATACTCGAATCTATTCCAGTTAATGTTACTGCAAAAGTTCCAGATGAATTTTTTGTGGCAGAAATTTTTGAAAACATCTTTGTTTTTACATTTCTTGTTGCTGTTTGTAATACATTTTTATTTTCATCTATTGCCTCAACTTTAATTGTATATGTAGTTCCTTTTTTTAATCCAGTAAAAGTATATTGTGTATTGGTAGTTTCTCCTTTAAATTGATTATTTATATAATATTTATAGTATTTTGTATTTTTTGGATGTTCAACAACTCTAATATTCGCCGTGGTATCTGTTAAATCCGTACCTTTATAAGATTCTGTATCATAATAATCATCATTTACTGATAATTTTAAATTTGAATACTTATCAACAATAACATTTTTTATTCCAATATTATCTTTATATTCCAAGGTTACATTTGAATTATAGACTTTCCCATTTTCAACACCAATTATTTCAGGCGGAATTTTGTCAATATTATTTACTGTATAAGTAATTTCTTTTCTATTTCCCGAAATATCTTCAACTTCTATTATTTTTTCTTCATTTTCACTAATCGTTCTACTTAACTTTTTCCTGTCTTCAGAAATTGTAAAACCATCAATTTCATATACTGGCTTATTCAAATCAATTGTTAACACAACATCTTGATTTGTATATTCATCTTCCGAAATATTTCTTAATATTGTATATGTAATTTCAGATGTATCACGTGTTAATTTATATGCCTTTAGTTCATATTTACAATTATATTTTGCAAAAACATCAACTGAAAAAAATATAATAATATATATTAAAATAAAAACTATTTTCTTTGCTTTATTCATTTGTTTCTCCTTCATTATTCATTATAATTTTAGCATCAAAATTCCATCTCGCAACTCCAGAATTTACTTCTCCAGTTGAACTTTCTAAATATGTATTTTTCAATAAATAAAATTTTCTTCCTGTATTAAAACTTGTAATAATCACTAATAAAATTAAAACGATTAAAATTACTATTTTTATATATAATTCATTTTTTAATTCATTTTTATTTTTTAATTTTTTCATTAATTATTACCTTTCTTTCATTTTTTTTGATTTACACTTACAATGATATCAATATCATCTTCATTACTCATATTTTCTTTGTTTTCCCAAAAAATTTTAAATTTATAATTTCTTTCATACTCAATATCTTTTACTATTTCTAATCCGTAAAATGTTATCACTTCCTTTTAAAATTTCTTCTCCTGTTTTTAAATCATATAATTCATATTTTATTGGAAAATTTTTACTACTATTTTTTATTTCAATATCATATAAACAATCAACTTCATTAATTCTTTTCATATTTCCATCTATCAAATAATTCTTTACACAAAAATTATACTCTTTTACTAATGATTCTTTGTTTATTTCTGTTATTATTGTGTCCTGCAATGGTTCTACTTTTATAATAAATTCTGCAATACTTGCTTTCCCTAAAAATTGTTCTAATCTTTCATAATATCTAGCAAAAATTGGATTTGAAAAATTTAAAATCAATAAAATAATTATTGGTATTGTTTTCAATTTATTTTTCGAAATTTTTATCTTCATCTTCTATTTCCTTTCTCTCTTTAGCAAAAAATACTATTATAATATTAAACGTCAAAATAAAAATTACATAAACAAAAATTAACGGTTTTAATAAATATAATATAAAGTATCCTAATACTCTTGAATGGAATACGACTTTTCCTTTTATAAATTCTAGTTGTGTTTCTTCATCTTCTAAATCGTTATTATCTCCTTTAGTAATCATTTTTTCTTCATTTAATTCAATGATTCTATGAGTCACCAAAAATTCATCTTGATCAACAAATGTGACAATATCATTTTTTTTATATTCTTTAACTTCTTTTATTATAATTAACTCTCCCGCTTTTATTTCTGGTTCCATACTCCCTGTTGTAACTATTAAAAACGAAAAACCGAATAAATTTACAGGATTTTCCTTTTCAATAAATTTCAAATATGAAACTTTTAATAAAACTAAAACAAGTAATATTATTAAAAATTTTTTTAATATCTCTTTTAAAATTTTAATTCCTCCTTTTATTCAAATTATTATTTTCTAAACGCTTTAATAAAAACAAATTTTGATTTGTTCTTGTTAAAACATTTAAAACAATAAGTGGCATGTGGCTAAAACATGCCACTTATTAAATGCAATTTAATTTTTAATATATAAAGTTTTAGGATTTCAATTTTCTTTTGTAAAATCTATATTTATAAAAGGTAATTAATATGTTGTACGTAGGTACTAACAATTTTATTTGTCACATTATCTTATCTTTTGTACAGGTAAATTTATTTTTTTGCTTGACGACCAACAATTTCAATATTGAAACCGCACTCTAAATTTGAATTTCCGTTTTCATCATATTTTAATGTAGCATCTTCACTATCAATTGTTGTTGTATCATTTTCATTAAATTCCCATTCCCAATAAACTACAATACTTCGTTTTTGATTATTAGCCTCTACTGGAATTGTTCCTTTTAAATTATTAGTTGCTAATTCTGTAAAAGAACTATTTTTTTCTGTTGTTGAAAGTACAACACCTTTTTCATCTTTTGTTTCTGCATAAAATTTCATATTAGTTGGTATGTTTTTTTCTTCTGAAACTAAAATTTCATAATCAACATCAACTTCAGAATTTGTTGCATCTACTTCAATTTCAAATTGACCATTTGAACCTGGAGCAATCTTTTCTTCTGAAAGATTTATAATTGCTTTTTCATTTTTTGATCCAAATGACCATCTTGCAATATTTGCAGTTCCACCGCCTGCATTAATTGATTTGTAATATCTTGCAAATGTATAACCTGCCAAAAATATTACCAAAATTAGTGTTATTAATAATAATACACCAATTAATTTTTTGTTGTTTTTCACTCAAAACCTCCTTTTATAATATTTAAGTTAAATATTCTTTGCTGTCTTTTATTTATAATTATTTTAGGGGCATAAAATAAACTATCTCTTGAATTAAATTTTAAAATTTTAAATTTGAATACTAACTTTAAATTTGGATTTTGCCAGGGGTGGGCAAGTTTAAAGTATAGTAAAAAAACATAATAGTTATAAAAACTACTATAAAATATAAAAGTCCGAGTTTGGGGGCAATCAAACTTTGGGATTATTATTATTTATAAATCTGGAAATTTATAAATATCAGAACGATATTTATTTTTTAGATTTTAAATTTGATAAAAAATTTAACAGTCAAAAAATATTTAACTTGGTTGAGATTATAGCACCAGTAATTTTATTTGTAAATACTTTTTTTAAATTTTTTCTTTATTTTGTTTAATCAAATCTTCCCAAAAGCTTTATTTTTCAAGCTTTTAAAGAAATATATTTCCTCTTTAAAAATATATTTTTAATAAAAAAAGAGGTGGTAAAATCACTTCTTTTCACCACCTCTAGTTATTATTTAGTTATCCATTTTACTAAGTCTAAGTTCTCAGAATCTACTAACATTTTATGCTTTGGCATTGCTCTAAAAGTATACCCATAGTTTCCACCAGATTTTAAATCTAGTGTAGCTTCATAAGTATATTTATGTTCTTCTTTATTTTCTGCAATTTTGTTCATTGTTAATGTATAAACATTTCTTACAGTACCATTATTTAAAAATTGTCCAAAGTATACTTGAATATCTGTATTTTCTTCTTCTATATTTGGTAAATATGCTTCACAGTTTACTGTTATTTGTGTTCCTGCAACTAATCTTGCATTATCCACATTTCTATCTTGAATTAGCTCAATTTTTGACCAATTGTTTTTTATTTTTTTCTTCCAAGCTGTAAATTCAGCAACATTTTCTAAATTTAAGAAGTATTGTTTTCTTAAATCACATAGTGGCATATATAATTCATTAACATAATCAGAAACCATTCTAGATGTACTATATTTTCCACCTGTAGATTTGATAGAATTTTTCATATATGTCATCCACTCTTTTGAAATTCCATCATTATCTTGATTATAATAAGCAGGTATAATTTTATTTTCTAATGTGTGATATAAACTATTGCTATCAGCTTTATCTTGTTCTTCATAAGAATCATATTGTGCATTTGTTCCTATTGTCCATCCATTTACTCCGTTATATCCTTCACACCACCAACCATCTAATACACTGAAATTTACAACACCATTTACTGATGCTTTTTCACCAGATGTTCCAGATGCTTCCATTGGTCTTCTTGGATTATTTAACCACACATCAACACCACTAATTAAATATCTTGAAATTCCTATGTTATAGTTTTCTAATATAAATATTTTCCCTTTAAATTGTGGCATTAAAGATATTTCATGAATTGTTTTAATTAATTCTTGCCCATCTTTATCTGCTGGGTGAGCTTTTCCAGCAAATACAATTTGAACTGGTCTTTTTTCATCATTTAAAATTTGAGTTAATCTTGCAATATCTTTAAATAATAATGTTGCTCTTTTATATGTTGCAAATCTTCTTGCGAATCCTATTGTTAAAGCTTTTGGATTTAATTTATTTACTATTTCAGATATTTGGTCATAACCAATTCCACTATTCACATATCTATTTGTAACATTTTGTTTTATTAATCTTATTAATTTTTCTTTTCTTTCAATATGAGCATCCCATAATTTTTGATCTGGAATATTATCTATTTTTTCCCAAGTTGAATCAACTTGAATATTGTCTTGCCAATAAGGTGGCAAATATTCATTAAATAGTTCTTTTAAATTTGGAGCAAGCCATGTACATGTATGAATTCCGTTTGTTACATGAGTAATTGGTGATTCATCTTCTGCTATGTTTGGCCATACTTCGGCAAACAATTCTCTAGAAACTTCGCCATGCAATTTACTTACACCATTTTTCTTACCAGCAATTTTTAAAGCTAGAATTCCCATATTAAATCCTGATTCTAATCCATCTCCTGGCATACCTAATTTTAAAAATTGTTCTTTTGAAATTCCTAATTTATCCCAAAAACCATCAAAATATTTTTCTACTAAAGATATATCAAATATATCATTTCCTGCAGGTACTGGTGTATGTGTTGTAAATACTGTTTGAACTGTAGCAATTTCTCTAGCCATTTCAAAAGATATTTGTTTTTCTTCCATTATATTTTTAATTAATTCTAATGTTAAGAATGAAGAATGTCCTTCATTCATGTGGTATACAGATGGGTTGTAATCTAAAGTCTTTAAAGCTTTAACACCAGCCATACCTAAAACTATTTCTTGACGAATTCTCATTTCTTTATCTCCGCCATATAATCGAAGAGTTATTCCTCTGAATTCTTCACAGTTTTGTTCAATATCAGAATCCATTAAATACAATTTAATTCTTCCAACATTGATTTGCCATAATTTTAAATATAATGTTTTATCTTCTAATGGTATATCTATTACTACATCATCACCCATTTTATCTTTTACAGGTAATATAGGTAAATTATATAAATCTATATTATAATACTCAGAACATTGTTCACCACGAGAATTTATTCTTTGATGGAAATATCCATTTTTATATAATAAACCAACAGCAACAAATGGCAAGCCCAAGTCACTTGCTGATTTTAAATGGTCTCCAGATAAAATTCCAAGTCCTCCTGAATATATTGGAACTATTTCATCTAATCCATATTCAGCTGAAAAATATGCTATTAAATCTTTTGAATTATTTGGATAATTTTTTGTAAACCAAGTATTTTTACTGTTCATATAATTTTCATAGTTTTCAACTACTTTATCATATTTTTTCAAAAAATCTTGATCATTAATAATTTTTTCAATTCTTTCTTGACTAATCATTTTCAAGAATTTCACTGGATTTTTTTCACTTACTTCCCATAAATCCGGATCCATTACTTCAAATAATCTTAAGTACTCTGTATTCCAAGACCACCATAAATTATTTGCAATTTCAGAAAGTTTGTTAATTCTTTGTGGTAATTGAGGTACTACTGTAACTCTATTGAATATATACATTTATATATCCTCCTTTGTATTTTTTAAATTTATTTCCTTAGTTTTCCATAGTAATAATTATCTATTAAAATATATTTTTTGTCAATTGTTTTAAAGATTAAATTTCGTTAATAATTTCTTTTTTCATTCTTCTTTATCTTTTTATTACATTTAGATTACATTTTAATTATCTTTAGGTTACTTTTATTATTTTAAAATCTATATATATTATAATAAGTATATATTATTGGAGGGAAAAAAATGAAATTAGATACAGAAAAAAAAGTTTTACTTTGCCAAAAAGCATTATATACAAAACAATTAGTACATTATAGAGAACTATGTGCTATTTATCAAGATCTTGCAAATATTGCTGTAAGAAAATTCCAACTAAAAGACACTCCTAATGCTTCTGTTTCAGATCAAGTGCAAGAATATTATGGAAAATATCTTACATTAGCATCTAATGGAGATTTATCATTCCTTGAGCATAATGGTACTACTGAAAGAGGTTTCCTTACATCTAAATTTGATGCAGATCAAAGAAGACTATTCAAAAATTATGCCAAAGCAGTTAATAAAGTTTCAACTTTTAAAACCGCTGCTGGAAAATTACACAATGCTACATATTATAATGATAAATTTGATGTTGATCCAGATTTAATGGATGAATATCATGAATTTATGCAAAGTGATCCTGAAACCCAAAGTTTTGATAAATTCATTGCAGAAAATTCAAAACGATGGATTGGGCATATTTCTTATAGACGCTCAGCCTCAGAATTAGAAAAAATAAAACTTATAGATTCAAATCATATTGCTGTTCTTGGTGGAAGATCAATTACTCCAAAATCTTTTGGTGCTACGATTACAGGTGCAAGAGGAAATGTCGCACCTATAAAAGAACGATTAGCGAATGAATTTGAAGATTCATATACTATTAAAGAACATGAAGAATATGATCAAGAAATTTCCGCTTCTGAAAAACTTAGAGCTACTGCATATAAAGCTGGATATCATTCAAAAGAATCATTAAAATCAGTATATACAGCTAATCAAGGCACATTAAAAAAAGCTTTAAAAAGAGCTGCAATAATAGGAGTTTCTCTAGCTCTTGTATCTGCTGCTGTAAAAGGAGTTAATTCTGTTGGAAATGCGATAGAATATTCTAAAACATCAGCTTACACCAACGCAGAAGCTGGTTATGTTCAAACAATAGATGATGACACTATGCAAACTTTAAGACAAACTGACGAATTAATTGGAAACTTAAAAGAATCTACATCTACTCCATCTAAAGAAGATTTATTTGAAGTAAGAGATGCTTTGGATGAAGAAATCGATTTAGTTATAGAAGATTTAGTTAGATCAAGTTTCCATGAACAATATCCAAATTTAATAATACCAGAAGGAGGAGTTGAAACTCATTACGACAAAGCTGATGTAGATCCAGTTGATGGTCAATCTGGAAATTACATATACATAACTTGTAATGATATAAATGGAAAAACCTATAATTATACAATTACAGAATTCGGTTCTGAAGGAATATTCTCAAATCGAACAAAAACTTCATTTGATAATGAGTATTCTTTAGATCATGAAATTCCTGGAAAAATCAACTCATCTGATTCAAAAACATATGATGTCAATACAAAAACTATTAGTGATATTATTGCAGAATTCGAACAAATTCATGAAGAAACACTTGATTTAGCAGGTTCTGCGGGCTCTATAAATATTCCTCAAGCTGCTTATGATAATGCCAAAGCTGTAGACAAAGAAGGTATCTTAGATATGCTAAAAGCAAAATATTCAAAAGTTTCAATATTTGCCCTAAAACCAAAATTCGATTTAGTTACACCAGAAAAAGCTGAAATAGAAACTACACATGTATCACCAGTAATCGAAAAGGATGGCGATGAAAGATAATAAAGAAAAAAATTAAATCGTAGTCGAAATTTTTAATTTCGCGCAGATGATTATAATTGTCACAATAAAATGAAGTGAATTAAAATTCACTTCATTTTTGTTTTCTATTTATTTATATTTGAAATGCGTATGGTAATAATTCCTCCATTGTATATTCTTCAACTTTATTTTCATATACCGTATATATTTTAAAATCTTTATCTACAAATTCACTCATAAATTGTCTACAATATCCACATGGCAAGCATTTTTCTGCTTCTTTATCTTTTTTACCTCCTACAACAACAATTCTTTCAAAATCAAATTCGCCTTCAGAAATTGCTTTACAAAATGCTACTCTTTCAGCGCAAATACTTTGTATTCCTTGATTTTCAATATTACATCCAGTATATCTCTTTCCATTTTTCGCCATAAGTACAGCACCAACAGTAAAACCAGATTGAGGTGAATAAGCTTTCTTTCTAACATTATTAGCTAATCTAATGTCATCTGTTAAATCAATCATTTTTATTCCTCCTTTTATGTATAATTTATTTATATTATATATAATTCATTTATACTTTCTGATATTTAATAAAAATCTACCACTTCTGGTTTCTTTTTCAATTCCATCAAATATAAACTTACCAACTCCTCTTATTGTTATTATATCATTAACATTTATCTTTTTTGAAACTTTAAGTTCATTTATTGAATTTAGAAACACCTTCCCATTCTTTATTATTTCTTCACTATTATTTCTTGAACATTTTGCAAGCTCCGCAACAAAATTATCTAGTCTAATAGAAGATACTATTATATTTATATTTTCAAATTCTGTTTCTACAAAGCTTAATTCCTCAATATTTTTAATAGTTATTTCTGCTTTTCTAAATCTAGTTAAAATTTTCAAATCATTTAATAAAATCTCTGCTACTTCTGATAAAACAATTACATCAGCTCCAAAACTTGTAACTACTATATCTCCTATTTTTTCTCTTTTTATCCCAAGTTTCATTATTCCACTCAAAAATTCTCTATGTTCATATTTAATATTATTCAGTAACTCTATTCTTATTACTTTAAATATTTTTTCAAAGTTTTTTTCAACTATTTCTTTTGAAAATTTTTCCGGATAAAATATCAGCAAACATCTATCAGCATTTTCTCTTACGCCATAAATTATATAATTTCTAATCTTTTCTTCTTTTAATATAGATTTAACCACCGAAACTTCTGAAATATTTAAAAAATCAGTATATGTAATTTTATTCTTATTTTTAGAAAATTCATATTTATCAATTAGCTTTGCAACTAACAACTTGTATTCACTATTTTTATACTTTTCTCTTGAGAGTTCAAACATTCTACAATGCTCCCTACATCTAATCCATATTTTTTTTCAATTTCATTTACACTACCATGCTTTACAAATTCATCTGGATAAGCAAACTTTTCTAATTTTATATTTAGCCTATTTTCAAAAATCACTTCTTCAACTTTACTGCCCAAGCCACCAACAATCGTTCCATCTTCTATAGTAACAACGCATTTTTTATCTCTTATATTATTCAAAATACAGTCTTTATCTAATGGTTTCAAAAATCTAGCATTTATAACACAAGCCTCTTTTCCAATTTTTTTTAGTTCATCTGCTACTTCCATTGCTCTTGACACCATTTTTCCAATAGCTATTATCGCTATATCTTTTCCTTCTTTTAAAATTTCAGCTTTTCCAAGTTCAATTTCACTTAAATTTTCAAAAGAAATAGATTCTCCACCACGAGGGTATCTTATCATTACAGGTTTTTTCAAATCAGTAGCAAATTCTAACATTTGCTTAAGCTCATTAAAATCTTTCGGAGCCATAATATTAAAATTAGGAATTGTATTAGTAAAAGACAAATCCAGTAATCCCTGATGTGTCTCTCCATCATTACCAACAATTCCTGCTCTATCTGCACATATAATTACTGGTAATTCTTGAATTGCTACATCATGGACTAATTGGTCATAAGCTCTTTGTATGAAAGACGAATACAGTGGAACAACTGGTACTAAGCCAGATTTAGCAAGTCCCGCTGCCAAACCTACTGCATGTTGTTCTGCTATTCCAACATCAAAAAATCTATTTGGATATTTTTTTGCAAATTCAGTAAGCCCAGTTCCATCTGTCATAGCAGCAGTTATTGCAACTATTTTTTTATTGTCTTTTGCAATTTCAACTAATTTTTCTCCAAATACTTTTGAATAATCCGTTTTTCCTTTAGCTTCTTTTTCTCCCGTTTCTTTATTAAATTTTGAAGTACTATGAAACTTATCAGGATTAAGTTCTGCTGGTTTATATCCTTTTCCTTTTTTGGTTAAAACATGTATCAAAATTGGTCCTTCTTGTTCTTTTGAAATTTTTAAAATATCTTCTAGTTTTTCTAAATTATGTCCATCTACTGGACCTAAATATCTAAAACCGATATCTTCAAAATACATTTTTGGAATTACTAATTGTTTAATTCCTCTTTTTGTTCTTTGCACTAATTTTACAACTTTTTTTCCCACAACAGGAATTTTGCTAATAATTCTTTTTCCTTTTACACTAGTATTTACATACACACTTTTAGTTCTTAACTTTGAAAGCATCATCGAAATTCCACCAACATTTTTTGAAATACTCATTTCATTATCATTAAGTATTACTATCATATTAGTATTACTACTTCCAACATCATTTAAAGCTTCTAAAGCCATCCCGCCTGTTAAAGCTCCATCACCTATAACCGCAATAACTTTATGATTTTCTCCTTTTATATCTCTAGCTCTAGCCATTCCAAGTCCAACTGATATTGAGGTACTACTATGTCCTGTATTGAAATTATCATAAACACTTTCACATGCTTTAGGAAATCCAGCAATTCCATCCATTTTTCTTAAAGTAGATAATTTATTTTTTCTTCCAGTTAAAATTTTATGTACATAACTTTGATGTCCAACATCCCAAATAATTTTATCAAGTGGTGTATTAAATACAGAGTGGAGTGCAATTGTAAGTTCCACAACACCTAAATTTGATGCTAAATGTCCACCTGTTTCTGACACTATTTCTAAAATCTTTTCTCTTATTTCTTTTGCTAATATTTCTTTATCTTTAATATTCAAAGGTTTTAAATCTTCTGGATAATTAACTTTCTCTAAAATCATATTATTCTTCCTTTTTCTATTAATAACTACTTTTAAATAGACCATTAATATAATTTTAAGTCTTCTTTTTTGACTATTGTTTATTTTACAAAATTATAATTATAATTTTGACTTTAAATATTATATCAAAAAAAGTGCCTTATACAAAGCACTTTTTGAAAAATTTACATATTGAACACAATCCAAATGATTATAAATTACTTTTTTTATAATCATTATAAACACATTCATCCATCCATTTTTTATTAACTTCTAAGTTTTCTCTTATCATTGTTGATCTTACAGGAACTTCTATTCTTTCGTCATCAACTCTTCTGTCAATTAAATTCATATATCTTGCAACACACGCCCCATATTTTTCACTGCTATAAAAATGTGTTGGCGTTTCATTTTCCATTATTTTAGACAAATATTCCATTTGAATACTAACACTCTCTTCATCTAAACCATATTGCATAGGTGGATTGTGAGCTAATTTTATCTCTACATTTGGATAAATTTTTTTTATCCATTCAGCTCTTTTTTCAGTCTTAATATCAATCAAATCCGTATCATAAACTATAACAATAACTTTATCCATTTCTTTTAAAGCTGTTTCTATTAAGTATTGATGACCTTTATGAAAAGGTGCAAATTTGCCTATTGTAAAACCAATTTTTTTATTTTGTTTTTCCATATTAATCCTCTAATAACAAATTCCTTACATATTATAGCACACTCATAAATTTTATTCTAGTTTTATTTCCAATAAACTTCTTATTTATATTAAATTTACTATTTGTATTTTTTTTTAAGTAATGATATAATTTTTGTATTATATAAAATATTTTCATATGATTAATTTTTAATATTATTGTAATTTTTTTATATTAGTTATATGCTATAATATATTAATAAAAAGTAAATTATTTTTTGAAAAATTTAGGAGGTTCACAATGTTTACACTTCCAGGTTTAAAGCTTGATAAAGGTTGTAATTATTTAGAAAAACAGTTACTGCATCAAAAAAACAATCAAGAACAAATTCTTGATATTATTAATAGTCCGGAAATTAATATCAAATCTTCTTGTTATACAAATATTATCGAAGATGCTAACTCTGTTTTAAATACAATTTCAAACAATATATCATCAATTGAAAAACTTAACTTAGAGTTAAAAAAACTTAATGATGAAATAAATAATGTAATAAGCACTCAACCAAAAAGAAAAAAAACAAAGAAATTTTACCTTGAATTATTTCCTGATTTAGAAAATAATTTATCTCTATACTCTAAAAGTTTTTATGAAATTGAAACAAAGCTTGAAAATGACAATATATGTTTTGTCGAATTTATAGAAAAAGTAAATTCCTCTAACGATTCTTCAAATGAAACTGAAAAAATTGAAAATGCTGAAAATATTAATGAAAAAAACAACAACTTACCTGAAAATATTATAAATACCGAGAAGACATGTACCGAAAATAACAATTTTAGTGAAGAAATTACTTTAGAATCAGAAAATTTTATAAATGAATTTGATGAGTTCAACTTAAATTCTCAAATTAATTTGGCTTTTATAGAAAAAATAAACAATACGACATCATTCGATTTTAATTATTTATTTTCAGAAGAACCAATTGAATTTTCGTCATCAAATCTTGTTCAAGATACTTCATTAGAAAATTCATCCACTCCACCTGAAAATTCAATACCATCTGAAAATCCAGTACCATCTGAAAATAGTAATGAATTCCTTGATAATAAATTAACAAACAATTCCGATATACAAGATTCTATAGAATCTGATTTATCAAAAATTGAAAATAAAAAAGAAAAAGCAATTTTGGTTGCTTCTTGTAATAAAACTAATTTAGAAATAAAAAATGAATCCTTAAATAAAGATTCTTATAAAGAAAAAATTGAAAAAATTGAAAATGGTATGGAAGATAATAAAACCTTATTAATCTCTGAAAGATTAGGAAAAATTTATTTACCTTATAGAAAAAATGAATTATCTTATTATACAGAAAAATATCCTGATAAATATAACTCATTGCAAGATGTAGTTAATCAAAAATATACACTTCCTTTTACATTTTTTAAAAAAACATCTTCAAAAACAAGATTTTCTGAAACATATGATTTGCTTAAAAATAGAGATGGACAAAACTTCATAAAATCTGTGTCATATGCATTTAAAATTACTGGAAAAAGAAATTTAAATCCAACAATTATAGCTTCATGTAAGAATAAATTTGAACTAGATAGTTATATTTATTATTTAGACTCAAACAATTTAAATAACTTTAGATTTTTTGATATTATATATGAGGTTAACCCTTTAAACAATAAATCACAAATATAATTACACTTTATACTTTAAAATTTAATTTTATGGTTATAAAATAAAAACTCCGAATTTTTCGGAGTTTTTATTGCAATAATTATAATATAATACAAATTAAACCACCACTTCCCTCATTAACAATTCTTTGTAGTGTTTCTTGTAATTTTCCTTGAGCCTCTTCTGGCATTTTAGCTAACTTATTTTGTAGACCTTCGTTTACTAGTTCATGTAAACTCTTCCCAAATATATTTGATTTCCAAATCTTTTTCGGATCATTTTCAAACTCTGAAAGTAAATATTTTACTAATTCTTCAGATTGCTTCTCGCTTCCAACAATTGGAGAAACCTCTGTTTCTGTATTAATTTTAATCATATGAATAGAAGGTGCTTTTGCTTTTAATTTTACACCGTATCTTGAACCTTGTTTTACAATTTCAGGCTCTTCTAAAATTAGATCTTCAATTCCAGGAGTTACAATTCCATATCCTTTCTCATTAACCTCATGAATTGCATAAGCCATTTTATCATAATCTTTTTTCACTTTTGCAAAAGAAGATATGCAACTAAACAACTCTCCTTCATTTTTTATATTTACTCCTGTTATTTCTGTAAGAATATTATAAAATAAACTTTCATTTAAATCTGCTCTTATACTTACAACACCAGTTCCTAAATTAATTTCTTCAACACTTGATTTTTTTATTTCTTCACATTCTTCTAATTTTAAATAGCAATCATTTATATCTTTTAATCTTGTTGCATTTGAAAATGTTTTTTGCACACTATCAAGCAATTTCACTTTTAATTTATTATTTACATCTAGCCCATCTAGCCATCTTGGAAATTTAACATCAATTCTTTCTAGCATAAATTCATACAATAATTTAGAAAAAATTTCATTTATATCATCTATATTCAAATCCAAACAATTGATCGGCATAACAGTTGCTTGATATTTTTCAGACAATCTTTTTGCCATATCTTGAGTATACCCGTCATTAGGAGTTTGAGAATTCATTAACATTATAAATGGTTTATTTAGTTCCTTTAATTCTTTAACCACTCTTTCTTCTGCTAGAACATATTCTTCTCTCGGAATATCTGTAATACTTCCATCTGTAGTTATAATTATTCCAACAGTAGAATGTTCTACAATAACCTTCTTTGTTCCTAATTCAGCAGCAGTCTCAAATGGCATTTCATTATCAGACCAAGGAGTTTTCACCATTCTTGGCATATCATCTTCCAAATATCCTATTGCATTATTTACAAGATATCCCACACAATCTACTAGTCTTGTTTTTAATTTCACATTTCCATTTAAAGTTATTTCTATAGCTTCATTCGGTATAAACTTAGGTTCAGTTGTCATAATAGTTCTTCCACTAGCACTTTGTGGAAGTTCATCCACAGCTCTTTCTCTTTTATACTCATTATCAATATTCGGTAACACCAATAATTCCATAAAACGTTTTATAAACGTAGATTTTCCAGTTCTTACTGGACCAACAACACCTATGTAAATATCACCTTCTGTTCTTTTGGCTATATCTTCATAAATTCCAAAATTTTCCATAAAAAATCCCCCCTATAAATTGTACAGCTTTACTAATTTATATTAGGGGATTTTTATTTTATGACTAAATTTTAAATACTATTTCCTATATTTACAAGCAAATAATATTCACCATTTTTTTTACTTATATTTTGATAATTTTTTCTAAAAACTTCAATTTGATTTATAGAAGTTATATTTTCTTTCACTTGAATTTGCTCTTGTATATCTATATTTCCTAAATTTCCCTCTTCATCATTCCAAATCATCATATATTGACTATAACCATTTAAATTATAGTCTCCCAAGATTGAGAATTGATTTTGAAGATATGTTTTATTCTTCACAAAATCCTTTTTATCTTCACTAAACTTTTGATATGCTAAACATTTCCAATAATTTCCATCTTTATAATAGTATATTTGATATGACAATTTATCAATATAAAAAGTAGGCATATACAATTTATAATCATTAAATCCTATCTTTTTATATTTTAAATCTTCGTCTATATCTACAATAATATTGTCTTTTAAAACGTATGACATACCTATACCACACTGGTATATTTTATTGCCTATTTTTAAATAACTACCAGTACCAATAACATCAAATTGATTTATATTATATATAGGAATTAATTCATTATTATTTGCAAACTCTATATTTTCTACAATATCAAGATTTTTTGAATATATTTCTTCTATTTCTAGATTTTTATATTCTTCCAATTGTAATTTATTTCTTATTCCAATATACATACTTAATACGAAAACTAGTAAAAATAGCATTCCAAATAATACATATAATGAAATTACAGCTTTTTCATTTTTCATAGCATTTCCTTATAATTATATTTTCTTTATTATATCATACTTAAATTTAATTGCATAATTTTTTTTAAATTTATTAATACTACTATAATAAGAAAATAATAGTTTGTCGAGTTGATAATAAAAAAATGCTTTAAGTTGATTAATATAGCCTCCCCCGACAAATTATTATTTAAAGGAGATTTTATGATAAAAGACATTTATAATAAAATATTTAAATATGAAGAAAAAGAAAATTATGAATTTATCCTTCCTAATAGTTCAAACAATATAAATGAAGATGAATTTGAAAAAACAGATAAAGAAACTGTATCTTCAAAACTAAAATCTAATTTTGAATATCTGAAAGTAAAATATAACATGTTAATAAATAGCGATATAAAAATTCGTGATTTTCATTTAACAATTCAAAACATAAAAATTCCAGCTTTTATTTTATATATTGATGGCATGATAAATTCTAAAGAAATAAATGATTTTGTACTTCAACCCCTTCTTCTAAGAAATTCAATAAAAATGAAAGATTCTTCAAAAACAATATCGGCTACTGATATCAACAAATATATTAAATTAAATCTAGAAAATTTTTTATATTCTAGTTTAATTCCTCAAAATAGTGTAAGTAAAGAAACCGAATTCAAAGAAATAATTTCTAAAGTTAACAATGGATTTTGCGCTCTTTTTGTTGATAATCTTTCTTGCTCTTTATGTATAGAAGCTAAAGGTTTTCAAACACGAAGCATTGGTAAGCCTATCACAGAAGAAGTTGTTAAAGGTTCTCATGAAGGTTTTGTAGAAAATATTAGAACAAATACTTCTATGATTAGAAAAATAGTTAATAACGAAAAATTAATTATTGAAGAATTGACAGTTGGAAAATTAAATAAAACACAAGTAGCAATTTGTTATTTAGAACATATAACAAACGACGATTTGGTTGCAGAAATAAAATATAGACTAAATAATTTAAAAATTGATTATGTTTTATCTTCTAATCAATTGGAACAATTCATAAAAGATAATAGTACAACAGCATTTCCTCAAACAATATCTACTGAAAGACCAGATAAAGCTTGTAATTATTTAATGTTAGGAAGAATTGTTGTTTTAGTTAATGGTTCTCCATTTTCTATCATTTTACCTGCTACTTTAATAGATTTCTTAACATCGCCAGAAGACTTCAATTTAAACTATCATTACGCAAATTTTTTAAGATTATTAAGACTTTTAGCTCTTACTTGTGCTCTTTTAGTACCTGGTATGTATGTTTCAATTACAATGTTTCATTACGAACTCATTCCATCCGAACTTCTTTTTGCAATAGTTGCATCCAGAGAAGCTATACCATTTCCTATTATTTTTGAAATTATAATAATGGAAATTTGTTTCGAATTAATACAAGAGGCAAGTATACGTGTTCCCTCTTCTTTTAGTACTACTGTTGGTATAATTCGGTGCATTAATTTTAGGTGATGCTGCAATATCTGCAAATATCGTTAGTCCTATTCTTATAATAATTGTAGCTTTTTCTGGAATTTGCGCTTTTACAATACCTGACAATACTTTAAGATTCGCAATTAGAATGTTTAGGTTTATGTATATTATTTTAGGTTATTTTGCTGGTTTTCTTGGAATTGCTTTAGGCTTTTTTATCCATTTTGTAATTTTAGCTAATCAAAGCTCATTTGGTATACCATTTTTTAGTCCTTATATACCTTACAATACACTTTCTGACAATAATAATTTGCATATGAAACCAGTTTGGAAAAGAGAAAAAAGGAGTAAAATCCTTAATACAAAAAAACCACAAATTGAAGAACATATTAGTATGAAATGGAGGAAAAATGGAAAACAATTATAAATTAGGAAAAGTAGAAGCTATTGCTATTATTTTAATAGTAATGATAAACAAATTAATTTTAAACATTCCTTATTATATAGTAGATCTTGTAGGAAGTGGTGCAATTATAAATTTATTATATATAGGTACAATAGATTTTATTTTGTTACTAGTAATTATAAAATTATTTAAAAATTTTGAAAATTCTGATATTCTAGATGTTTCCGAATTTCTTGGTGGGAAAATTTTAAAAAATCTAATCGGATTTTTATGTATAGCCTTATTTTTTTTAGTTGCATTTATAACATTAATTGATTTTTCTAATGTCCTTCATACAATATATTTTTCAAATTTTCCAATGGTTTATATACTTTTTTTCTTTATTTTAGGCGTTCTAATCGCTAATATTATCGGAATAAAAGGAATTTCCAGAACAATTTGTTTTATTGTTCCTTTTGCAATTTTTAGTGTTATTATTACTTTTTTCACATCTTTTGAAAATTTAGATATAAAAGATATTACTCCAATTATTGGAAAAAGTTATACTAATACTTTTATTACTGGTTTGAGTAATTGTTTTTCAATGTACATTTTAGTTATTTACTATTTTCTTAAACCCTTATTAAAAGATGTGACTAGCTTTAAAAAGGTTTCTATCATTTCTTTTGCAATTTCTTTTATTTTATTAATGTTAACAATTGTTCCTATGCTAACATTATTTAATACTAGTTCAAACAGTGAACCAATTAACTCTTTATTTTTGCTTTCACGTCAAATTGAACTTGGACGTTTTCTTCAAAGAATAGATGCATTATTTATATTTTTATGGATTTTTGCAATATTTGCTTATCTAAGTTTTATCATTTTTATGATAAATAGAATTATAAAAAAAATTTTTCCGGTTTCTAACGAAAAAATGCTTTCTTATTCTACATGTGGAATTTTGTTTGGTATCGCCTTAATTCCTGTTAATATTTCTCATATTCACTTTATCGAAGACACTTTATATAGATATTTAATTATAGGTTTTACTTTTGTTTTAGGAATTATCTTACTTACTCTAGCAAATTTTAAAAAAAGAAAGCTTCAAAAAAATAATATATCTTAAAAGAAAGGCATTCTTATGTTTATCAAAAAAATAATTTTTATATTATTAATGATACTAATACTTTTTTCTCTTACTGGTTGTTATAATACTACCGGAATTGATAGACAATATTTTATAGTTTCTTTTGGAATTGATTTAATCGAAAATAATTTAATTAAACTAAGCCTGCAAATTCCATCTTCTAGTTCTAGTGGAGCAAAATCCTCAGATTCAGCTCAAGCTAGCAGTTATCAATTATATTCTGTTGAAGGTGAAACAATTGATGAATGTTTATCTATTCTTAATAATTATTTAAATAAAAAAATTAATCTTTCACACTGTTCAGCTCTTATATTATCAGAAGAAGTAGCCAAAAAAGGTATCGAGCCATATATAAACACTTTAACAAATAACACCGAGTTACGTCACAGTTGTGAAATTATAATAAGCAGTTCTAGTGCTTTAGAAGTTTTAGAAAAAGTTTCAAATTCAGGAGAAATTTTTTCTGCAAGACTTTTTGACTATCTTTCAAGTAGTTCTCAATATACTGGTTACACTATTCAATCAAGTTTTGGTGATTTTTTTCAAGCATTAGACAACGATTATTATAATCCTAGTTGTATCTATGTATCTGTAGATAAAGATACTGTTCAAACAAACGGAATTGCTATATTTAATAAAGCAAATATGATTGGTCATATAGATGTTTCCAATTCTATTTCACATCTAATAGTTACTAATGATTTAGATACTTGTACAATAACAATTGATAATCCTTTTGAAAACAATGAAAAACTTGATCTAGATGTATCTTTATATAAAGACACTGATATAAAAATTGATATAATAAATGGTTCACCATTTATTTCATTAACCATTTATCCAGAAGGAACTATAAGAAGTTCTGGAAGTATTTTTAACTATATTGATACCAATAATATAAAAAGCGTTGAACATGCTACATCAGCATATTTAGAAAAAATCTTAAAAGACTACTTATATACAATTACTAAAAAATATAATTCAGATATTGTAGGTTTTAAAGGAATATATCAATCTAATTTTTTAACAAAAGAAGAATTTGACAAAGTTCATTGGGACGAAATCTTTCAAGACTCTTATTTTAATATAAATTTAAAAACCAAAATAAATTCAAGTAATTTATTTAATAAAGAATAAAATAAATTCTCTTTAACTATTTAAAAATTCGTTCCTGTTCAGAAATTAAAATTTATTATACAAGGAGGAAAAATGAAATATTTAGCAATATTATTTATAATATATCTTTTTTTAAAAAGCTTTAATTATGGTATTTTTGAACTAAATAATAAAAAAAACATCCCTACTGGAATGTTTATAATTATTTTATCTTTTATTAGTTTAATTTTTCCTTTAATTCTTTTATTTACAATTTATTAATTACAACCACAAATAATAATTTGTCGGTTTGATTTATAATTTATATAAATTCAACTTATATGTTAAATAAATATATTTTATAAGCCGTCTCCTTGCTGGTCGGGTAATGATTAAAAATTTTTAACGCTCAAAATTTGTTCGCTAAATTTTT
>JAFXGW010000031.1 GCA_017536685.1 Clostridia bacterium | reverse complement strand
TCTATTGTAACTTTTACATTTTCAGCATTTTCTTCTGCATCAAAGTTTTGTTTGTAAGCTTTTACTAAAGCCTCTTCTAAAGCTGCAACTAAGTAATCTTTGCTTATTCCTCTTTCTTTTTCTAATTCATCCATAACTGCAATAATTTCTTTTACATCAATGTTTTTCATTTTTTCTACCATTTCCTTTCTATTTTTGAGGTTTAATTTTCTAATTACCTCTTACCAATTAAAAACTGTTTTTGCAATAGCTATGTCTTTTAAATTTATCTTTAAAGTCTCATTTTCGACTTTTATTGTAAGCTCATCTTTATTATATTCTTCTAAAATTCCAATTAGTTCTTTTTGTTTATTAATTGCTTTAAAAAGTTTAAGACTTATTTCTTTTCCAACTTGTTTCTCGAAATGTTTGTCTTTTCTTAAAATTCTTTCTAATCCTGGTGAGGATACTTCTAAAAAGTATTGTTCCTTTATATAATCGGCTTCATCTAAAATATCGTTTATACTATTGTTTACTTTTTCACAATCGTTTATATCGATTCCTTCTGGTTTATCAATTATAATTCTTAGATAATAATCTTTGCCTTCTTTTTCGTATCTAACATCATATAATTCATATCCTATATTTTCTATAATTCCATTTAATAACTCTTCAACTTTTGTTTCGATATTGCTTGATGCCAAAATATCACCTCCAAACGTTATTAAAGAGTGGGATTTGTTCCCACTCTTCTGTTTCTTTCTTATGACTATTTAATTATACACTTTATTTCCTGTAATTGCAAGCTTTTTTTATGTTTTTTATATGACTTTTTTACATATAATTATATATTTTTCGATTTTATATATCAATTTTATATTTATTTTATATTTTCTTATTGTACTAAGTTATAAATAATTAAATATTATCTCAATCTCAGAAATATATATTTATGTTTTTAATTGGTAATTAAACTATTGCCAATTTAATATCGGATATCCGGAATTTGTAAATTCACTATCAACTTTAAAGCTATTTCCTAAGTTTGAAAGTATCGCATTTTTCAATTCTTCTTCTGTTTTTTTATATTCTGTATCTCCATTTTGAGTTTTTAAACATGTATCTAAACAGAATGAATTTGAAATTTTACCAAAATCAGCTCCAACCAAACCACCTGCATAATCTGTATTATTAATATCTCCTATATTGTAAGAAGTATAAATAAAACTATCTGAAAGATTTTGTCCACATACACCACCAATTTTTAATCCATTAGCTTTACTACAATCAATTTCACCTTTATTGTAGCAATTTGAAATATTTGCATTATTTAATCCAGCAATACCTCCACAATTATCTTCTAAAATAATAATTTTAACATTATTAAAACATTCATTAATATCTCCCATTGTATAATTTAAGCCAACAATTCCACCTACATAATTTTTTCCTATAATTTCACTTGTATTTTCTGTTAAAATTTGATTATGTGATTTTTCAATTTGAGCGGCAGAATATCCAACCAATCCACCTACATAATTTTCTCCTTCAATCTTTTGAGAAAAATTGAAACTATTTTCTATACTTGTACCATAAAATGCAATTCCAGCAATACCTCCAACATAGTCTTTACCTCTTACAACAGCACCATTACTACATGATTTTATTGTTACATTATTATTAACATATCCAATTAGTCCGCCAACATTTGTATTTCCAATAACTTCACAATTTTCATATACTGATGAATTTTCAATTACTGAGTCTGTCATTGAAATTCCAACCAATCCACCTACTTTTTCTTTTCCTGTAATATCTGTATTTTCTACTATACAATTAGTAATTCTACCTTCATTTAGTCCTACAATTGCACCTGTAGCATCCCCACCATTTACTTTACTGTATTTTAGTGTTAAATCAGATACAATTCCAGAAACATATCCAAATAAACCTTGATAACGCTTATTATTATCAATTTTCATTCCTCTTATTTTGCAACCATTTCCATTGAAAATTCCATCAAATCTTTTTAAATTTTCATTCGTAATATCTACCTCTTCATCTGCAACTGTTTCTAAATTAGTATCTTCATTTGCTTTTTTCTTGCTTGGAAGTTCATCTAAAAATCCAATAATTGGTTTCCAGTCAGGTCCATCCCAAGTTCCATCTTCATTTTCTCTTGCTCCTAAATCTATATTATTTCTTAGGGTTATTGTTACACCACTAAAATTCTTTTCTCCACTAATAACTTGGTTTGCAACCCAAGCAAGCTCAGCGGCACTATAAATATTAATATTTCCCGCCTCGTCTATAGCTGGTTTTGCTTCATTACCATCCCAAGGAATAATTCTGCCATCTAGAATTTCTCCATCCAAATATATAGTATAATCTTTTCCTGCTTTTGAAACATAATATGTATCATTTTTAACTTGTTCTATAATCTGTCCGCCAAATTCAGCAAGAATTTCTTCTATTGTCTTATTTTTTTCTTTTTGATAATCTTGAGAAACTGTAGTTTCATTTTGATTTCGAGAATTTTCTTTATCATTTTCGTTGTTTTTCAAAAGATTTATTATCCCTTTTATTGCAAAATACAACAAAACAATTATTAAAATTACTGCCATTAAAGCAATGATTACTTTTCCCCAATTTAATTTTCTTTCATTAGATTCAAGTGTTCTTTTTCCCAATTTCAGTCATCTCCTTTGTCTATGTGTATTTAAATGTTATTCATTTTTTAAATAGTTATATTTACAAATATTTTTTATTAATTATCATTTTATATATAAATTCATTTTTTGTAAACATTCTAATTGTTTTTTCTTAAAAACCTTGAAACAGTTTACTTTTGAAGATTTTTGTAATATAATATTAATGTTTTAAATGTTGTTTATATATAAATGAAAATTGAGTGACGCGCAGCCTTGGGAGGGACGGCGAAGCTATAGATTAAAAATTTAGCGAACAAATTTTGAGCGTTAAAAATTTTTAATCGTTGTCCGACCAGCAAGGAACGATAATTTTAATTTATATATAAGCAACAATAGAATATGAAATTATAAAAAATCTTGAAAATAAATTTTGAAAGGAAAGTTTATGAAAAATCCAGAACTACTTTCTCCTGTTGGAGATTTTGAATGTTTAAAAGCAGCCGTGCAAAATGGAGCTAACGCAGTTTATCTAGGAGCAGCTTCTTTTAGTGCAAGAGCTAAAGCAACTAATTTTGCAGGAGAAGAATTATTTGAAGCAATTAAATATGCAAAATTAAGAAACGTAGCAGTTCATTTAGCTTTAAACACTTTAATTAAAAACGAAGAATTTAACGATGCTGTAAATCTAGCTGTTGAAGCATATAATAACGGTGTTGATGCTATTATTATTCAAGATTTAGGATTAGCAGCATATCTAAGAAAATATTATCCTGAAATTCCTATTCATGGTAGTACTCAAATGACTGTTCATAATTTAGAAGGTGTTCTTCAGCTTGAAAAACTTGGATTTTCTAGAGTAGTTTTATCTCGTGAACTTTCTATAGAAGAAATTAAATATATTCGTGAAAACACCAATATCGAATTAGAAGTTTTTATACACGGTGCTCTTTGTATTTCTTATTCTGGTCAATGTTTACTTTCTAGTATGATTGGTGGTCGTTCTGGAAATAGAGGTCTTTGTGCTCAACCATGTAGACTTCCTTACGAACTTATTGAAGAAAATGAAAAAACAATTAGTTTAGATAAAGGATATTTAATGAGTCCTCGTGATAATTTTGGAATGGAATATTTACCTGAACTAATTAAAATGGGAATAAATTCTTTCAAAATTGAAGGACGCATGAAAACTCCTACTTATGTTGGTGTTGTTACAAAACATTATAGAAAATACATTGACTTAATTTTAAATAATATTTCATTAGATGATGAAACTTTAAAAAATATGATTAAAGAAAACTTAAATAGCAAAAATGAAGAAACTCTTCTTACAGATAAAGAAGAAATTACTCAAGTTTTTAATCGTGGTGGTTTTTCTACCGGGCATTTTAAACCTACTCCAAATAAAGAATTAATTTTTAAAGATAAACCTAATAATATGGGAATTTATGTTGGAACTATTTCTCATATTAATGAAAATAAAGGCCATCTAAAATTAAAACTTGAAAATACACTTTCTGTTGGTGATAGAATTTCTATAAATAATGAAAGTTATACTGTTTCCGAATTAATGATAGATAACAAAAATTTTGAAACATTAGAAAAAGGAACTCTTGTTAAAATTGGTAGAATGAAAGGAAAAATTTCTGTAGGAAATAAAATTTATAGAATTGAAACTGCTAAATTAAACAAATCTATCTTACCTACTTTTAAAGAAGACAAGAATTTTAGAAAAGTAAAATTAAATGGAGAAATAATTTTAAAAGAAAATACTCAGGTTTCTTTTAAAGTTTGGTCAAATGAAGGATTTTATAAAGATTTAAAATCTGAAATAACCTTAGATGTAATTCCTCAAACAGCATTAAACAAACCGATTTCAAAAGAAAAAATTATTGAACAACTTTCAAAAACTGGAAATACAGAATTTGAATTTGAAAATCTTAATGTTATTATGGATAATAATTTATTTATTCAAATGAGTATTTTAAATGATTTAAGAAGAACTGCAATAGAAAAATTAGAAAATTTAGTTTTAGAAAAATACACTAGAAATTTAGGAAAAGTAGATATTTCCCTACCTTCTGTTTTTGATAATACTTTTAAAAGTGTAAATTCAAACTATAAACCAATTTCTCTTTTATTAAATATACTAAATCCTAATTTTGCATATAATAATTTAAGTGGTATTGATAAATTATATATACCTTTAAATTATTTTATAAATCCTAAATTTGAAACAATATTAAATGTTTTAACAGCAACATTTAACACATATATTTATATGCCTCATATTTTAAAAGACAAAAAAGAACAATCTATAAATTTTGAAAATATAGTTTCTAAATTTAATGTAAAAGGATTTGTTATATCTCATATTTCTCAACTAGAAAGCATTTCAAAATTTGGTTTAGATTTAATTGCTAATTTTAATTTAAACACTTATAGTAATATTTCTATTCAAAATTTAGCAAATTATAATTTTTCAAGTTTTACATCTTCTGTTGAACTTGAAAAGGATGAAATAAATAATTTAAATAGAAATGCCAACTTAGAACAAGAGGTTATTGTTTATGGAAAAATACCTGTTATGACAAATGGATATTGTTATCTTGGAAAATCAAATAGATGTTATAAAGAATGTGATAGAAAATGCGAAAATAATTCTAAGTTTTATTTAAAAGATAGAATGGATTTCAAATTTAGAATTGTTCCAGATAATACTTCTACTTTAACTACAGTTTATAATAGTAAAACTTTATCTGTTAAATATGACGACATTATTTGTGATTCAATTCGTATAGATATTTTAGATGAGAATTTAGATGAAATTCAAGAGATTATAGATACTGTAAAATCTGGAAATCGTTTTGAAGGAAAAGATTATACAAATGGAAAATTTTAGATAAGAATTTATAAACATAGTTAATATAATTAATCTTAATTATATTAACTATGTTAAAATTATCTGAATACTTGTAAAAAGCTCTCTAAGCTTTTAGAGAGCTTTTTGTCTTTCATACAAAAATTATATTTTCAGTTGAATAAACTCCATACCAAACAATATTTTAAAAATTAATATTATTTATTTCTATTTCATAAAAATAAGATGGATTTTCACTTTTAAATACTTCTAACTTACTTTCATCTGATGGATCATATTGCGAATACATATCATAAGAATAATCATATAGAACAAGTGTTAATGAACTAAAATCTTGAAATCCTTTGTCATTTCTCTTGTCTATTATAAAATTAATTTTCGAATTTTCTTCATCATATATTTTTTCATTAAAGCTTGTGTTAACTAAATTATTATTATCATTTACATGCCAAAAATATTTTTCATAGCTCATATTTATATCATCTTTATTTTCTTTGTAAAAATATTGAATTATTGGCCTGCTTTCTCTTCTTGTATGAATATAATTTGCAATTAAATTTTTATTGTTATCATGTATATAATAAGAGAATTTTACTGTTTCTTTTATTGTTCCTCCGTTTACTTTACCAAATCCTTCTTCAAAATGATTTTCTAAATTTAATTTTATTTGATTCTTATTTATTTGAACATCTTTCAATTCAATATTTAAGGAACCATGTATATTTAAATTTTCTTTATTTTCATTTATATTGTCATAATCATAACTAACTTTTTTAATATTTCTATTAGAAAACATATCGTAATATTCTTCGTATTCTTCTTTATCAAAATTATATTCATCTAAAAGCCATTCATTTCTAAATACTATATATATGCAAAGGCAAATTGAAAAAATTATTATTCCTATTATGATACCAATTATTGTTTGTTTTTTCATTACTCATCACTTCCTTGCTCTTGAATTTTTGTCCAATCTACAACTTCATATTCTGTTAAATCTGGTCTTGTAATTTCTTCGTCTGTAACACAATTTAATTTCACATAGAATTTCATCAAAATTTTTGAAGCAAATATTTTATCAAAATTGACCCCTTCTATCATTTGAACAACTTTTTGTTCTTTATCTATATAAATTTGGGAACTAGATAACTTTTTCATAATAAAATTATCAGCATTGTAATAAGTTTTTACTATAATATATTCTTTTCCATTAATTGTTTTTTCTCCAACATATTTAAAATCATAATTTTCATAATCTGTAATTCCTATTGCAAGCTCTTTTAATTCACCACCTGTAATTTCTTCTCTTTTTGTTATTAAAGCCCTCGGCACCATTTGAGAATAATCGTTAGGATTTCCTGAATTTTCCGGAGTTACAAATAAAATATGTTCTTTTGAAGTTTCATCCGCCCATATAAATGGTTTTCCATATACTGATGTCAGAGTTTTACCATCTTTTGTAAAATATTCTCCACCGCTATCAACAGTATTATAAATGTCTGTTGGAACTCTATAATAATTTGTATTTTTTGCTCCTTCTTCCAATAATGAAATTACTTCCTCACGAGTCATCGGATTAGATTTATCTACAATTCCAGGCGAATATAAATAGATAAAATATCCAACTATCATTACAAAAAATAATAAAAATGTTGTTAAGAAAGCTGTTTTTATTATATGAATCGTCCCTAATTTATTTTTTACTTTTTTCATATAATCAATTTTTCTTTTATCGTTTTCTTTACTATTAGCTTTTATTTCTTCTTTCATATCTGCTAACGCTTTTTTACATTCATTACAAGAATTTATGTGTTCATTAATATATTCATTTGATTCTTCAGAAGTTAATTTATCTATGTAATTAGGTAATAAGTCTTGTACAATATTACAATCTCTATTCTCACTCATCACAACTTACCTCCTTTATTTTCTTTTTTCCTCTATAAAAAGTTACTCTCGCCCAATTTTCAGTTTTATTTAAAATATCTCCAATTTCTTTAAAACTAAGCTCTCCTGTAATTCTTAAATATATTACTTCTCTTGTAAGATTATCTAAGTTTTGCATCTTTCTATATAAATTCATTTTCTCTTCATTTGAAATCATCTGTTCTTCTAAATTTTCTTCAGAAGAAATATCTATTGCTTCATTTTCATCTACGTTTTTTATTTTTTTCTGTTTTCTATATTCATCATACCAAAGATTTTTTGCTATCTGGCAAAGCCATACCGACATTTTACAATCTCCGTCTAAAAGTATCAATTTTTAAAACTGCTTTATAAAACGTTTCTTGTGTTAATTCTTCAGCTAAATCTTGGTTATGAGTTAAGCAAAAAAGATATTTATATACTGTTTCAAAATATTCTTCATATACTTTTTCGATATCGTGCATATTTTTCTCCTTTATAATATGACTTAAATTTTTAATTTTCGTTACAATTTATTATAAAATATTAAATTTAAAATCATATTAAAGTTTTTCTATAAAACACTTTTTTTATCCTTCCTATTTATATAACAAGTAAATTTGGTATTCAAAAGAAAAAATATATCAAAAAACACCTCAAGTATTTAGAATTTTAATACTTCAGGTGTTTGATTTATAAATTTTTATTAAACCTTTGCCTATTTTATAAATAGTATTTTATCATCAGTTTATTTATGATACAGGATTTGCTATTACATCTGTAATTACATTTTCTACTATTACATTTTGAGTTTGTAATTTCACATCATTTTCTAAAGTATCTGTTTCTACCTTTTCAGCAGTAGTACTATTTATAACTGTATATTCAGAAAAATCTGGCAATTCGATATCTTTTAATTTTGTTACGTGAAATTTTATATCATATTTATATTCATAGATATCTCCATTAACAAATTCAATTTTCGCTTGCACTAATTCCCCAAAATCTTTTGTAATCCAATAAGTTTTTGTATATTCTTTTTCTTTAATAGTAATAACAATACATTTATTTCCATTATAATTTTTTGTTTTCATTTCAGTAGCGAAATTCCCAGCCAACATAAGTCTTCCGAAAAAACTTTCAACATATCCTGGATATAAACTTGCAAAAGATTCCTTATTAACTACTCCTACATTTTCGTTTGAACTTAATCTATTAGCAATTTTATTCGTTTCATCAATTGAATATATGTTTGTACCATCAAACCAAATATAAGTTCCATCTCCGAGAAACAAACTTTCCAACTCCATCTTTGTAATAGCTTTTTGTTTTTTTAGAAACTCCATTGTTTATTATAGTTGTTTCCATATAAAAATTTTCTTTTTCTACATTTTCTTTTACTTTTGATAAAATATTTTGAAGTCTGTAAAATCTATATATTGTAAGGGTTCCAAAAATTAAACCAATTACTACAAGTGTTATTATTAATCCTATCAAAAATTTCATTTTTTTGCTCATTTTTGCTCCTCTTTTCTTTTTTGGATTATAATCTATATAAATTTATTAACATTTCTACTTATTCTAAAATAATCTAATTAAAACATAAAAAGTTAATATTTCTTATTATTTTCACTTTTATTTTATCAATTCATAGCTGCATTTTCAAGTAGGTTATATTAATTTAATAAAATTCAAATTAATATATTAAAATTATTATTTTATTTACACTTTATTAACTATTTTTACATTTTCTAAAAAAAGATTACAGGACGTGGAATTCTCCACGCCCTGCAGGTTAATACATTATTAAATTTCAGTCTTCTTCAAGAACCTTCATTAAGGTATCAGATTGAACATTTGTGTGATAAAAATCTTTTTTGGAGCATCCTGCTCTACCACCACCAGCGCATGCACATGCACACGCACAACTACTTGCGCAGGCGCAGCTACTCCTACCACCACCATACACGTAGGTGCGAGAGCCACTAAAACCACTTCCTCCGCCATATCCATCATCCTCAATAAGAACAATAACAATGAAAACAACTACAATAACTAGGATAATGATAAGCAGAACTCCAAAAGGCCCAATTTCACCTTCATCTTCTTGCCACTGGCCTTCTTCTGTTGCATCAAAAGCATCCAAATTATAAGATACAGACGCATTGAGTCTTTCGCCAAAAGTCAGACTACCAATCCATACTAGATATCCATCCATGGAAGTCTTGTCTGTATTAGATTTTAAAACATTTTGACTATTCCATTTAATAGTAATGCTCTTGACCTCGATTTCATCAAACCATCCCGGAGTAAAGGAATACCGCAGCATATGGTCTTCTTCGTCCATAACATACATATGGCTTTGGTGGATGGAGAACTCGAAAGTAATTATCTCATTTGCATAATAATCTCTGTCGAAATATATATATGCATAAGTTAATCCGTTCTGCTTATTATACTCAATATCTTTGATATTATCAGTATGAGCAGTAAGTTCATCCACGTGTTTGTTGGGAATACCAACCTTAACCCAAGAAAGTGGCCCTTCGGACTTATCATCCAGAACTTTCCATTCCAGATGATAATAGATATCCATCGTACCATCAGTTCTCATGTCGACCTGAATTTCGTAATTTTGAATCTCATCCAAAGGATTCTCCGTAGCCATCGCTTCCATGGGAAATACCATAAAAAGCATAGACATAATTAGCACCAAAAATAGTGCTTTGTGAATTCTTGTTGCTTTAGTCATATTGTTTTTCCACCTCTCTTAGAATCCCTGTCTCAAAGGACATTTCGGATCAACCTTCGCAGAAAACTTTCTGGTAGAGATTGCCAGGGGAGCATTCCAAATTCTCTTCCAAGGATCTTTGAGCATATTGCCCAAATAAGCATTTACATCCAGCCAGCTCTGACATGGCACCACATCACCATTAGGAGCGATAGCCATATTGCTCATACAAGCTCCACAGGTAGGTACATCCAGACCGATTTTCCTTAATTTTTCTTCAGGAACCAGTCCAGGAGAAGTAAAGGAAATTTCCATACCATTCTCGTGGCAATATTTCGTTGCAGCTTCCAGAACTTCATAGAGTTCTTCACTGGTCATCTGCTCTTTCTTGGCATCTTCGTTTCTTGCATTACCAGTATAAATAATACCGGAACAAGAAACATATTCGACACCAAGTTCGTGCAGGAACTGCAGAGTATTAACATAGTCTTTGTTAACTCTGCAGAGCGGAGTATTGATACTCACATTCAGGCCAGCTTCGATTGCATTTTTTATGCCCTGGACAGTTTTTTCGAAAGCCAAGCCTTTAACACCAATAAGATGTTCATGCTCTGCTCTCACAGACGAATACAGAGTAATCTGAACACTATCCAGACTTGCTTCATAGAGCCGCTCACACAGTTCCTGAGAAAGCAGAATTCCATTGGTATTCAGACGAGTTACGAACCACTGAGAGTACTCAATAAGTTCGACCAGATCGTTTCTGAGCGTAGGTTCACCACCAGTAAAGGTGAGCTGAGGAATGTATGCCTTCCGGCATTTGTCAATGATCTTTTTCCACTCTTCAGTAGAAAGTTCCATCACTTCTGCCTGATGCTGACCTGCAGCATAGCAGTTCTTGCACTTCTGGTTACAATGCCATTGGCCATTCTTGGTCATAGCACTGATCATCAGATCCATTCTGTGAGGTGCGTTCATGACAGGGGCATATTCGCCGATACTCATGTACGGAATCTCAACGTTCGGAGTTCTGCCATAGGCAACATCCAGAAGCGTCCCGAACAGTACCTGAAGATCATTCTTCAGAGTTTCTCTCGGAGTCTTATGGTAGATTTTCTGAAGTTTTGCTAGGGTTCTGGTCTTAATGCCACGGAAATCATCTTCAGAAATTTCTCTGCCACTAAAGGCGTTAATCTGATCGATAAATTCCGCCAGCATGATAGTCCACGCCGGATTCAGTGGCAAAATATCTTTGCCATTTAAAATGACAGCGCTCGGTGCTTTGGGTTTATCCGGCCGTGGCGGAACCAGATGAATTCTGACCACTCCGGGACCTTTCGGATTCAGGGTTGTGTGTTTAACTTCCCGTAAATGTTTCAACTGATACATTCTTTCATTTAGATTCATAAAGAAACCCTCCTTGTAAGTATTATTTTCCCAGAAATTATTTAAAGAAGATTTTAGCAATCCTCAAATTTCTGAAATGAAAATGTATCGCATTATATTTTATCATATTTACATAACATTTTCAAGAAAAATACTCACGTATTCCTTGATATTTAAGATTTCTATATTCATTATTACATTTGCAATCAAGAAAAACTAGAAAAAAGAAAACTGCTTCAAAAAATTTAAGCAGTTTATTTTTTTATACATACGATAAATCGCCGGATTAAACTTGAAATTTATTCCGACGATTATATTAAAATTATTTTTCTAATTTATGATATACTTTTTTACCTTTTCTTAAAATTGCATACCCTTCTTTAAAATCTTCTTCGCTTAATTTATAAGTAATATCTTCTACTTTGTTATCATTTAAAGTAATTCCACCTTGAGCTATTAATGTTTTAGCTTGTCCTTTTGAAGGAGCAATTCCTGTTTGAACTAAAGCGTCTAAAATTGAAATATTTACATCTTCAATTTTTGTAGTTGGCATATTATCTAAATTACCACCATTTCCAAATAAAGCTTCAGCTGCATCTCTAGCTTTTATTGCTTCATCTTCTCCATGTATTAATTTTGTAATTTCAAAAGCAGCTATTTTTTTAGCCTCATTAATTTCTTGATCTTTAAGTGAAGATAATCTATCAACTTCTTCGTCTGGCAAGAAAGTAAGCAAGCTTAATACTTTTCTTACTTCTGTATCTCCTATATTTCTCCAATATTGGTAGAAATCATATGGAGAAGTTTTTTCTGGGTTTAACCATAAAGCACCTTTAGCTGTTTTACCCATTTTTTTACCTTCTGCCGTAGTTAATAATTTAAACGTTAAACTATAAGAATCTTCTGTTCCGATTTTTCTTATCAATTCAACTCCACCTATTATATTTGACCATTGGTCATTTCCACCAATTTGCATTTTGCAATCATATTTATCATGTAGATATAAGAAGTCATAACTTTGAAGTAATAAATATCCCATTTCGAAAAATGTTAACCCTGTTTCAAGTCTTGTTTTATAGCATTCTTGAGCAAGCATTCTACTAATTGTAAATTTACTTCCAATTTCTCTCATAAAATCTATATAATTTAAATCTAATAACCAATCTGCATTGTTTACTATTATTGCCGCATTATCTCCTTCAAAAGAAACAAATCTTTCAGCTTGTTTTTTTATAGCTTCAACATTGCTATCTAGTTGCTCACGAGTTAACATTTGTCTCATGTCTGTTCTTCCTGATGGATCTCCAATTGCCGCTGTTCCTCCCCCCATTAATATAATAGGTCTATGTCCAGCTTTTTGAAGTCTTGCTGCAACCATTAAAGCAACAAAGTGACCAATATGCATACTGTTTGCTGTTGGATCTATTCCTATATAAAATCTAACACTTTCTTTTTGAAACAATTCTCTCATTTCTTTTTCATGTGTTAGTTGTTCTATGTATCCTCTGTCTTCAAGTTCTTTTATTATGTCTGTCATCATAATCCCCCCAATATTATAAGCTAATCTTTCCTTCTGATATTTCACTGTTTATACCAGATGCATCTTCTGTAATATAAATACCACTAAATTCTTCATAGCCTAAATATCGATTTAAATTTCTCGCACTAATTCCTGTAAATGCTGATATTTCATTTTTTGAAACTCCTGAAACATAGTTATCAGCAAAAAATCCTTTTAATTTGCTTAAATCCGCAAAATCTTTCTTCTCACATTCTTGGCAAACTTCTACATCTGAAGCATAAAATTTACCACAACGAGCACATCTTTTTAATTCCATAATTTAGACCTCCTAATTTTAATATGGGTTATTTTATCATATATTTGTAAAAAAAGATATATCTTTTTTTAATTTTATTTAAATAAAATTTGCATACAGTTATTAACAATATTTTGTTTAATTATAGATAGAATTTTTTAATAATAAATTGTTATATTGGTATATTTTAAACAGCTTGTTTTTTGTTTATAATTTTCTTATAACCGTTTACAAATAAGTCTTTTATTAATCTTAGTAAACATACAATTAATAACGATGCTACAAAAATTACTACAACTCCTATTGCTAAATAAATCAATTCATAAGCTAAAGTTCCTATTTTATCAAATTTATATAAATCAATTTTCGCTAAAAGTAAATAATGAATTAAATAAATTCCAAATGTTTTATCTGCAATCCAATTAATTATTTTACTTATTTTTTCATTTTGAATATCAAATGAATATAAAGCAATAAAAGCTGCTGCTGCTGAAATAACATTTAATACTGTACATTTCCAATCAACAAAACTTTCTCTTCCTGTAATTTCATAAAAATTATTTAAGACCATATAATTCATTTCTATTTTATATCTAATTACATTAATTGCCACAAAAGCAATTCCGGCTATTACACATACTTTTT
>JAFXGW010000004.1 GCA_017536685.1 Clostridia bacterium | reverse complement strand
ATTAGATATTGATCAAGGTCTTTTTAATTCTGATAATAATGATTTAAAAAATATAGGAGTTAGAACTTTTTCTGTGGATTCAAAACTTTGGTCTAGCTACAAATCAAAAGATACAATGAATAATCTTTTAAATTTACATGGTTTTTTAACTCCAAAATTATATAATTTGAATGAAATAGAACTACATAGAAAATATTTTATAAAGTCTAAAAAAGGTTTTGGATCTATAGGAGCGAGAATTGCTACTGGAAAAGATATTTACGAAATAGATAATGCAGATGATTATTTAATACAAGAGATTTGTATAGGGCCTGAGTATACTGTTGAGTGCTTTAAATATCATAATACAATAAGAACCGTAACTAGAGAAAGAATTGCAACAAAAGCTGGAGTATGCACAAAAACTAAAGTTTTTAATAATCTAGAACTTGAACATATAACAAGAGAATTTGCGAAAAAAATTAATTGCCCCTATTGCTTTAATTTACAATTTATGAAAAATTCTATAGATCAATTTGTTATAACAGATGTTAATTTTAGATTTGCTGGCGGAATGAGCTTAGCATATACTGCCGGTTGGGATGAAGTATCGGCATTAGCTAAAATAATGCTTAATAAATCAAAAAAGGAAATTTTAGAGACAGTGCCAGAAAGAATTCAACCCCAATATATAGTAAGGGCTTATAACGATATAGTGACTAAAATTGATAGATCTATTGTTGCTTTTGATTTTGATGGAACATTGTTAGATAGTAGAAATAGACATGGTATTGTTTTAAATGACATTTTAAATAAATTCAATATTGATATAGATGTATCTGATTTGATTGAATTTAAAAGAAATAATAAAAATAATATTGATTATTTAATCTCAAAAGGAGTAGAAGAAAATTTAGCCAAAGAAATTCAGATTCAATGGATTGAAAATATTGAACAAGAAAAATATTTAGCACTTGATATGTTATATCCTAAAACAATTGAATTGCTTGAAAAATATTCCAAAGAAAATGATTTAATCTTAGTTACCGCAAGAAACAATAAAGTTGGTTTGCAAAATCAAATTGATAAATTTAATTTAAGAAAATATTTTAAAGAAATTTATGTTGTAAATTCTGATAAAGATATATCAATAAATAAAGCACAAATTTTAAAAAATGAAAATGTGACTAAATTTATTGGAGATACATTAAGCGATAAAAAGGCTGCTGATTTGGCTGGAATAGAATTTATTTATTGTGAAAATGGATTTCATTTAATATAAAAATAAGGATAATTTCTAATGATATATTTTGCACCAAAGGGTATTAATGGCAAATGTAGTTGTAGCATTATATAATTTTTTATTAAGAAGTGGAAATAAAAATGCTTGTCCTCCTTTTTATGAAGGTTTTATAAAAGGTTTAGAAAAACATGGAAACAATGTTTTGTGTTTTCAATGGAGTTTGCCACAGTTAAATTTAAATAATAAAATACCTGATAAATATTTAGACAAAATTAAAAGATTTAAACCAGATTTGTTTATATTTTTCAACAATCAATTTTGGGATATTTCAAGATATTTTGATGTTCCTATTATAATTTATGATGTAGATTCTCCTAATGCATATTGCAATATAAATCAAATTAAAACCAATAATAGCAGATACAAATTCATTGTTAATCAATATTCTGGAATAGAATTTGTCCAAGATATCATCGGATGCCCAAAAGAGAATATTAAATACATTATACCCTATACAGCTATAGAAGCAGAAGAAAAAGAAATTATAGCCAATATATCTTTTTGTGGTAGCAATTGGTTTTGGACAGATTTTAAATGTATTTATGATCTTATAAAAACAGATCCAACCGATATAGATAGAAAAGCAGCTAGAATAGTGTATAATCTATATTTACAAAATCCATTAATGACGGCTAATGAAATATATGAAAAATTTGAAATCGAGGCTACTAATAGAATAAAATTTCAAGAACTTTTTTATCATGCTTGTAGAGTTAGCGGAATAGATAGACTTAGAGTATTATCTGCAATATCAGATCTTGGACTTGAAATAAGAGGGCAATATTGGAAAGATAATATGTCTTTATTGCCTTTTCCAGAAGTTTTATTATCATATTCTCATCGACCTATACATTCTATTCAAGATACAGCGGATTTTTTTAATTCCACAAAAATATCTATTAATACTAAGCATATACAAGCCCAGAGCGGTTTTAGCTGGAGGGTTTGCGATATATTGGCTTCTAATGCTTGTTTAGTTAGTCAACCAGCTTCGGATCTTGATGAACTTGGATTTAAAATACCAACTTTTACATCTCCTGCTGAAGCTAGAGATATTTGTATAAAACTTCTCAATAATGAAAATATGAGAAAAGATATAGTAGCACATTCTCAAGAAATCATAAATAAAAATCATAGATTTGCAAATATATTACCTATTATTGAAGACTTTGTTGGTATGCAACTTCATTCTAATCTTACTGGAAATTTAGAAAATATATACATATTTAAAGAGCAGGAAAATAATAAAACACCGAGAAAAGAGATAACTTCTTTTAATCAATTTCCAAATGTATCTATAAAAAATTTAAATTGGAATAAGAAATTTTATTATGCAATTTCTAGATATTTTTTTAAATGTTTTGAAAAAAAAAGGAGGATAAATATGAAAGTTGGCGATAAATTTTGCATAAGATTTTTTGGTTTTAATTTAATTGAGCTAAAAAAAAGATCCGAAGGTGCTTTTGATTCATATGTGATGGGGGTTCCATTATTTACCATGAAAGCTATTAATTTTAACTATTCTATTAGTCTTTTGGCCTACAATAAAGTTCGTGCTATGTATCTGAAGAAAAAAGAAGAAAAGAGAATTAAAAATGCTAGAAAAGCCATTATAGATAAGTTTAAAGATGGCAAAAAATTAAATATTTGTATACAAGTCTGCCGTCCGGGTTTATGGAATCTTGATTATCTATATAAAATTTTAGATGAGAGCCCTTATTTTAACCCATCAATTTTAATTATGCCCGATAAGGCATATAAAAGAGAAATGCATGAATTGTATGCTAGGCAGACTTATGCTGAGTTAGTTCAAAAAGGATATAGGCCATTTAAGGGTTATGATTTTGATAAGGAAAAAATTATTGATATTAGAAAAGAGATTAATCCAGATATAATTTTATTTACAGATTTTTGGAAGCCACATTTTTTTGATACATTCTATATAAATAGATTTAGAGATAAAATTACATTTTTGAATGAGTACGGTTTTTCTGTAATGCAGGATGAGCTAACTTGTAATTTTGAATTAAATAATCTTGTTGATTTATATTTTAGACCTACACAAGTTCACGTAGAAATGGCACAAAAATTAATGAATAATAAAGGTATAAATGTGTTAGCAGTAGGTCATCCAAAGATAGATGCATTATTAGACAAAAATGTTAATTTTAATGATGTTTGGAAGACGCAAGATAAGCCTAAAAAGCGTATTATATGGGCTCCTCATTATAACGCTAATACATCAAAAACCATGTATCAAAATGATGCTTTTTATGTTTTATATGATTTTATGCTTGATATAGCAGAAAAATATAAGGAAGATGTGCAATTTGTCTTTAGACCACATCCTGTGTTATATCAAGCATTGGAAAAAAAATGGGGTCTAGAAGATGTAAAAAAATATTATCAAAAATGGGATGAATTAGATAATGGGCAGTATTATGCTGGTAATTTTGTAGATTTGTTTGCAACTTCAGATGCTATGATTATGGACTCTTGTTCATTTATGGCAGAGTATACGGCATTTAATAAACCGCTATTTCATACGGTAACTCAAACCAGTAGAACTAATTTAAATGAATTTGGTGAAATTTTGTATAAAAACTTCTATACCCCTATTAATGAACTAGAGTCTGATATTGAAAATTTTATTCAAGATGTTGTAATTAATGGAAATGACTACAAAAAAGAAGAACGAACAGAATTTGTAAAACAGTATTTCGGAAAAATTAATGGTAAAACTGCTTCAGAAAATATTTACGATGAAATTATTAAATTCTTAGAAAAAGGGGAGGTATAAAATGGCTACAATTGGTCTAATTATTGCAGGTGGTGTAGGTGCAAGAATGCAACAAGCAATTCCTAAGCAATTTATGACAGTTTTTGATAAACCAATTATCGCATACACTATGGAAAAATT
>JAFXGW010000030.1 GCA_017536685.1 Clostridia bacterium | reverse complement strand
TTCTTTACATTCTCTATTACCGTTTCTAAATAGTACATCATATTAGGATTATCTATAGAAAACAACTCATATGCTCTTTTTCCAAGGGCATCAGTAACAGCATTTTCATTTATTTTTAATTTTTTATAATAATTTTCACTTAATTTTAATGAAAACTCCAATATAGTAAATCCTTCATTACAAACAGCAGAAACTAATTCTACACTTGTATCATCAAAAGCTAAAACTTGATTTTCTATTGGTTGTTTATATTCAATATATTTACTTGAAAATTTAATTCCTAGCCAATCTGTCGCAGGTATTCCATCAATCGTTCCACCTGTTACAGCATAAACTGTAAAAGTTCCTATAATTGTAAAAATCATTGAAATTACAACTGTGACAAATCTTCTTAAATAAGACTTTTTCATTTTTTTATTTCTTAGAGTAAGGTTTATTCTATTTTGAACTCTAATTGGTATTTCTATATCATTTTGACTTACACATTTTAAAATCTCTTCAATATTATTCACACAAATCACCTCCATACTCTTTTCTTAATTTTTCTTTAGCTCGAACAATTTTGCTTCTAATTGTACTCTCATTTATTTTTAGTATTTTACTAATTTCTTTTGTAGAATAATCTGAATAATAATATAACGTCAAAATTAATTTTTCTTCGTCTTTTAAATTCCTAATTAAATAATCAAAACTCACGCTGTCTAACTGTATTTGATCAATCTCATTTTGATATTCATTAATAATAGTTTGGTCGTTATAATCATTATGTTTCTTTTTCCTTTTATTAATTTTATTACATTCATTTATTAATATCTTCACTAACCAAGTTTTGAAAAAAGAAGAATTTCGTAGTTTTCTTAAATTCTTATAACAAGCAATAATAGTTTCTTGAATTGCGTCTGCTATATCATCTTCATTCTTTAATCTACTTTTGGCTATTAAATACATTTCATTTTGAGTCAAATATATTAATTCATTAAATGCATTCTCATCATTCTTTTTTGCCTTTTCTACAAGTTCTTCCACAAAATCCCTCCAATCAAAATTATATATTTACAATAATTAGATATTTCAACGATATAATTTTGTTGCATCAGTTAAAAATATTTTATCATATAAATCGTCACTCCAAAATTTCCAATTTATCACTAGCAATTATATATATATTAACAAAAATTACAAAAAGAGCAACTTTTGAGTTGCTCTTAACCATTATATAATTATTAAATTACTTATTTTTTCTAATTTATTCATAAAAAAATCTAATTTTTTCATCTATTTTATAATCAATATTATTTATTTTATAATCTTTATATTTATCACTTTCTAAAATTGAAATATCAACATCTTCATCTGTTACTACATTTTCTGTCAAAGTAAATAATTCTTCGTTATAAAAGTTTTCACTACCAGAAACAACTCTTACTAAATCCCCTGTTTCTTTGTCAATATAATTTTCTCTGAAACTGCCACTATAAACATCACTTACAACATAGCACTCTCTATTATTAAACATTTCTGTTCTTGTTTTTAATCCTAGTCTGTGAACTCCTGCATCATTTAACATTACTAGTGAAATAAATAAATTTAAAGTATCTCCTTTTTGTTCTTGTATAAAATCTTGTGTTTGTTTATCTATTTGCTTTAAAGAATGAAATACACTTGCTCTTTCATATCCATAATCATCAATAAACATTATTGTTTCCTCTGTCATTTTTCCATCTACTAAATGAGATGAAACTTCTTTATGTTTTCCATCTTTGTAATAATGTACTACTTCAATTATACTTTTTTCATTTGTTTCTTTATTAATTTGAGTTGTTGTATGCACTAATTTATAATTATTAGAATTTTGTTGCATATTTTTTATTTTAACAATATTTAAACTATTAATGCTATCTATATAAACATTTTTCAAAAAGAAATAAAACATAAGTATTAATATCGTAACTATAATTCCAAATAATATCCATTTTAAAATAGTCATTTTTTTATTAACTTTTTTTAGATGATTTATTTCAATTTCGTCATTATTCTTTTCTTTTTTATAGTCATTCAAAAAAGTAGAATTTAAAGCTTTATAATATTCTTGACATTTATTGCAACCTTTTAAATGTCCTTCAATAAATTTTTTACTACTTTCACTAAGCATATTTTCAATATGTAATGAAGATAAATCTTTTACAACTTCGCACTCATCATTTTTATTCATTGTCAAATTCCTCCTTTAATTTTATTTTAGCTCTATAAAATGTAACTCTTGCCCAATTTTCTGTTTCACCCATAATCTCTCCAATTTCTTTAAAACTCAAATCGGCTCTAATTCTTAAATAAATTACTTCTCTTGTTTTTTCATCAAGATTATGGATTTTTTTATATAAATCTATAACATTTTCTTTATTTGAAAATTCTTCTTCAAAAGAATTTACTAGTATGAATTTTTCTTCAATTTCATCTATGGAAATTTCATTTGATATATTTGATTTTTTTAAATAATCAATCCATTTATTTTTTGCAATTCTGCAAAGCCAAGTTTTCATACTACATTCATTTCTAAATTTATTAATATTTTTCACAGCATTGTAAAAAGTCTCTTGCATTAATTCTTCGGCAATTTCCGAATTACAACTAAGAGATAATAGATAGTTATATACAATTTTCGAGTACTCTTTATATATTTCTTCCATTATTTTTTCCTTTCTACATATATAGACTATAACATTTTAAATTTCGTTACAAAATTTTATACAAAAAATAAATTTGTCTTCTATTGCATTTTTCATGTTTACATGTAATTACTATTATTCTATATGTTTAGCTAATAAAAAAGTAATAGCCATTTAATATTTTTCTAATTAATACTACATATGGACTTTTTATTTCCTATTTCATCATATAACCAATATATACCAAGACTACCTTTTTCAATAGAATTTCCACTATTATAAACTGGAGAACTTCCAATTTGTGTTTTATTACATTGACTCATATTGATTTTTCCATTTTTACATTCTAAATCTATAATTGTTGCATTTTCTATAATGTCATATTGATAAATTCTAATAAATCCGTCTATACCTTTATTAGCATTTTCTATAAATCTTTCAAATTCTTCTTTATCATCTGAAATAACTTTATTATATTCTATAACAAAACACCCATCTTGTATTGCTTGTTGTTTTGTATATCCTATTGGTATTTTTTCCATACTAATAAATTTATTTGAAGAATCTGGTACATTTGGATTATTTCTAATAACAATATTTTCTCTATATAAATCTTTTTCTATTTTTCTGGAAATTACTGTACTCCCATCCCATTTATCTTTTTTCTTCAAATCTATGTATAAATTATCATCATCAGCTTCAATACACGAAATATACAAACCAGTCGTATCGTAATTTTCTCCAGCTACTACCACAATAAAATAATTATTAAAATCATCTTCTGTCATTTCAACTAGTTCATTCCATTTTTCTAAATCTTTTAAATAAGTTTGATATGACGTAATTCTTTTATAATATATTCCATCTGAAATTTCCATATCTTCACTATAGTCATCATAATCTGGGTTATTACTAAAATCAGTTTTAGTTTCCTTTTGAACAAATTTATAAGCAGTAATTCCTGCATAAGTTACTCCAGTTATAGCTATTATCACAATAATAAAATTCATTATAATCCTAAACATTGAATTATTTTTAATATATTCTTTATCATTTGATATTTTGGTCTTTAAAGATTTTCTTGCTCTATGTAAAATCATTTTAGTTTGAGGTATTGTTTTATTTAAAATTTTTGCAATTTCTTCATAAGAAAATCCTTCAAAATCTCTTAAATGTATTACTATTTTATAATCTTCTTTTAAAGTGTCTATATTTCTTAATAAATAATCTTTTTCTTCTTTTTTTATTAAATAATTATCTACCCCCTCATTATATTGTTTAGAATTATTTGTTTCTTCAAAAGGAATTTCTTTCTTTTGTGAGTTTAAATAATTAATTGTTCTACTTTTTGCAGTAATAAACAAGTATGTTTTTAAAGTATATCTAAAATCATACTCTTTTTTTGTTTTATAGATATACAGAAAAACTTCTTGGGTAATATCTTCTGCAATTTCAATATCTTTCGTAAATTTATAAATAAAACTTATTAATGACGCTCTATATTTTTCAACTATAATATTAAATGAGTTTTCATCCCCCTTAATAAACTTCATATATATTTTTGTCAATTTCTTTATTCTCTTTCACTTCAACACCTCACGATATTATTTTTACTATTCAATTATATATACAAAAAAATTTAGAAAAAGTAACACTTTTTTATAAATAATTTTCTTTTATTATCATATCAAGTTCCAAATCTTATATAAATTATGAATTTATAATATATAAAAAGCACGAAACTCTGAAGCTCGCCTCATTTAGTTCACTTCAGTTCTTCGTGCCTTTCACTACAATTCTATAATATCTTCGTCTTTTTTTAATGTTTTTCTTTTTTTAGGTCTTAAACCATAGTATATATCTTTTACGTTATATCCTGAAATTCTTTTCTTTGACTTTTGCAAAATTTCGGTTCGTATTTGTCTTAATTTTTCATATTCATTAAAATTTCCTTTTGTTTTTAAATATTCTTCTAATTCATCAACCCTTTTATGAAGTAAAATTCTTGGATTAATTTTGCCAGTTTCTTCTATATCAAAAATGTCAAAATCTTCACCATACTCAATATCTGTTATTCTAAATTTAAAAGGCGAAAGTAAAAACTCATTTTCTTGTGTCTCATCTAAATATATTATTCCTAAATTTTCAAGTAAATCTACAGGTACCGCTCTATCATCTTTTCTTAAAATTCTTCTGTATACAATTGGTTTTCTATCTTTAACAGTATCTTTATCTGTAAAAGTTCCTCCAGAAGAACCAAAAGATACAAAACTTTCATAAACATTTTCAGCACCTATAGTTTTATCTTTATTTACCCCCAGTCCAACTCTATATATAACTAAATCATGTTTTCTCCCTGGTAATTCTTCTAGTGTTTGTATTATATTTTGAGAAAGTTTTATTATAGTTCCTACAGAAATCTTTTCTTTTATTTCCTCCATATATTTAAACATTTCATCAAAATTACCTCTCATAAATGTATTTATCAAATGATATATTCTTGGTTCTTTATTTTTAAAAAATAAAAGAGCATTTAATAATTTATCATTTACGGAAATATTTTCATCATATAAACTCATACATAAATAATTTTGTATACCTTTATCATACCCAGCTCTATAAAAATCTAAATAATTTTCTCCATTAGGTACAGCTCTTCTCATTAATTCTCTTATAACATCTTCTTTTTTTCTTAATGGTTTGTCATCTATTAATAGTTCATCAATACTTGACAAAATTGTTACATCTTGCTCATTATTTATAGTTCGTTTTCTAGGTTTTATACTTATTTGTGTTTCTTGATATTCAGAAGAATCATCATTTTTTTCTTTTTCTGCTAAAGCTAAATTTAATCTCAATACAGCTAAAGCATCATTTATTCCCTTGTAATCTCTTTTCCAAAAAACAATTGCATATAATTGATTCTCTTTTGTTCTAATTACAATTGCTCTTTTATCTTTACTAACATCTGTAAATCTCATAACATAATTTGAACAAGCACAATATTTTAATTCTTCATTAATTTGAGTATCATAAAATTCTTGATCATCAGTAGTAAATTTATTTATAAATGGTATTTTTATCATTGTATTAGTTTTCCTTTATTCCTTTATTTCATATTAATTATATCATCTTTTTTATTATAATTAAATAAAATAAACAATTAGCATAAAAAACTTTAATTAATAAAACACATTTAATTTTTACATTGTCAATTACAGCCAAAGTATTTCACCGAAATATTGTCAAAATTGCCAAAACATGATACAATTAATATATATTATGTTAATTACATCGAAAGATGTATTTATAGAAAGAGCATGGTATTTTTATTCTATAATAGGAATTTTTTTATCATTCTCTAACAATACTTTTAGAAAGGGGTAATAAAATGCCTACCATCAATAACCGCACTCACTCCAGAAAGAGTGCTCCTCGCGCCTGTATGTTTCTCTCTGTTATCACTCAGGAGCAAGCGGAAGAAAAAATCAACGAGATGAATCGCGGTGCTACCCGCATCATCGGTATAATGAAGCAGAGTGAGCTGGAAGATCTTATGTCCTGGTACTCTAAGTACAAGTACGAAATCGAAGGTTCTTCCTCTGACAACATCCCCGACTACTACACTGTGACTGTTCACCGTTATACTGTAATGGAGCAGTTGCTCTTTAGAGTCACTCATCTCTTTTCTTTCCGCAAGAACACTCCTAGCCAGGATCTTTCTGCTAAGAGCTGCTCTACCACAATTCCTTCGGATTGTGAGTGGGACTTCGACTGGTAATCTAAGTTGAAGTATTGTTAACCAAAACAAACGGCTGCCTTCGGGTAGTCGTTTGTTCTATTTATAGAATCATATATCATAACACTTGACAACATTATGTCATTTGATATTTTAATATTTTTATGATATAATAGAATTGTACGTTTGCGTATATAATACATTAGAAAGGGGTGCTTATATTTTGATAATAAACTTCGAAAAAAGTAGAAGTATACAATCAAATAAGCCAAAACAATTACCAAGAAGTTCTCCAACGCCACCGCTTAATCACTCAATTACTATTTTTAACGAAATTTCATCAGCAACAGTAAAAGCAAATTTCCAAACTGGTTATTTAGAGATTGTTCATACAACAAACGGGCTAGTCCCAACAACACAATCTTTTATCCTTACACCATTTGAAGCTTTACTTTTTCTGTTAAGCAATGACTTTCTGTTAACAGTTAATTTCTCTGGTATATTACCAGGTCCATCAGTAATTGGGTGCATCAATGCGATACGTACAATTTCAGCAAACGCAGTTATGGTTGATCGGTCAAAACAACTGATGCAACTGTAACAGTCTGATTTAAACTTCTCGGTAAACAAACCAAAAGCAGGAAACGACAACTGAAGTTTCCTGCTTTTCCTTTTAACTATTAGCATTTATAAATTCTTCTATCTTTTCATCAACAAAATTACATTTTTGTGTATAAAAATCTGCTTTATCTTTAAAATATTCTATATATATCTTTAATTGTTCGATTGATAATTTATCTAATCTGTTGTCCTCTATTAATTTTGAAATATCATCTTCAATTTTATAATTTATATTATATTCTTCAAATTCATTTTTCTCGTCTAATATATTTTCATTGTTCGAATCCTCTGTGAGTAATTTATTTTTTTTTGAAAATAGTAAGCCCTTAATTTTATCTATAATTTTTTTTAACATATTAACAAAATCCTTTCTGTATATTTTATCTATCTGTTCCAGTTTTTTGTTTTTCATTCGTTGTTCCACCATTAGAAGATGGTGGTGAAGCTGGAGTTTGATTTGGATATATAATTCTATCTGTTAAAGGATCTACTATTGCGATTCCTTTTTCTAAATCAGAAATCGTTTGTTTCAAATTACTTTGAAGTGATTTTATATTTGGTAAGTGACTTTTTAAATTAGCAAATGCAACAATTTTTTTTCTATAGTCCATAGCAGCTCTATATGAAAATTCACGATATTCCATTAATAGTTCTATCATTTTTTCTTTTGTAGCATTTTCTGGTACTACATCATCTTTAGAAACCTCTTTTAAATACGATTTTTTACGTGCTTCATATCTAGAATCATACTTAGCTAAAAATTTAGATCTTTCTGCTTGTTCTTTTTGGTTTCTCGGTTCACTAATAAATTGTTCTAAACTTTGCTCTTGTGTAGAATTTTCTAAATTTGCATCTTCATAAATATCTTTTCCAAATTTCTTCTTATAAGCCTCTGCAAGCCTTTGAAGCAATACATCGGCTTCTGCAATCAATTCAACATCAGAGTTTGGAACTGTTCCAATTTCTCTTTCTATTTCTGAAATTTCTGATTTCAATTTAATCAATTTCAATTTAGAATCTTCCAATCTATCTATTAATTGATAAATTTTCCTTTCCGTAGCACCTATATTAGGATTTGAAATATATGCTTGAACTCTTTTTTGTCTAGATTCTACTTCAAAATTTTCTTCTTCTTCTCTTTTTTGGTAAGTCATTCCTAAAGATATTGCTGTCAAAGCTCTAAAAGCATCATACGCCCTATTAGTTCTATTATACCAATTTGGATTAGATTCATTTTTTCCAGTAGTATGATTATATGTTAAAACTTTATACTGGCTAACAATTTCTGCTCTTTTTCCTGGATTTTTTTCCAGTTCTTTTACTTTTGCTTCAAATTTATCTATTAGCTCTGACTTTTGAGCTAATACCCTTAAACTAGTTGTAATTCCAACTTCATCATCATCAGCTTTTATTAAATAAGATGCTGCCCCATAAGCTTGTGGTATACCAATTTGCTTTATTGCAATATCTCTTAATGTATAAATGTCTAAGTTTGGATTACCACTTATTGAATCTCTTAGCTGTTTTAAAGCCTCAGTTCTCTTTTCTTTTGGTAGCTTATTTATATCAAGCATTTTTTCTGCATGATAAAATGGTTCAGCTTGTTCTCCATCAAGACTTTCTCCTCTAATTATTAAATAACCAGTAAAATTTTCTTCTTCAAGACTCATGTATCCTCTAGGAACAAAACCTATGCTAGCTTCCTTCTGTAAAATATATTCCAATCTTTTTTCAATAGACAATTCACTAGAATATGTACCATATTCACCAGGTCCTGGTGTTGGTCCCGGTGGTTCTATCCCACCATTTTTTCCATCTTTACTAGAAGGTATTAGAGAAAAATTTACAATATCTATATTAAATGTTGCTTCTTTACTTTTTAAATCTGCAATTAATTGTTCTTGAAAATTAATATGTTGTGGATTATTAGGATCAGAAAAATTAGCAATAAAATCTGTTAATTTAGTTTCATCACTTAAAGATAATTTTCCTTGAGATTGTATTAAATAAGCCTCACCCAAATTGCGTAATAGTTCTCTTTCATAAGGGTTCAATAATTGCGTTCTATTTGAATCATTTAATCCTGACATCAAAGTATCTAGAAGATTTATTATTTCTCCATAAGCTCCTTGTTTTTTATATGCTCTCACAAGCATTACACATATTGCTTCTTTTTCGATTGAACGAAAACATGTTGGTTTATTAAGGTATCTTAATGCGAATTTCTCTGCAAGTTTATCATCTTCAGGATCAAGCATTGCATTTTTCATAATAATTGGCAATAGCTCGTCTTCTAAAGGGTCTTTTTGTGTTGCTAAAAATCTTGTCTCTTCAATAGCTCTTCTTTCATTTTCTTGGGCTTTTACTTCAAGCCTTTCTGCAACATTTTGTGGCAACGTTAATGCACTTTCTCTTAATTTTGCTGCATTCATTCTTAAAAGCTCAATACCATACGTACGATATTTATTTGGATTTGTTTTCATCTTACCAACAAATGCTTTTGCCTGAGCTATTTTTCCTTTATCAAACAAATCTATAATCTTTGCTCTATCAATGCTTATAATTTGTTTTTCAAATTCTTCAACAGAAATTTCATCACTATCATCCGAATGATTAGTATTATCTATCATTTCAGCAGTTTCATCTGGTTCTGATAATATTTCCCCAATCTCTTCTGGTTTTTCGACATGTAATATTGTATCTTCAACCCATTTAGCAAATCTTTTATAATTTTCATCCTCAGATTCTTTTAAAGTCTTTGCAAATATAGCACAATTTTCAAGAGCTTGATTATCTACACATTTTTTTAATAGTTCAAAAACTAAATCGTCTATTCGAGAATGATCTAACTTCAAAACGTCTTCATCGTTTGCTAACATATCTGATAATATTCTTAAAAATTTTCTATCATTAGCCCCATTAAAATATGTAAAATTTCTATATATATTTAATCTTTGGTTTACGTCCCCTTTTTTTATCCCTTTTAACCAATCAAATCTAGCCATATTTTCTCCTTTAATATTAATTAGTTCATTTAATAAAATTATATCTTTAATAGCTTGGCAAGTCAATACATCTATACTCAAGCCTTCTGAAACTTTTCTCAAAAGCTTTATGTACTCAATTTTAATAATCACTTTTATTGAAATTTCACTAAATTTATGTTAAAATATTTTTTGCACTTTGCCCAAAGGAGGGATTTTATGGCAAAGAAACGGAAATTTACCAAAGCAATTGCAATACTACTTTTAGTAGTACTCTTACTTCCAAATCTTTTTACTGTGGTTTATGCCACAAATATGGAAGTAACCGCCGAATCAAGTAAACACAATTATGTACGAAAAGGAATTGTAACAGCAATTGGACTCAATTTCAGAAGTGAACCATCTACATCTTCAAAAATAATTTCAGTTCTCCCTCAAGGAGCTACTGTTAATATTGTTGAAGAAATGGGCAATTGGTTAGAAATTGAATACGAAAAAACAATTGGATATGTTGCCAAAAACTATGTAGGAATAATTCTTTCTAATGGTATCACAACTGCATCTAGCCTAATTGTTAGAAGTAAACCTACAACCGAATCTCAGTCACTCGGTGCGCTTTATCAAAACACTCGTGTTGCAATTTTGAAAGAAATTGTGACCAATGACGAAACCAATCCAATTTGGTTAAAAATAATTTACACAAATGGAAATCATGGTTATGTCTCAGCAAAATATGTAAATATACTAACTCAATCAGATGGCACCTATCAAAAAATAGGTATAACTACTCCACAGCTATTAAATGTACGAACAGGTCCAGGGCTTTCCTATGAAGCAATAAATCTGCTTAGAGAAGGAACTCATGTCATCATATTAGATAGCAAAATCGTTCCCAAAGACTATTATAAAAAATGGTACAAAATTAATTATAATGGTGAAATTGGGTGGATTGCTGGAAAGTTCCTCACTGAATATGAATGGAAATTTGCAACCCAAGCGCTAACATCCGCACCTTATTCAAGCAATAACCGAAAACATAATATGAGCCTAGCTTGTAGTACATTAACTGGTTACATAGTTTTGCCTAGTGAAAAATTTTCTTGGGTTAAAACAATGGGAAGTTGCTCTCAGTCAACTGGATATTTACTCGCACCTATCTCTACAAGTACTGGATTTCAAGATGGTTATGGTGGTGGTGTATGTCAAGTCTCTACAACAATAAACATTGCGGCAAAGAGTTTAGATATCTCTACAGAAGCTCACGAGCACAGAGACCGCGTGTCCTATGCAAATTTTGAAGATGAAGCAAGTGTATCTTATCCATATCTTGACTTTGCTTTCACTAATCCGTTTGATACACCAATATTACTTGAACTTGTTTCGAATAATGGAACTGTTATCTGCAATATTTTCACTGCAGAAGAAGTAAATTCGTTTCTAAAAAAGGGCTCTTGATAAAGAGCCCTCGTTTTTTATTTAATAAAAAATCAATCATACTTTTTTTAAAAAACTATTTTTGAATGTCTTTCCTATTAATACTATGTATTTTGACCAATCCAATAATTTTAACAAAGCTATTATAACATTTCTGCTAAATCTAAAATTAATTTTTCTGTTTTTTCCCAACCCAAACATGGATCTGTAATAGATTTCCCATAAATTCTTTCTTCTACATTACACGCACCATCTTCAATATAACTTTCGATCATTAAACCTTTTACCATTTTATTTATATCTTGAGATTTATTTCTACTTGCAACAATCTCCTTTGCAATTCTAATTTGTTCATCATGTTTTTTTCCTGAATTTGAATGATTTGTATCTATAATTACAGAAGGATTTTTTAAGCCTTTTTCCATATATTCTTTTTGAAGGAAAATTAGATCTTCATAATGATAATTTGGAAGCGATTGTCCATGTTTATTTACATATCCTCTAAGAACAGCATGAGCATAGTCATTTCCAGTTGTATTTACTTCCCAGCCTCTATAAATAAACTTATGAGAACATTGCGCAGCCATTATTGAATTTAGCATTACTGAAATGTCTCCACTGGTAGGATTTTTCATACCCGCGGGAATATCAAAGCCACTAGCTGTCATTCTATGATGTTGATCTTCAACTGATCTTGCTCCAATTGCAACATAAGAAAGCACATCAGAAAGATACTCATAATTCTCTGGATATAACATTTCATCAGCACTAGTTAATCCAGTTTCTTTAACAACATCAATATGCAACTTTCTTATTGCTTCTAATCCGTTTTTCATATCTTCTTTTCCTAATACATTTGGTTGATGAAGCATTCCTTTATAGCCTTTTCCTGTTGTTCTAGGTTTATTGGTGTAAACCCTAGGAATTATAAAAATTTTATCTTTAACTTTTTCTTGAACATTTTTTAATCTTTTAACATAATCTAAAACGCTCTCTTCACAATCAGCCGAACAAGGTCCTATTATTAATAAAAATTTATCAAGTTCTCCTGATAATATTTGTTTAATTTGTTCATCCCTTTGCTGTTTTATTTTCTTCATCTCATCATTCATTGGATATTTTTCTTTAATTTCCTCTGGTGTAGATAATTTTTTCACATATTCAATTCCCATATTTTCCTCCTCAAAATATTTTATCTTAACTTAGTACTTAAGAAGTTTTTGTTATAACTTATACTTAGAAATCTTAAATATTATATGTGTATATATACAAAAAACCTTACTTAAGCCAATAAGTAAGGTTTTAATTTTTTATCTTTATTTAAAATTTTGAAATTTATAAATAATGCAAAATTATAATAACTTACTAATAGCTTTTTTCATACAAAAATAAGCATAGAATCCAAAAAAGGCTACGCTACTAAAGTAATAATATGAAAATATGCTAGTAGTTAAAGTTTGCATCTTATTTCCTCTCAATAATTTTTTAATAATATACAATATTTTTAAAATTTTGTCAATATATTGATATTCCTATTTTTCATTTTCTTGTAGCATATCTATTTTTAACTGATATTGATAATATTGGTAAACTAAATGTAACTTCTTCTCACCTTCAATTCATTCAATTGCATAATTCAAAGTTAAAAAAATTAGATAAATAATATTACTAATTTTTATTATTTATCTAATTTGCTTTATTTATCTAATTTGTTTTATTTATCTATTTTTTTGTTTATCTATTTTTTATTTATCTAATTTTTTGTTATTGTAACTTTATTTACTATTGTTTTTAATTTATTATATCCAAAAGTAAATGTACATCCACTTCCTCCTAAGGAATTTTTTGCAACTTCTAATACAGATTTATATTCATCTAAATTATCTGCATTAATCACATTTGTACTTAATCCATCAAAATTTTCAAAAATAATTGTTGGCTTTGAATATAAAGGATCACTAGCATCTGCTATTAATATATTAAATGCTTCTTTTGTTCCTCCATTATGTTGTTTTCCTTCATATAATATCAATCTTGCATCAAAATTAAATTCATTATAATAACCATCATAATTTTTTTCTTCTACTACATACCCACCATCACTAGATTCTTTTTTATTGTCTTTGCTATTTTTCTCTTCTTTCTTATTTGAATCATTAGACTCAGAGTTTTCTGTATAAGCAGATTGACTATCATATGAAAAATCTTTTGAATTATTTTCATTTTTAGCAAATACACTTTCTAATTTTCCTTCATTTTTCAATTTATAGTATCTATACCCAGTAAAACTTATTAATGATATTATTAATAGAATCATAATTACTTTTAAAAATTTTTTTAAAAAATGCATAAGCACCTCTCCTTTATTCCTTATATATCTTATTATATCGCATTTTCTATATTTTGGCAATCATACGTTTTTTAGTTATATATTAATATAATTCTCATATAATTTATTCATAATATCTATAACTCATTTTTATTTAACTTATATTTTAATTTAAAAATTTCAAAAAACATATTATATTTAAATTCATTATGAATAAATTATAATAATAGTAGAATTTTTTAAAAAATCATTATATAATCCATTTAAATTAAGGAGGTTTTATTATGGATTTTTTAGAACTTGCAAAAAACAGATATTCTTGCAGATATTTTTCAAATAAAAAAATTGAACAAGAGAAAATTGATAAAATTTTAGAAGCAGCTCGTTTAGCTCCTACTGGCAGAAACTCTCAAAGCCAAAGGATTTTAGTTTTAACAGATGAAGAACAACTTTCAAAATTGGGAGAATGTACCCCTTATGTTTGGAATGCTCCACTTGTATTTTTAATTTGTTATGACAAAAATGAATCTTGGAAAAGACGTTCTGATAATTTTGATGGTGGAGCACAAGATGCTTGTATTGTTACAACTCATATGATGTTAGAAGTAACAGATTTAGGTCTAGGTTCTACTTGGGTTGGTGCATTGGATCCACAAAAAGTAAGGGAAGTATACAATGTTCCAGAAAATTATGAAATAACCGCATTCCTTCCTGTTGGATATCCTTCAGAAGAAGCTCATCCAAGCAAATTACACAATGATAGAAAAACAGTTGAGGAAATTGCATTTTATAATAAATTTTAATAATAATACGTATTATTATATAAAATAGAAACTTATTAATAAAGATTTGTAGTTTAATATTTTATAAAACAAAAAGGAATAGTTAAAACTATTCCTTTTATTTTGGTAAATTTCAAACATATTTATTAAAATTCACAATTTTTAGGTGTTCTTGGGAATGGTATAACATCGCGAATATTTTGCATTCCTGTCATATACATCATTAATCTTTCAAATCCAAGACCAAATCCTGCATGTGGTACACTTCCGTATCTTCTTAAATCTAAATACCACCAATAATCTTGTTCATCCATATTTAAATCTTTTATTTTGTTTTGTAAAATTTCTAAATTATCTTCTCTTTGACTTCCACCAATAATTTCTCCAATTCCAGGAGCCAAAAGATCACTTGCTGCAACTGTTTTTCCATCTGGATTAAGTTTCATGTAGAAAGCTTTTATTTCAGCTGGATAATCTGTTACGAATACTGGTTTTTTGAATATTTTCTCACTTAAATATCTTTCATGTTCTGTTTGAAGATCTACGCCCCAAGATACTTTATATTCAAACTCATCATTATGTTTTTCAAGTTCTTTTACGGCATCTGTGTAAGTAATTCTTCCAAAATCTGAATTTACAAGATTGTTTAATCTATCTAATAATGTTTTATCAATAAAATTATTAAAGAATTCCATTTCCTCTGGACAATTTTCTAATACATATTTGATTACATATTTTAACATACTTTCAGCTAAATCCATATCATCTTTTAAATCTGCAAAACAAATTTCTGGTTCTATCATCCAAAACTCAGCCGCATGTTTTACTGTGTTTGAGTTTTCTGCCCTAAAAGTTGGCCCAAATGTATAAACGTTTCTAAAAGCAAATGCATAAGTTTCAACATTTAATTGCCCACTTACCGTAAGATGAGCTGGTTTTCCAAAAAAGTCTTTTGAAAAATCTACTTGTCCTTCTTCTGTTTTAGGAACATTGTTTAGATCAAATGTATTTAAATTAAACATTTCTCCAGCACCTTCAGCATCACTTCCTGTGATTATTGGAGTATGAACATATACAAAATTGTTTTCTTGGAAAAATTTGTGTATTGCATAAGAAGCTACTGAACGTACTCTAAATACTGCATTAAAAGTATTTGTTCTAGGACGTAAATGAGATATTGTTCTTAAATATTCCATTGTATGTCTTTTCTTTTGAAGTGGATATTCTGGTGAAGAAATAGCAATTATTTCAATCTTTTTAGCTTTAACTTCAAATGGTTGTTTTGCATTTTCAGTTTTAATCAAATCTCCCTCTACTGTTATTGAAGAGCTTAATGTTAATTTACAAATTTCTTCAAAATTACTTAAAGTATCATCAAAAACTATTTGTAAATTTTTGAAAAATGACCCATCATTTATTTCAATAAATCCGAAAGTTTTTGAATCTCTAACAGTTTTTACCCATCCAGAAACTTTTATTTCTGTTCCACAGTATTTATCTTGATTTCTGTATAATTCTTTAATAACTACATTATTCATAAAGTTTTCCTCCATTATTTTAGCAAATTTAATTTGCATTAACTTTTCTTTTAAATAGAAATCTTTTAGTATTATATAAGAATAATCCAATAATTTCAATACTTACAAGTAAATTAACCATATTTAAACAAATTTTATTTTTGCTGTTTCATCTATCTTTTTAAATCCTATCTTTGAGTATATTGAAATTGCAGGTTCATTTTGTGAATTAACATGTAATACAACATATTTATAATTATTTTTTAGTAGATCATTGCATAATGTATGTACTAATCTTTTAGCATATCCATTTCCTCTATGTTTTTTTAATGTTATAACTCCTCCAATTGCACATCCATTGATTTGTTTTCTTACAGTAACCGCTTGGCTTACAATTTCATTATTATCATTTCTTAAAATGTAAATTCCCTTTCTTAGGAATGCTTCTGATACTTTTTGTGCTTCTTCATCAGAACACTGTCTTCCTCTAAAGTTATCTTGATACATCTCTTTTATATTTTCTTTTAAAGTAATATAATCAACATTTTCTTTTTCTAATTTCTCTATCTTTTCATTCTCTACTAATAAATTCTGTTCTTCAATTTTATCAAATATCATAATGTACATATATTGCTCTATAACCATCTCTTTTTTAGTCTTTTCACTATATTTTTTTGCTATTCTCATAGAATTTTCTTTACTCGTTAATATTTCTCTAAGGTCAACTTTTGAATCAATAATATTATCTATCAAACAATCTATAACTTCTTCTGAAATATTATCTTCCAAAGAATATAATAATAATCCATTTTTATCATCATCAACTAAAATAATAGCTTTTACTTCTTCATCATCTTCAATTCTTCCCAAAAGCCATTTTTGAACTTTTTCATCATCATGTTCCAATGTAATTCCTATCATTATTTCATTTTTAGCTTCTTCTTTTAATAAAATCTCTAAATTTTCTTCTAAAAATTTTTGTTTTGTATTATATTTTATAAATTTCATTAATTTTTACGTATAATTTCAGTTATACAATCCTTTCTTTGTTTTATTTTTACATATTATCAATAAAAACTAAAAAAAGCAAGAATTTAGATTGTTCTAAATCCTTGCTTTTACTTAGATATCTAAACCGAAACTAATACCTATTGCATTATTAACTTGATTCATAACTTCTCTATCTGTTATATGCCCGATTTTTTCTTTCAATCTACTCTTATCTATCGTTCTAATCTGTTCTGCTAAAACTACAGAATCTGATTTTAAACCATTATCATTAGACCCTATTTCTATATGAGTAGGTAATTTATTTTTTCCAGTTTGTGATGTAATTGCTGCTGCTATTACAGTTGGGCTATATTTATTTCCAGTATCATTTTGTATAATTAAAACCGGTCTTATTCCCCCTTGTTCTGAACCAACAACTGGACTTAAATCAGCATAAAACATATCTCCTCTTTTTATTACCATATTTTCTCTCCTATTTAACTTACATATAGAATAGAATTGTTGAGATATTAAATTATTTAATTTTTATATCAGTATATATTATGCTTGTATTAATATTTTGGCTATTGTCTTTTAATAGTAGTTTTTTCGGTAGTCTTGTTTTCTTATCTAAATATAGTTCTTTTGATTTTATGTATATATTTTTATTTTCTTCTCTTTCAACTTTTACAATAATTTCAACTTCGTTTTCTGAAATTTCTACTTCATATTTTTTATACTCATCTATAAAAGAATTAATAAATAAATCATTGTTTATTATAGTTTCATAATTTTCATATATTTTTTCCATATTAGTTTTTTCATTTATCATTTTTAATTTTCCATCTTTTAATTCTATTTCCAATCCTCTTACATTTTCTGGACTATTTACTAATAATTTAGAGTATTCTTCATCTACAATTTGATACATACTATATGTATTTTCATTTTTATTACTTCTAATAGTTACTTCGATATTTGCTTCATATTCTTCTAAATCTTTCAACATATCTTCAACAAATTCATTTTGATTTCTAATGATATTATTACCAGTTATGCAAAAAATATAATAAAAAATTAAAAAAATAATAATACAAATTATTCCAAAAATAAACACAATTTTTTTATTCAAAATACACCTCATTTCAAATAATAATTTGTCGATAAGTTTATATAAATGTTGCTACAGGTTAATTAATATATTTCGGTAAGAGTTTTCGCGCAGTTTTATCTAACAGTTGAGTAAAGCGATTACTGTTAGTTAATGCAGTAGCTTTGGGAGGATGGCCAAAAGGCTTGTAAAAGATTTAAAAATTAGCGAAGCAAAGCTTTTTTCAAAAGCTTTCTGCGAGCGATCAATTTTTAAATCGACACCCGACCAGCAAGAAAACGAATTACACAAAATATATAATTAACTGAGAGCAACTTTTAATTATTAGCCCGACAAATTATTATTTATAAAATACAAAAAATCGAACAGAAAATTCTATTCGATTAATTATATTTTCATATTAAAAATTTATTATAAATTAAAATATTGTTTCAAAATATTTTTGAAATCTTGTTCTGTTTCTACCGAATTTATTTTATCTCTTATTACTGTTGCATTTGGCATTCCTTTTACATACCATGCAATATGTTTTCTTATTTCTCTTGTTGCAGTATATTCCCCTTTTTCTTTTAACAATAAATCAAAATGTTCTAAAATAACTTTATATTTTTCCTCTGCTGCTATTTCTGGTAGTTTTTCACCTGTTTCTAAATAATAGGAAATTTGCTTAAATATCCAAGGATTACCAAGCGAAGCTCTTCCTATCATAATTCCGTCAACTCCAGTTTCTTCAAACATTCTTTTTGCATCTTCCTCAGATTTTATATCACCATTTCCTATTACTGGGATTTTAACTGCTTGCTTTACTTGTTTTATTATATCCCAATCAGCTAGCCCTGAATAAAATTCATCTCTCGTTCTTCCATGAATTACTATTGCATCTGCACCAGCTGCTTCTATAATTTTTGCAGCTTCAACTGCCACAACATGGTTAGCATCCCAGCCTTTTCTTATTTTTATAGTTACAGGCTTATTTGAGTTTTTTACCACTTCTTCAGTAATATTTTTTACTAATTCTAAATTTAATAATACTCTGCTTCCATCCCCATTTTTTACAACTTTAGGAGCAGGACATCCCATATTTACATCTAAAATATCTGTATAATCACACATAAATTTAGCTGCTTCTCCCATAACTTCTGGTTCACTTCCAAAAATTTGCATTGAAATTGGTCTTTTCTCCTCATCGTTTTTTAACATTGTTAAAGTTTTTTCATCTTTATAAACAATTGCTTTTGAGCTTACCATCTCATTGCAAACAAGCCCTGGATTACCATACTTTTTGCATATTTTTCTAAATGGCAAGTCTGTAACTCCAGCCATTGGCGCTAATATTATATTATTTTCTAATTCAACATTTCCTATTTTTAATTTTTTTAGATACATTTAATGCTCCATTCTTAAATTATAACTATAGATATTAATAAATTTTAATTATATGTTTTGGATATTTTAACTATATATTTTCACATTTTATTTGCTTTTTTAAAATATTTTTTCATTAATATAATTTTCTATTTAAACAAAAAGCTGCGTTCAATCTTTTTTCTTAAGTTCGAACACAGCGTTTATTTTATTCTACAAAAATTGCTTTTTGTCTTCTACTACTAATATTTAATAATAATCCTATACAAATGAAATTTGTTACAAGTGAACTTCCACCATAACTCACAAATGGAAGTGGAACACCTGTTATTGGTAGTAAACCAATTGTCATTCCTATATTTTCTGTCATATGAAAAAAGAATATTCCAGCAATTCCAATTGCTATATATGAACCAATATTATCTTTAGCAGTTTTAGCTACATATATAGATTTTGTTACTAATATTATATAAAGAATTGTTATTGCACCTGTTGCAATAAATCCTAATTCTTCTCCAATTACAGAAAAGATAAAGTCTGTTGTTTTTGGATGTAGGAAGCCAAGTTGTGTTTGGTTTCCTTTTAATAATCCCATACCAAAAGCTTCTCCTGCTCCAATAGCAAGTTTTGACTGAATTATATTATATCCAGCACCTCTTGGATCTAATCCCGGATTTAAAAAAACTTGAATTCTTTTTAATGCATGTTCTGGCAAATTATTATAAATAACCGGTGCTGCTATAGCAACTGCAATTAATGCTAATAATATATATTTTGGATCAATTCCAGAGGTAAATATCATAAATATAATTGCTACAATATAAGCCATTGCTGTTCCATTATCTGGTTCTATAATTATTAATGCCACAGGTATAGCTGCCATAATAAGTATTATTAGTAGTTTCCATATCTTATTTATTTCATTTCTTCCTCTTAATTGCATTTTATTCATTAAAAATGCTAAAAACAATATTGTTATTATTTTTCCTAATTCAGAAGGCTGAAACGAAAATGACTGTCCTAATTTAAACCAGCTCCTTGCACCACTAATGGGTTCTGTAAAGAGTACTCCAACCAGCAATACAATTAATATTATATATGCCAAAGTTGAAAATTTAACAATAACATTATAGTCTATCATTGAAGCTAAAATTAAAAAAGGAATACTTATTAATAACCATTGCACTTGTTTTTTAAATTCTGCAAGTTCAGTATTTTGAGTGGCTGAAAACAAGGCAACTAAACCTATAATTGCTAAAGTCACACTTACAATAAGAATTATCCATTCTGTATTTTTAAGTTGCTTTTTTCCCATTCATATACTCCCTATTTCTTTTTCTTACGTTTATCTTTTGTATTTTTGTCTTTTGAGCTTTTCGTTTTATTTTTTGTTTTAACTTTTTCTACTTGCTTAACTTCGCTATTTACATTTTCAACAGTTTCATTTTCAACTGTTTCGTTTTCTAAAACTTCATTCTCATTTACAAGTGCTTTTGCTTCGGCTTCTTCTGCAGCTTTTAGCAAATCATCAAAAGTAACATCATCATCGTCATCATCATCAACTTCATCTATTTCTTCAAACATTTCTTGGGGTTCATTTTCTTCTATTTCTGTTTCTTCTTTTGAAATATCTTTTTCCATATTTTGAGGTAATTCTATAACATCTGGAATATTTTTTTCTTCCTCAACCTCTGGCTCATTATAACCTGGGATACCAATTTCTTTGTTAAAGTCAACGCCTTCAAACTCTTTTACCTTTTGAGCCATCATATCATTTTTTATATTAACAATTGGAATATTTGCATATAATGAAGGTGCACCATTTGTTCCATCATTATTTGCTTGGTTCGTAAGCCTTACATCTATTGATTCTTCATCTACTACAATATATTTTTTTATTACATCTATTATTTCTTGTTTCATAAGCTCCAAAAAGTCTGCTGATACATTAGCTCTATCTTGCATTAGAACTAAATGTAATCTTTCTTTTGCTGCATCTTTTGATCCTAATTCTTTTTGTTGCTCTGTTTTTACCATTCTTTTGAAAAAATGCCCTAAATTTTCAAACATTGCCATTTCTTTCCTCCAACGATTTTCTTCTTTTATCTTCCAAACAACCTTTTTACACTAGCCCAGAAACCTTTTTCTTTTCCTGGAACTGTAACTTCAATATTTTCTCCTAACAATCTTCTAGATATTTCTATGTATGCTTTTCCAGAAGGAGCTTTTTTATTAGATATAACGGGTTCACCTTTATTGGTTTGAGTTATAATATTTTCATCATCCGGTACAACACCAATTAAATCTATAGCAAGTAAATCGACAATGTCGTTTACATCCATCATTTCTCCTCTTTTTACCATTGATGGTCTTAATCTGTTTACTATTAACTCTGGATTTTTTATTTCTGATGCTTCTAAAAGGCCTATAATTCTATCAGCATCTCTTATCGCAGAAATTTCTGCTGTAGTAACTACTAGAGCTCTATCAGCACCTGCAATAGCATTTTTGAAGCCTTGTTCTATACCAGCAGGGCAATCCACTAAAATATAGTCAAATTCTTCTCTTAATCTATTTATTAAACCTTTCATCTGCTCTTCATTAATTGCAGTTTTATCTTTTGTTTGTGCTGCTGGAAGCAAGAAAAGTTCTTTAAATCTTTTGTCTTTTATTAAAGCTTGTCTTAATTTGCATTTTTCTTCTATTACATCACATAAATCATATACAATTCTATTTTCAAGTCCTAAAACAACGTCTAAGTTTCTAAGTCCAATGTCTGTATCTACTAAAGCTACTTTTTTTCCTGCTAAAGCTAAAGCTGAACCCAAGTTAGCCGTGGTTGTTGTTTTACCAACTCCTCCTTTTCCTGATGTGATAACGATAACTTCTCCCATTGAATTTCCTCCTTATTAATCCCCTATCATTTTATCATCATTTAAAACATATATATCTTATATGTTTTTTGAGGAAAAGTCAATGAAATAAAGGAGATTTTTGTAATATTTTTGTAACAAATTTCTTTTAGTCAAAAAAGTCATATATATTGACTTTCCGCAAGAAAAAATATATACTGTGTTTGTAAAATTAGGTAGATTATGTTAAAAATTAATCTATAAAAACAACTTTAGGCAGCGATCTTTTGTTATAACATAATAATTAAACTATATAGGAGGTTACAATGAGTAATTTAATTGAAATCAGATGGCACGGTAGAGGCGGTCAAGGTGCTAAAACAGCGTCTTTACTTCTAGCCGATGCAGCATTCAACACTGGTAAATATATTCAAGGTTTCCCTGAATATGGACCAGAAAGAATGGGTGCTCCAATCACAGCATACAATAGAATAAGTGATACTCCAATCACAGTTCACTCAAACATTTATGAACCAGATTATGTTGTTGTTGTTGATGACACACTTTTAGATTGTGTAGATGTTACAGCAGGTCTAAAAAAAGAAGGAGCAATAATTATTAATTCAACAAAATCAGGAGAAGAACTAAGAGCATCTTTAAAAGGATACGAAGGAAACGTTTTCAAAATAGACGCTAGAAAAGTTTCTATGGAAACACTTGGAAAATATTTCCCTAACACACCAATGCTTGCAGCAGTAGTTAAAGTTAGTGGAATAATGTCAGATGAAGCATTCTTAGAAGATATGATTGGATCTTTTAAACATAAATTTGCTAAAAAACCAGAAGTTATTGATGGTAACATGAAAGCTTTAGAAATGGCTTTAAAAGAAGTTACTAAAGTTTAGAAAGGAGTAATTATGACAGAAGATACATTAAATAATAAAACACCTTGGCAAGATTTAACTATAGGTGGAAATATTTATACAGCTGGAAATGCTAAAGAATTCAAAACTGGAGATTGGCGTTCAACTACTCCTGTTTTCAAATCTGAACTTTGTAAACACTGTGGTCTTTGCTACCCAGTTTGTCCAGATGATGCTATTCCAGTAAATCCAGATGGAACAAGAAAAGATTTTGATTATGATGCTTGTAAGGGATGTGGCGTTTGTGCTAAGGTTTGTCCTTTTAAAGCTATAGAGATGAAATAAGAAATAGAAAGGAAAATTATTATGGGAATTAGAGAAAGATTAAGTGGTAATGAAGCAGCAGCTATCGCTATGAAACAAATTAATCCAGATGTTGTTGCAGCATTCCCTATTACACCTTCAACAGAAATACCTCAATACTTTTCTAGCTTTGTTAGCAATGGTCAAGTAGATACAGA
>JAFXGW010000029.1 GCA_017536685.1 Clostridia bacterium | reverse complement strand
ATTTACTTATTACTTTTTTCTGCCAACTTTTTTCATTACATTTTGGACATTTCATATATCTTGTTCTTCCCATGTGCATAGCCCAAAATACACTTGAATATTCTGGTACATATTTATAATGACATTTATCACATTCATAGTATCCTGCTGTTTGTTCTATTTTTATTGCCTTACTAACTCCTACTGCAAATACTATAGAACCAAATACTATTAAAATAAGTCTAATCCAAGATTGCATTTCTACAAAAGATGCTACAAATATTAGAATTAAAAATGTTAATGATGAGAAATAACCTATAACAATCTCCAAATTTAATAATTGTTTGTCTTTTTCTTCTCTTTCTTTTTCCATTTTTAATAAATTTTCTTCAGCTTGTTTTTTATAATCCTCCACTTTAATTACCTCCCCACTTAATAATTCATTTACACTTATTTTAAGTTCATTGCATAAATCAAGCATTATTGATGAATCAGGCATTCCTTTTCCGTTTTCCCATTTAGATATAGCTCTATCTGTAATGTTTAATTTCTCTGCAAGTTGCATTTGTGTTAAGTTATTCTTTTTTCTACATTCAGCTATAAATTTTCCAATTTTAATCTGATCCATACTTACTACCTCCTTCAATTCAAGTGTAAATTATTATTTTGAAAAAATACACATACTAATCGTTGAGTGGGGTATTTTTTGTATCAACGAATAGTTGAGTAATCATAATTTGCCCTACAAATTACTATTTATCGATTAGTATAATATCATAATAATAAAACAATTTCAATTTACCCATTTGATTACATTTATTTCAAATTTTGTCTCCAATGTCTCCAATTAAAAATAAAATGCTTATTTATCAATACTTTCAAAAGGCAAGAAGGGTTGGCGCCTCCATAGAAAAACTAGCAAATACTTACGTAAGTAAGAATTGCTAGTTTTTTATTTTTGTCTTACATTATTACAAAACTCACAACATAAAAAGTATAATTACATAGAGTTCCAATACTTTTATCCATTTTAATATTGTATGCTTTATTTTAAATTGTCTTCCAACTGACTTCCAAAAAAACAGAATGGAAGTCAATATTAGCTTAAAAAAATCGATTAGTTATTTTTCAAACTAATCGATAAATTGTAATTTATCGCTATGATTATAGCATAAAAGTAAGTAATTTCCAAAACTTTAATTACTTACTCATATTTTTTGTTTATATTTTTTATTTATTTTTTAATTTTCTTCATTTAAAGTTATATCTCCAGCTTTTATTAAACATTGTTTTGTTAAATATGGTCCAACGAGTTCATAAATTAAAACAGCAAATAATACTATATTTTTTATTAAATTTCCTGTTTCTCCAAGTTCTTGTGCTTTTATACACATGCCTAAAGCAACACCTGCTTGTGGCAAAAGAGTTATTCCTAAGTATTTTATAACGTTTTTATCGCACTTCATTGCTTTTGCACTAAAATATGCTCCCAAATATTTTCCTATTGAACGTGTTATTATAAATGCCATTCCTATTATAACTATAGTAATATTAGTAAATACACTTAATTCCAACTCTGCACCACTAATTACAAAAAATAAGATAACAAATGGCGTTGCCCAACGGTCTGTTCTCTCCATCAAATTATTAGAAAACTCAAATTCACTTTCATTACAAAACGTAGTTCCTAACATCATACATAATAATAGTGAAGAAATAGTAACAGTTAATCCTCCAATTTGAAATTCCATCATAGATATTGCAACTGCTAGTATTACTGATGTTACAATAACAGACATTCTTTTACCTCTAGACTTAAAATGTTTTTCTGATAAAGTTAATAGTGTTCCCACTATTGAACCTATTACAATAGATATTACTATTTCTAAAATAGGTTCTAGTAATATTGCAGCCAAATTATAAGTTCCACTTGCAATTACTTTTGCAATTCCAAAAGATATCGCAAATATTATAAGTCCAACTGCATCATCTATTGCAACTACAGGCATTAATATATCTGTTAATTTTCCTTTTGCTTCATATTGGTGAATAACCATCAAAGTTGCCGCTGGTGCTGTAGCTGCTGCTATAGCTCCTAATGTAATTACCGCAGATATAGGTAATCTTTCTCCCAGTACTAAATGTAATAAATATAGCCCAATATCAACAACTAAAGTTGCAACTAGAGCTTGTACAATTCCAATTATCAAAGATATTTTTCCATTTTTTCTTAATTGTGATATTCTAAATTCATTACCAATAGAAAAGGCTATAAATCCTAGTGCAATTTCAGATAATACTTTTATGTTATGCACTTCATCCATATTTGTAAACCCAATTCCATCTATCCCTAATCTTCCTAAGCAATACGGTCCAATTAAAATACCTCCTACTAAATATCCTGTAACTGCAGGTAATTTTAACCTTTTTACAATTCTAGACATTAATAACCCTACAGCTAATGCAATTCCTATACTTAATAATATATTTTCCATTTTTTTCCCTCTTTTTATACACATTAATATACTACTTTTCTTATTAAAGTAAATATCTTCTTATTTTTTTATTTATAAGCATTGTAACATAAAAAAAACACACCTTCCAAACTAATTATAAATTGTTGAAATGGCTATAATATAAAAAAGTTAGATATTTCTAGATTAAATATCTAACTTCTGAAATATTAAATTAATCTTCAATTTGTATATATTTTTTTTCAGGCAATTCTTTCTTATATTCTTTTTTTGGTACTTCTATTTTTAGAATTCCATTTTTAAAAGATGCTTTTATATCTTCACTTTTTACTTCATTACCTACATAGAAACTTCTTGAACATGAGCCTACATATCTTTCTCTTCTTACAAACTTTCCTTCTTCTTTTTCTTCATTATCAGAATTGATTTCTGCATGTACTGTTAAATATCCATCTTCTACATCTATTTTTATATTCTCTTTTTGATATCCTGGTAGCTCAATACCAATTAAGTATTTGTCTGTTTTCTCTTTAATATCTGTTTTCATTATTTTGCTTTCATGTTCTGTAAAAAATGGATCTGCAAACATTTCTCCTAATAAATCAAATTCGTTTTTTATTCTTGGTATCATCATCATATCAATCTACTTCCTTTCATTTTTATGTGTTGACACCCTTTTAGGTAGCACATATTTAATTATTAAAAGATATCTATTATTTTTAACAGTTTTATAATATCACTATTTTTTAGCAATGTCAATAGTAGAGTGCTAAAATTGCAGAATTTTCACAAAAAATTTTGTGCTAGTCGTTTGCTTTACAACTAGCACTATTTACTACAACCATAACAATAAATTACTATTTATCTAACAAATTACAAAATTGTAATTTGTTAAATATCTTTTTTGGCAGTTATTATCATAAATAACCCCAAACACATTATTATTAAGCTTACTCCCATTCCTGTATAACCATTTAGTGTTGAATCATACCCTTCTGCATAAGTGTCTAATAATACAACTTGTGTTAAAACAATAGATGTTAAAGCATTAGCAAAGTTTGTTATTTTTATTCCTTTCATAATCGGTTCATTATTTCTTTTATATTTTACCATCCCATAAATGGCACTTCCTATTGAAGAAAATGCGAATAAAGCTACTAAATAAGTTATATATTCATGCATATTAGTATTAGTTCCTTTATAATACATATACGAACTTACAAAAAAGTACGCAATTCCAACTAGAATTAATAAAATACCATTATTTATATAAACACTGTATCCCAATTCAATTTTTTTAGCTTTATCTTTAATCCTTCTTATTTTCCCATATTTTCTAATTGTCAAAAATCGACAACAAGCTAGTACTAAACTAAATAATGCATTGACAAAAAACCACATTGAAGGTATTGTAAGTGATAATACAAATTTAATTGTTCCTGCAGACAAATTAATTATTGTTGATCCAATTAAAAATAATACTATCCTATCTTGCTTATTTAATTCTTTAATAATTTTTATTATTTCTCCCATTTTATTTTCCTTTATATCACAAATAGAAGAAAACTATTTTTAGCTTTCTTCTATTACTTCTTATACATTAATTTTCTTTATTTCCTTTAATATAAGCATATACTGGATAATTTAAAACACAAATTAGTAAACCAACAACTCCTGTGATTAATCCAACAATCATATCAGCTGTTTCTGGTGTTCCAACCATTATTTTACTCATACCAAATCCCATTAAAAGTGAACCTACTATACCAACAGCGAATGTTCCTACTAGTCCCCAATTAATTGGTCCACGTTCTTTTTTAGGATGATCTTTTCTATAAATTGGAATTATTGCAAGTAAGATTATAAATCCGATTATTACTGTTATAACTCCTGCTTTAAATAAGTTCCATTCAGGTATTAAGCACATACACATTCCTATTGCAAAAACTAAACCACCAACTGTTCCTAAAATAATTTCTAATAAAGTTTCTTTTTTCATAAATTTTCCTCCAATTTTTATTAATTATTTTTTCACATATTTTTGTGAATCTTCTACTATTTTTCTTGTTGTCTTTCTATGATTCTTTTATTCTTTTCTTCTAATTCTTTTTGTTCTTTTATAACTCTTTCTTTAGCTTCTTCAATAGTTTCTCCATCTTTTCTTAAGAATTTGTCAACAAATTTGTTTTCAACTTTTTTGTATCCTCCTACAACATTTTCCTCAACTTTTTTATATCCTTCTACAACTGTTTCTTCAATTTTCTTATTAGCATCTTTTAATTTTCCCATTTTTCTTTTCTCCTTTTGTTTTAAATATTATTATTACAACACTTGTTGCCTTAACTTAATTATAGTATAATAAATTCAGATATTAAAAACAATCAACAATTTTAAACATTTGTTGGAATAATGAAAATAAGGAGATGCTTTATGAATGTTTCAAATAATAAAAGAAGAAAAGACTCACAAGAAAAAATTGAAAGAATATTTGTTCAATTAATTCAAAGAAAAAATATTAGCGAAATTTCAATTTCTACAATTTGTGAAAAAGCTGGTTTGAACCGTTCTACTTTCTACGCTAATTATATAGATATTTACGATTTAGCAGAAAAAGTTAAAGAAAAAATGGCAGATGATTTTGCAGAGTTTCAAAGTTCTCAAAATTCTAAACAAGACCCTAATGGATATTTAAACCTCTTCACTCACATAAAAGAAAATCAAATCTTTTTTAAAACATATTTTAAACTTGAAGATATATCCATAACTCCTGCAACTCATTATAATACTATTTTAGCAACAAAATACTATAATAATGAATTCATAGATTATCATATAGAATTTTTTAGAGCAGGTCTTAATGCAATAATAAAAAAATGGTTAAATAACAACTGTAGTGAAACTCCAGAAGAAATGGTTAAAATAATTACAAGTGAATATAAAAATAAATAAGAATTGAGCTTGCTCAATTCTTATTTTATATCTTAAACAAATTACTATCGATTAGTATAATATCATAATAACAAACAATTTCAATTTATCCATTAAATGATTATATTTATTTCAAATTTTGTCTCCAATGTCTCCAATTAAAAATAAAATGCTTATTTATCAATACTTTCAAAAGGCAAGAAGGGTTGGCGCCTCCATAGAATTGCTAGTTTTTATTTTTTGTCTTCCATTTTTCAAAAGCTCACTATTTACAACAAAACCCTTTTTTATATATTCTTTTAATGTTTTAGTTGCCCAAATTATAAAATCTGTTGATTCTTTTGAATTTCTTTTTACTAATAATCTCTTTTTTGTCTCCATTTAAAACAAAAAACCTTGATTAACAAAGCTTTTCAAGTATCAAGAAGAGCTCAACAAAAAAACCACTCAGCTAGCTATAGCATAGTGGTTTTCTCTTTATATTTTATTATTCTTCAATAATTTCTTCAAAACGATATTTTTGAGTTACATCTGGATATTTTTCATGATCTACTTCTGACAAAAACATTTCTAATGGTCTTGCATAAATCCCATCTTTATGATTTGTTTTTCCATTATTATCCATACAACGATATACTACTAATTTTTCTCCTGTTTCACTATGTGTAGCAACTGTAATAACAAAAGAACGAGCTCCTTTAAAGTGTCTCCACATTGTAAATGGCTTTACTATTCTTTCTTCCATATTTTACCTCCATACATTACAATTTTCAATGTAATTATAACATAATAAAATTAAAAATGTTAATAGCTTGAAATTAAATTTCTTATTATTGCTTTTAAAAATACTGTTGGTTTATTTTTAGCCATGCTTATTATTAAAAGAGATTCTTCTACTTCTTGATCTGTTGTAAAGCAGTTAAACCACCCTAAAGTATCTCCTTCAGCATCTTTTGTTGCTTTTAGTTCAGCTGTACCTGTTTTTCCTGCTATTGTAACTCCTGAGACTTTAACATCATGTCCTGTTCCTGCTGGATTTTCTACAACTTGAATTAATCCTTCCTTAATTTCGTTAGCAGCTTCTTTAGAAAATGCATTTTCAACTAAATATTCTATTTCTTTATTTTCCTCATATTCTAAATATGGTTTTATCATATTTCCTTCATTTTCAAATGCCGAATAAATAGATGCCATATGAATTGGGTTTACTAAAACTTGCCCTTGCCCATATCCACTATCAGCTATTTTTGCTTCACTTACAATCTTATCTGTGTTTGAATATTGTGATTTAGAGGTAGAAAATACAAATCCAATATCTTGATTAAACATTAACTTATCTAATCCATCTGTAAATTTTTCTTCACCAATTTGAAGTGTTGCTTGAGCAAAATAAATATTATCAGAATAAATTAAAGCATTTCTTAAATTCTTCTTTGCTCCATAAGCTGTAAGTGTTGTTATTTCATGATCTGTCCAATTATCTCTTTTCCATGATAGTCCTGAATATTTAAATTCATCATCGGCAGAAAGTGTTTCTGTTGTTAGTCCTATTGCGCCAGTTAAAGGTTTCATTGTTGAACCTGGGCACCATGTACCTAAGAATTTTGAGTACATTGGTCTTCCATCACCTGTTGACATTTCTGTCCACTCATCATTCGTTAATCCTAGTATAAATTTATTTGGATCATATGATGGAGTACTCACTAGTGCTAAAATCTCTCCTGTTTTTGGATTCATTACTACAAAAAATCCTTGTTCTTCTTTTAATGCATCATATAATTTAACTTGCATTGTAGCATCTATTGTTAGCTTTATATTTTCACCATCTTGTGCTTTTGTTTCTATTACTTTTTTTACTATATTTCCTTTTTCATCTTCTACATAAACACCAATTCCATCTTTTCCTTTTAGTCTTTCTTCATAAGCTCTTTCTGCACCAGCTTTTCCCAAAACAGATGTTGAAGAATATCCTTTATCTTTTCTTGATTCCAATTCATCTGCTGTAATACTTGATATATATCCTGTTACATGTGCAGTAGCTTCTTTATATGGATATACTCTATCATTTTCAGAATCAATCATAATTCCTGGAATTTCCAATAGTTTTTCTTTTAGCTCAGTTTCATCATAAGAAATATTTTTTATAGGAACAAAACTATTCTCTTTTACCCATGAACTTGCTAGTTCTTTATTTATTGTTTCAACACTTATGTTTAATAATTCTGATAATTTTTCTATATCTTTTTCTTTATTATCGCTTAATTTTCCAGGAACAATTCCTACATTTGATATCTTTCCATGATATGCAAGCAACAATCCATTTCTATCATATATTTCTCCTCTTTTTGCAGGAACTGCTCTTACTCTTACTTTATATTCATCATTTAGTTCTGGGAATATTAAGTTTGAAGACCAATCAATTTTATAATCTAAGTTTTCTTTAGTAAAGTTTGCTATATTTTCAAATTCTACTACTTGATTTTTAATTTTTAATTTATTTACATATGTAACTTTTGCTGAATTCTTTTCTTTTTCTACATTCTTTATTTCTATCGTAATATTTTCTGCATCAATTCCTGTATATATGTTTGTATTCCTTTTCAAAAAATCTTCTTGAGAATAATTTTCCGGTAAACTTACAAATGTTTCTAGCTCACTATATTTACCTTCATTTATTAATGAAAAATATCTGCTTAAAACATTCTCTGGTTTTTTATAGTTAATTATGAATATTAAACTTCCTATAATTATTAATATTAAAATTGTTGAAACAGCTATTAATATTTTTTTCTTCATTTACTGTTCCTCCTTATTTTGACTTTTATCTACAATATCATAATTTATAAATATTATCAATAAATTACATCTATATTATTATGATTGCTATTAAGATTTTCTTGTATTTATTTTTCATTTATGATATGATTTTTTTAAGAAAATGTACGGAGGAAAAAACTATGGAAAGAGTCGAACTAAAAGAAATAAGTGCAAAAACTACTGTAAAAGCAATAATTACAGGATTTGTTTCTTATGGTATTATAGCAATTTTTGTATGTTTACTTATTTTTGCAATAGGAGATCATTTTTTAAGTAATTTTTCAGGCAATATAACTCAAGGATTATACATAACACTTCCTCTACTTGCTGCAATTATGCTATATTTCATAATACATTTAATCTGTAGAATAAGTACTTATGATGTATTAAAAAAATGCAAAGTGGATCCTAAAAATTATAAAGCTATAATAAAATCTTTAAACATCTTTTTTATAATTTGTATTATTTTATCAATAGTACTTTTCTTAAGTTTACTTTATCTAAATTTAGAATATCAGTTAAAATCTATTGAACTAGCATCAATACAATATAAAGAAGTTTTTAGTAATAATCATATTAAAATATTGCGTTCTGAAATGAATTCTATATTCGAACAATCAAAATCAAATTTAACAAAATCTACAATTATTTTAGTAATAGGACTTTCTATATCATTTCTTTCGCTTATACCTTATCAAAGAAAAGTAATTTTAGAATATAATAAATTTGAATCAAAAACAAACAATTAAAATATATAAACATCAAATACACCTTTTTTATAAATACACAATTTGTGCTATTATAAATTGAGGTGTATTTTATTATTCAATTATAAAACAAAATCACTATTAATCCATTTTATTGTTTAAAATGAATATTTTTTTCTTTATTCAATTTTTATATAGAATATTTCTTTTGTTTACCAATATACTTTAATATATTAACTTAAAGGATAGAGGTATGGAAAATTTAGGTATTATTAGTTTTTATGGACTTATATTTGGTATGGTAGGTACATCACTTGGTGGTTTTATAGGAGCTTTTTTAAAGCTTTCTTCTGATAAATATTTATGTTTTATACTTGAATTTGCAGCAGGATTGATGACTGCTATTATTTGTTTTGATTTAATTCCTGAATCTTTAAATATTATTGGCATTTCAGCTTGTATAATTGGTATTTTTATTGGAATTTTATCAATGATTTACTGTAACAAACTAGTCAGCAAATATTCTGTTAAATCTAAGTCCAATTTAACTTCTGCCAAAAGTTCAATGTTTGAAACAGGAATCATTATTGCAGTAGGACTCGCTATTCATAACTTTCCTGAAGGTCTTGCTATTGGAGCTGGTTTTGAATCTTCAAATACTTTAGGATTAAAATTAGCTATCGCAATTGCACTTCATGACATTCCTGAAGGAATATCTATTGCTCTTCCTTTAAAGGTTAGTGGTTCTAGCAAATTAAAAGCAATTTTAATCACTACTATCTCTGGTTTAACAACAGGTCTTGGAGCATTCTTTGGTGTTATTATAGGAAATATTTCTCAAGATCTTATTGGCTTGTCATTAAGTTTTGCAGCTGGATGCATGCTATACATTGTTGCTTGTGAACTTATTCCAGAATCAAAAAAAAGATATTCTGGTCGTTTTGCATCTCTTGGCAATATGTTTGGACTTATTACAGGATTATTTACTAAAGTTTTATAAATATATAAGTAAATAAAACAAAAAAAATAAACAAGAACTTAGATTTTTTTCTAAGTTCTTGTTTTTTATTAGTCATTATTTCCTTTTAATTTTTCAGCTCTATCTGTAGCAATTAAGTTGTCTATCATTTCATCCATATCTCCATTTAGGAAGTTTTCAAATTGGAATACACTAAATCCAATTCTATGGTCTGTAATTCTTCCTTGAGGATAGTTGTAAGTTCTAATTTTTTCACTTCTATCTCCAGATCCTACTTGACTCTTTCTTTCACTTGCTACTGCTTTTTCTTGTTTTTCTCTTTCTATATCATAGATTTTTGATCTAAGCATTCTCATAGCATATTCTCTGTTTTGAAGTTGTGATCTTTCTGTTTGACATTCAGCTACGATTCCTGTTGGTTCGTGAATTAATCTAACAGCAGATGATGTTTTATTAACGTGTTGTCCACCAGCACCTGAAGCTCTGAATACTTCCATTCTAATGTCTGCTGGGTTTATTTCAACATCAACATCTTCAACTTCTGGAAGAACTGCTACTGTAGCTGTAGAAGTATGGATTCTACCACTACTTTCTGTATCTGGAACTCTTTGTACTCTATGTACACCACTTTCGAATTTAAATCTACTATAAGCTCCTTTTCCAGTAATCATGAAAGATATTTCTTTATATCCACCAATTCCTGTTTCATTTTCATATATAACTTGGATTTGGAAACGATTTTTTTCTGCATACATTGAATACATTCTGAAAAGTACTCCTGCAAATAATGCTGCTTCCTCTCCACCTGCACCTGCTCTAATTTCACAAATAACGTTTTTATCATCATTTGGATCTTTAGGTATTAAAAGAATTTTTAATTCATCTTCAAGTATTGGAAGCTTTTCTTTAGCTTCTAACATTTCCAATTCAGCAAGTTCCTTCATTTCTGGATCTTCCATCATTTCTTTTGCATCTTCCAAATTCTTTTTAGTTGTTTTGTATTCTCTATATTTGAAAACTATATCTTCAATATCGCTATGTTCTTTCATATAGTTTTTCCATTCATTTTGTCTTGAAATTACTTCTGGATCACTAATTAAAACATTTAGTTCTTCATACCTTTTTTCTACGTCTTCTAATCTTTGAAACATAAAAACCTCTTCCTTTTATTTTATTATCGCTTCTTTTTTTACGATAAAATTTATATTTTATTTTCATTTTGTACTTAAATTTTACACGCACATAATATTATAACCTATTTTTACCTATTTTTCAAGGTTTATTATATTATATTCTAGTTTTAGTTTATCTAAAACTTCTTTTTCTCTATTTGAACAAGTGAATATTATAATTTGGTTTTGCCTAAAATTGTTTTCTAAATATCTTAGTATATTTGCTAATCTTTCATCGTCAAAATATGCAAAAGCTTCATCTAAAATAATTGGCATTTTCTCTTCTGTTATTTCATTTAAAGCACTTAATCTTAAAGATATATACATTTGATCTATTGTTCCTGTACTTAGTCTAGATGCTGGAATATAACTTCCATTTTGAAGTTCTACTCTTAAACCATCTTCGTCACTAAAAAGAACATTTTCATATCTTCCATCAGAAACTTTTGAAATTATATCACAAAGATTCTCTGTAAAACGTGGGCTTATATTTTCTTTTACTTGGGCGTATGCTCTTTCTAAACATACTTTTGCTATATTATAAGAATTATTTAATGATAAAAGATCATCTTTTTCTTCTTCAGCAGATGTAAGCTCTTCTTCTATTTTTGATAATTCTTCTAATTTTTTATTAATGTTTTGGCTAGTTGTTTCCATTGTATGTAATCTAAATTTTATAGTATTAAGTCTATTTTCTTTTCTATCAATTTCTTTTAGAATTTCATCATAGTTTTTACTTAAATTTTCTTCCATAAATCCTATGTCTAAAAATTTTGTATATTTTTCTATAAGTTCTATTTTTTCTCTTTCAATATCATTTGTAAGTTTTTCTTGTTTTGACTCTGCTTCTTTCTTTTGAAGTTCTTGATTTTCTTTTAATACTTCTATTTCATGCGCAATTTTTTCCCTATCTGAATCTATATTTTTAGCATTTTCTTTTACTTTATTTTCTGCTTCAAGCTTTTTATAAAAAACAAAAATCAGTGGTAATAATACTAAGAAGTTTACTAATTTAAATTCATTTACAAACATTAGAATAATAAATGTTATTATTAAAATAGCAGCAACTAAATAATAGTTTTTATTATTTACTTTTTCAAAATTATTCTCTGCTTGAACATTTTCTATTTTCTTATTTAACTCTTTTATTTTTTGACTATAATCACTCTCTAAATTTCTATTAAAATTAATTTCTGCACTTTTGAATCTATTATTATCTTGTTTTGATTTTACTTCTTTTAGAAATTCTATTTTGATTTCTTCATCTTTTTCTTCTAAACGTAATTGTTCTTTTTCCAAAGAATTATCATACATATTTTCTTTATAATTTTCTAAATTTCTTTTTTCATCTAATAATCTTCTAATCTTATTTTCCACATTATTTATTGGTCTTTGAGATGTTCTTTCTATTCCAACTTCTTCATTTTGTCTTTTATTTATTTTATCCAAAGATTTCTTAAATGAAATGTTATCATCACCAGATGTTATTAAATTACTAATTTTTTGAACAATACTATTTTGACTAGATTTACTTAATTTTATTCCTTCTTGTTCTGTTATTGCTGTATTAAAAAATGTTTCTTCATCAATTCCAGTTTGTTCTTCAAAAAATTCTATTCCTTTTGTTTTGTCAATATTAAAAGATTTTGATATGTCTTCTTTTTTTGAGTTATAAATTATTGGATTTTTCTTTTTGAATTCTCTATATACTTCAAAACTTTCTCCTGAGTCTAAACTATATTCAATTTTTCCCGAAAATTCTTCTGTTTGCCATGGTTTATATTTATCAAAGTCTGAAATATCTTTCCCATTTTTATTTTTTGAAGCTCCATAAAACATACTTGTTATAAATTTTAACAAACTTGATTTTCCTGCTTCATTTTCTCCATAAACAATATTTATTCCGTCTTCTAATTTGATTTCTTTATCTTTTAATTTTCCAAAACCATTTATTTTTAGATTATTTATTTTCAAACTTTTTTCACCCCTTACATTGCTTCAAGTCCAATTTCTATGGCTTTTTGATACTCTTCTTCTGTACATAAACCTTTATTGTACATATCTAACACTTCTTTTATAAAGATTCCTTTTAAATTCTTTTGTTTTGAAAGTTCTTCTAAATCATAATTAATTTTTGTACAGTCTTTTATTTTTAAAACATTTTCTCTTGCTACAACTCTTAAAATTTCTCTAGTATTTATTTCAAAATTTCTATTTCCAATTAATATAAGTTTATATAAATTCATGTCATCTAAATTTAAATTTAATATTCTGTCTATTAAATCTTCTTTACTAGAAAAATCATCTACTTTAAACTGTATCTCTTCAAATTTTCTTTCATCTAATCTTATAAAATCTATATTCACTCTTTCTTTAGTTATATCGCCAACAATCATTCCGTGTTCACCTAGTTCATCAAAACCAAGAGCAACCGTAGACCCTGGATAATAAATTTTATTTTTATTATTTAGATTATTTTTGTGAATGTGTCCAAGAGCTCCATAATCAAATCCTAGCGAATTTAATTTTGATTCAAGAATTGGGTTGTATGAGAATCCTTCTTTGTCTTTTGCCCCATCTAAATCGCAATGAGCCACAAGTATATTTGGTTTATTAGAAAAAGGCAAAGTTAGATTTTCTAAAGGCGATTCTTCCATAAAAAATTCTGTAAAAGCCATACCATAGATATTTACATTTTCATCTTCATATTTTTCGATTCTTGCATTTCTAAAAATATAAACATTATCTCCAAATTCATAAGTATCATAATACGAATTTTTTATATATGGGTCATGGTTTCCAGGTGTTATAAATATTTTACAATTTGGAATTTGTGAAAATAGTTTAGAAATATATTCAATAGTTGACTCTCTTACATAATCATGTTCATATAGGTCTCCTGCTATAAACAAATATCCTACATTATTTTGTTTTATATATTCAATTACTTTTTTAAATGCATTTCTTTGTTCAATTCTTCTTTTTTCACCTAAATCTTCTACTGTGTTTAAAGATGTAAAAGGTATATCAAAATGCATATCTGCAATGTGTACAAACTTCATTAATTATCTCCTTTTCATTAGTTATTAAATTTTATCATAATCAATTTTTAGAGTCAATATTTTGGCGAACATTTATTCTTTATATAAATTTTTTAACTTCTTATTGTTTAATATTTCTATACCAAAAATAAGTTTCACAGTCATTTAAATGAAAATCATCATCTAGATTTTATTTTGTGCCATCAATTATATATACAAAAAAGATAGCTTTTTTAGAGCTATCTTTTAATTTATTTTTATTAATCATCTCCGTCTATTGAACCGAATAATTCATCAAATTTTGCTTCTAGTTCTTTTTGGATATCAATTAATTCTGCTTGTCTCTTTTCTTCTTCAGCATTTTCTTGTGGTGTCATTATTGGACTTGCATTGCTTGAACTAGAAACTTGCGTTGCTGTTTTTGAAACAGAAGTGTTTGACACTGGACTTGCAACAGTTACTTCTTCTGAATCATCTGCAAACAAATCATCTAAAGATTCCAAAGAATTTGCTGTTCCTCCACCAGAAGTTCCATTCTCATCTTGTCCTTCAACATAAGGATTATATGGATTATATTTTCTCCAAACTCCTCTTTCTACATGAACATCATTATGGTCTGCTTTATATCTTTCAACAACTTTAGCTGTTGGATATTTAAAATAATAGTATTTATTAGCTTTAATTGGTTTTATACCTTTTTCATAAATGATACAAAGGTCATTATCCATTCTTCTTAATTCATCTGGTGTCATAAGAGCTCTACCCATAATTTGATCTGATTCACTCTTACCTTGTTTCCAGTCTTCTCTATCTTTATTTACTGAAACGTTATCTCTTGTAATTGTTTTCTCTCCCAGAGCTTTAGAGAAATATTCAACTGTTTTTTGTGAGTTAGAACCTAAGAAAAGGTGTGTATCACAGTTACCTATAATTGTTTCATAAGCTTCTTTATAAACAGCCTCTAATTGGTCTAAGTTTTGTAAAATAACACTAAATGATAATTTTCTACTTCTTGATGTAGAGATTTTTTTATCAAAGTCTGGTATTTGTCCAATGTTAGCAAACTCGTCTAGAATAAAATATGTAGGTACAGGAAGTGCTCCTCCACTCATATCTGCAAAATCATATAATTGTTGAATCATTTGTGAGAAGAATATTGTAAGTAAGAAATCATATGCTGTATGTGTATCTGAAGAAATAACATATACTGCTGTTTTCTTTCTTCCTATATCTGTAAAATCTATTGTATTTGTTGATGTTACTTCTGCAATTTCCCTTGAGTCAAATTTACCAAGTTTTGATTGTAATGTACCTAGTACAGAACCAAAAGTCTTTTCTGGTAACATCTCTATATTTTTATAATACATTCTAGCAGGATGATCAAAAGGTAATTGATTCATTAAGTTTGTAAGTAAATTGTCTCCACTGCTACTATTTGCTGTTCTTACAAGTTCTGAACAACTTGCTAAAGATTGTTCTTCTAATGGTCTTGTTGCTTTTAAGTAATAAATTAATGCTTTCATTAACATTTCAGACATATCATCCCAGAATGGATCTGAACTTTTTCCGCCATCGCCTTGTCCTTTAACAATTGTATTTGCAATAATATCTACGTCAATTTCATTATTTATATGGTGTAATGGGTTGTAACCATCACTATTTTGTGGATGAACTAAGTTTAATACTTTAACATCATATCCTTTTGATTTAAAGTATCCTGCTGTTTTATCGTAAAGTTCTCCTTTAGGATCTGTAAAGACATAAGAACCTAATAATTGAAGTGCATTTGGTATAACGTAAGAAGCTGATTTACCAGCACCAGAACCTCCGTACAACAAGTACGTTTACGTTACCACGTTTGTCTACTGGCAAATAATTCTTCTCGGCTAATATTATACCTTTATTTTTATTAAGAACATGATATTGTTCTCCGCGTTCACACCAATCACTTGAACCATTTTCAATATCTTGATATTCATGTTTAGGAAATGCTTTAGAAATTCCTATAAATACGAATATTCCATAAAATACCAAAAACCATTTTGTTATATATGTAAATGCATGAAAGTAGTTATCTGTAAAACATTTTTTCAATTGGTCTAATGGTCTTGTTACTCCTCCTAATTGAATCAAGAAAACTTCCCAATTGAAATTTCCATTTGGCAATTGTTGTGTTACACCATCTCGCATAGCAACACTAAACGGTGCAACAGCCCAAACTATTATTACTAATAGTAATATTGCAGATACAATTAGTTTATCTTTTATTTTCCTTATTGCTGATTTTAATTTATCAAAAAAACCCATTTTCATTCACCTTTTCTTAAGTAGTATTTACTAAAAAAGAATTTATCTATTTCTCATCTAAACCTTTTTCTTCCGTTGTTTTTGGTTCTTTTTTAACAACTTTTTTAACAACTTTTTTCTTAACAGTAGATTTTTCTTCTTTTTCTTTGTCACCTTTTATTTTTAATGTAACACCATTAATAATATCTTGGATTCTATTTCTAAATTTCATAATCATAGAATTTCCAACAATAATATATTTAGATGTTTTTCTTCCTGAATTTGATGTATCTCCTGAACTAGAATTAGAATCATCAACTTCTACAACATTATCTTTTGAAGTTGCCATTTCTACAGCAGTAAATACAGCATCTCCATATCCATTTTCCATTCTTTTTGCTTGTATCTCCGCTTCACTTGCATCTCTGTCTACAGCTAATTCTCTCCTATTTACATTACCAGCACGATCATTTGTTCCACCAGTAGTATTTGTTCCCATAAATAAAATCTCCTTTCGGCTCTCTAGTCAATTATTTTATTTCATTTTTTTATCTTCTCTAATCTCAAATGCAAAATATTTTTTATAAGGTTTTAATTTACATTTTCCTTTTACTTCATTTGTTTCTTCATCAAAATATAAAATTGGTTTTATCTCTTCCCCTGTTTCTGGATCGATAATTGAAATAGGTCTTTGCATATTTGGAGTATAAGCAAAGTCCTTATAATCAGTTTCTTCTTCATTATACAAAGTTTGAAATTTCATAGGCATAGGTTTTTTTGATATCTTTACAATATCATAATCTAAGTATCCCATATTAACTACAACCTTTTCTTTTGAAAAAGAAAGAATAACTAAAGGATTTCCTTCAGGTGCCGGATTTTCAACAAAGAAGGTTTTCTTCTTTTTTTCTCCAATAAATTCCTCAGAATATTCTAATCTTTCTACTGTATACTTTGGTCCACTTTTTGCAAATTCTCTTTCTGTTTTGTTAATTTGATATATTACTGTAGTAATATTTGATGGATCTGTTATACTAAAATATTTTCCTTGTAAATTATCTCCAACCATTTATTTACACTCCTTTAAAAGTTTCTTACAAATGTGACTTATCTTTTGATTTATAACATAATAATTATATCTTAACGACTTCCAAAAGTCAATCACTTTCTTTAATTTATGTTAACTATTTCTTGGATTAAATTTTGACATTTTTTCAAATTCTTTAAATAATTTCAACTCGTCTTCATTTGGTTTTTTAGGAATCATTATTTTAGTATCTAAAATTAGTTTTCCTCTTCCACCTTTTCCGTCTTTATAACCTCTGTTCTCTATTTCTATTTTTTCACCACTTTGAATTCCTGCTGGTACATAAACAGAAACATCCTCATTAATTCCATTAATAGTAACTTTTGTGCTAAGCGCTGCTTCCCAAGGAGTTAAGTACAAGTTTGTTTTTAAATTATAACCTTCCAATGAAAATCTATTATCATCTTTAATTTTCACTCTAATAAATAAATCTCCATTTTTTCCACCACCAGTTCCTGGCTTTCCTTGTCCAATAATTCGAATTTTTTCATTGTTTTGTATTCCCGCTGGAACTTGTACTTTAAATTTTTTTAATTTTCCCTCAACAGTTCTCACACCTATTGTTTGCTCTTTTCCTCTAAATGCATCTTCTATAGAAATATCAATTTCTGTTTCTACATTTTCACCTTTACAAGCTATTTTTTTATTTTTCGTATTTACATTTTCTTTATTATTTATATTCCCGAAGAACATATTAAAGAAATCACTAGATATAGAGTCCTTGCTTCTCTTACTTTCTTCATAAGAAGAATTTTTCTTTCCAATTGTTCTATACCACATCCTATCATATTTTCTTTTACTCAAATTATCGGAAAGTACTCTATAAGCTTCATTTATATCTTTAAAGCGTTCTTCGTTTCTTGTATTTTGTATATTAACATCAGGATGATATTTTTTGGCCTGTTCTCTGTATGCAGCTTTTATTTGTGCCATTGTTACTTTATTATTTGGTAAGCCTAAAATTTTGTAATAATCCTTAAATATCATTTCAACATCCCCCGAACTCATCTAAAATTCAAATTGATTATATCATTTTCATTTTTATTTGTGAAGTAAATTTTTATCTTTTTAGAATTTAAAATTTACCAGTTTTTCCACCTTTGGTTCCTTTTGTTCCACCTTGCATTGCTAAAATATTTTGGTCATAAGAAAATGTTAATTTTTCTTTATCTCTTTGACGTTTTATCGCAATTTCAATGATTTCATCTAATTCTTTTTCAAAAGGTTTACCAGTAGCTTCCCATAAATAATATGATAAAGCACCTGGTATTGTATTTATTTCATTTACATATACTTTGTCATTTTTTTGATCAATTAAAAAGTCAATTCTTGAAACACCACTACATCCTAAAACTTTAAATACTTCTTGTGCTAATTTTTGTATTTCTTCAGTCTTTTCTTTACTTATATCCGCTGGTATTTTTTTGTTTGCAAATTGAGTATTTCCTCCTTTTGCACCACTTTTTTGTCCTCCAAGTTTTGGTGAGCTTACTTTTCCACCACCAATTGTTCCACCATTAGATTTTCCATCTCCAATATACTTATCCGTATAACTTAAAATTTCATCAGAGAAGAACGGTTCTTCACAAATTGAAGCTTCTGTTTCTGTTAAGTTTCCGATTACTGAACAATTAATTTCTTTCAAATCTTCAACTGCTTTTTCTACAATTATTCTATCTGCAAATTCCATTGCAAATTCAATAGCTTCTTCTAATTCAACTTTATTTTTTGCTTTTCTAATTCCTACACTAGAACCTAGATTTCCTGGTTTTACAATCATAGGATATTCAAGTTCTTTTTCAATATCATTTAATATTTTTTCCTCATCTTTTATGTATTCAACTGAATAAAAAGCAACAAAATCAACAACAGAAATTCCTGATTGTCTTAATATTTTCTTTTGCAAAATTTTATCCATCCCAATACTTGATGCAACTATATCTGGTCCTACAAATGGCAATCCTAGAAGTGTTACAAATCCAGCTATTGTACCATCTTCACAGTTTGTTCCGTGTACTATTGGAAATGCAACATCTATTGTATTTAATACTCTTTTTCCAATCCAAGGAGCTGGTGTTCTTACAACTTTTACTCCCTTTCCATCATTTACTACAGCTACTTTATAGCATCTTTTTAGTAATACTTCCATATCTCTAAAAGAATATAAATCTAACAAATCATCTCCTGTATACATTACTCCATTTTTAGCAATGTAAATAGGAACTATCTCATATTTTTCTGGATCCAAGCTTGAAATTGCTTGATTCATAGTTATAACAGAAATCTCATGTTCAACAGAGTTTCCTCCAAAAAATACACCAACTTTTATTTTCATAATAATTTTCCTTTCTAGTTTAAAATCATAATTAAGTTATGATTATATGCTAAATCGTCGACCAATATTTTGCTATTTTTATAACAAAATTTTGCTATCGACGATTATATTCAAAATTAGATTTATAGATAATTATCTGGCAAATCATTTTCTAGTAAAACTACACTATCTCTTGTTAAAATTTCATTCATTTTACTTAATGCTTCTTGTAAGTTTTTAGCAATAAATACATTTGATTCTGGATAGTGTTTTTCTTTTATTCCATTATAAATTGGAACCGCTTGAGCTGCTCCTACTAATATAATGAAGTCACTTGAGTCAGCTGCTGCTCTTCCTAATTCTTGATTTATTTCTGATTGTTTATCCCCCAAATCTACTATTCCTGGAGTTATTAAAATTCTTTTCTTATGTTCAAAAGATTTTAATACTTCTAGAGCCATTTTAGCTCCTTTAATATTTGAGTTATAAGCATCATCAATTATTATACTTCCATTTGGATTTTGTTTAAGTTCTAATCTATGTGGAACTGGTCTAATATATTTAGCTCCAACTTTTATTTCTTCTGCTGTTAGTCCTAATTTATCAGCAATTGCAACAGCTCCAACAATATTTAAAATGTTTAAATTTCCTAGTAATCTTGTTTTAATTCTTATTGGTTCTTTATTTGGAATTACAACATCAAAACTTGATCCTCTTTCTGTTATATCAATATTTTTTGCATAATAATCAGCTTCTTTTGAAAGTCCAAATTTAACCATATTTTTAGTAATTTTTGAATTTCTAATATTTTCATCTTCCCAGTTTACAAATGCTATTCCATCTTCTGGAAGACTCTCAACTAATTCTAGTTTCGCTTTTCTTACATTATCTAGACTTTTGAATGTATCCAAATGTTGAGGTCCTATTGCTGTTACAATTCCATAACTTGGATTTACAATATCTGTAATTTCTTTAATATCTCCAACATATTTTGCACCCATTTCACAAACAAATAATTGATGCATTGATGTTAATTTTTCGTTAATTGTTCTTACAACTCCCATTGTTGTGTTATAACTTTCTGGAGTCATTAAAGTATTGTATTTTTGAGAAAGAATTGTATTTACAACATATTTTGTACTAGTTTTTCCATAACTCCCAGTCACTCCTATAACTTTAAGTCCTGGAATTTCTTTTAATTTGTTTTTTGCTTTTTTACAAAATCCATGTCTTATATAGCTTTCAACTGGTTTATTTATAACAGTTACTATATAAACAAAAAAGTAAGCTAAAATTGCTGCAATATTTGCTATTGGTAATACAATTTTATAATTAAACATATTTGCAAATAGTACTAAAATCACAAATAAAATTAAATATGTAGTATAAACTCTTTTTATTCTAGCTGTAACTACAAACGCTTTTTTCTCTTTTTGTTTTTTAAAGCTAACTATTAAATACATTAAAACTAATATTTCAATTATTAATCCTGGTAACAATAGACTGCTATTTGCCATAGATACTAATATTAAAATACTTGGCACTAATAATAAAGTTATTGTTTTAATATTTAAAACTTTATTTATGCATCTTTTCATCCATTTTGCATATCTGCTTATATAATAATTTTCAAGTTGTAAGATATGTAATCCATGTCTTGTTATTCTCGCAAAATATATAAAAATTAAAAATAAACTAAAGTTTAATAAAACTTTTCCCATTAAAACTTCCCCTTTTATTTATCGTTTTTAAAAAATTCATTTAATACTGCGTTACAATTATTTATATTTTCTAAGTATGAAAAGTGTGTAGCGCCTGGATATTCAATTAAGCCACAATCTGGTATTAATTTTTCCATTTTTCTTGCATCACTTATTGGTGTTGCTGTATCTAAGCTCCCCCAAAATAGTAATGTTGGAACTTTAATATTTGGTAGTAAATGAGATTGGTCTTCATTTACAATTAATTTCATTGTTTCTTTAAGCACATTTGCTGATGCTTTATAATCATTTGAACCAACATTGTTGCGAAGTTTTTCTTTAAATTCTTTTATACCTTTTGTATTAGGTAATAAATTAAGGATAAATTTTCCTGTTTTATAAAAACCAACTTTTAGATAATATCCTAAACTTCTTTTTGGTTTTAATCCTGCACTGTCAATTAGAACAACTTTTTTAGGTTGTACGAGTTCTCTTCCAACTGCATTTATTATAGTTCTTCCACCATTTGAATGACCGATTAATATTGGATTTTTAATTTCTAAAGCATCTGTAAAATCTTTTAAAAAGTTTCCAAAATCATCTGTATTTAAAGGATGCTCAGGTAAATCACTTTTTCCAAATCCTACTACATCTACCAAATAAACTTTGAAATTTTGGCATAAATTATTTGCTATTGGTCTCATTGTTTCTAAACTTGCAAGCCATCCGTGTAATAATATTACAGGATTGCCTTTGCCCATTACTTCATAATTTATGTTCCAATCATTTATTCTAACTTGCAATTTTTCCTCCTATATGTAATCCACAAATCCGTAACAATTTGTGGAATTTTATTACTATAATTTATTCAAATTAACAGTTTTTGTTACTCGGTATTATATTATAACAATATGATTACAATTTCAATATTTTTTAGTTAGAAAATCATTTTTATTTTCTAAATAGTTAAAGTGCCACCTGGAGTATCTAAAATTACTAAAATATCCTCTTCTTTTCCACTTTCACAATTTATATATACAAGAAAATCTTTTCCTTCAACATTACCTTTAAATTCATAGCAAAAAATCTCTGTTTTCCATTCAGTTGGAATTATTGCCATATTCTCAGATTTTATTTCAATATTTTCATTCAAACTTTTTTTAGCCTCTTCTATAGATATTTTAGGTTCTTTGTACACTCTAGAATAATGCGAATTTAAATATCCAGTTGTTTCAATACCTAATATTTCTCCATTATCAAGAGCTACTCTTACTTTTATCAAATCTGGATAAACTATTATTCCGTTATCATTATAAGCATAATTAATAGTTACAATATTTCCTTGTTTTATAAAGTATGTCTCTTTCATATCTGCAAATCCTTTATCTGCCAAATATGCCTTACCAATTTCGTTTGCTTCTGTTTGTGATATTTTTTCTTCTGTAACATCTCTATCTAATGAGCTTTGTACTATATATCCACCTTTTTTAGAAATCATTACACTATAACTTTCATCTCTATCCTTTAAGCCTATTGAAAAATCATAAGATGGTATTTCAGCATTCTCAATAAATCCATTACTTTTTATTTGAGCTATATATGATTCCCCTATAAATTCTTTAACCTTTTGTTTTGCCTCTTCTTCACTTATTTCTCTTCCTACTAATCCTTTTTTTTCTTGTTTATTTACATGATCAGAATATGCACCATCATAGATTAAACCTTCGTATTCATTTAAATTATCATCAATATTAGTAAATACACTCATATTATCTACAGCTTGTGCTAAACCTATGTCCATACCCGAACTAAAATTATTCCAATTTATAGTGCCATTATATAACTCCTCTGATAATTGATTTAGGGTTCCTTCTAAACTAACACTATAATTATGAAGTTCTTTTAAGTTATTAAAATCTTCTTCTGTTAATGATTCTCCATCAATATTTTTTCTTGATAACGAATATGAGTAATCACTTACTTGATTCAAAAACTTAGCAGTCTGTGATAATCCTTCGTCTTGAAACGGAATTTCAGATAAATATACAGTAGCTAATCCTGAATCTCTCCATATCTGTGTTAATGTTTGTGCCGCATGTTCACTATCTTCTGAAATCATAGCTTTTGCTAAATAATTTTCAACATTATTCACATAATTAACCAAATTGCTAAACGCTTCTGTATAATTATTGGTATTACTTATATTATATCTTTCTCTTAATAAAAATGCATAGTATCCTGTTGCTAGCCATAAACAAACTAATAAAATTATACTAATTATTAATATTCTTGTCTTTGTATTTCCAATCATAAAACTCTCCTTTTTATTTTTTCTTATGATTTCCATTTTTTCCTGAATTATACTTTTATTAATTGTGTTTTTTTTCAAATAATGATATAATATTTTATTATAAATTAACAAACTTTTATGGGAAGGAAAAATATATGAAAAAAGTACTAATTTTATATGGTGCTTATGGTGGTGGTCACCTTTCAGCTGCAAAAACTATTTGTAAGCATTTAGAAGACCATTATAAAGACGATATAAATGTAACAATGGTAGATTGTATAGAATATATAAATAAATATGTAAATAAAGTTTCTACAGAAGCTTATAAAGAATTAGCTAAAAAAGTTCCTTGGGTTTGGAAACATGTCTATAAAAGTGCAAGGCACGGCCCTGTTTCTTATATAAGTACCACTACAAACAAGTTAATGAGTTATAAATTAAATGCTCTAATACAAGAGGAAAATCCAGATTTAATAATTTCAACACATCCATTTGCAACTCAAATGTGTGTAATGCTTAAAGAAAAAGAAAAAATTGATTGTAAATTAGCAACAATATTAACAGATTATCACATCCATGATCAATGGCTTGTTCTATCTAAATATAACGACTACTTTTTTGTATCTAATGAACAGATGAAAAACGCAATGATTGCAGAAGGAATTCACGATCAAAAAATTTTCGTTACTGGTATTCCTATCTCAAATAAATTTCTAAAAACCTTTGATAAAGCTGAAATTTATAAAGAATTTGATTTATCACCACATAAAAAAACTGTACTATTCTTTGCTGGTGGTGAATTTGGTTTAGGAAGAAACACTACTGTAATGGTTTTAAAAGCTTTAATTAGATTGTTTAAAGATTTACAAATTGTAGCAATTTCAGGGAAAAATAAAAAAATGAATAAAAAGTTTAAAGAACTCATAGAAATTACAGACTCTAATGACCGAGTTAGGCTTTTTGAATACACAGACAAAGTCCCTGAACTTATGCATATTTCTTCTGCAGTTATTACTAAGGCTGGTGGCCTTACAATTACAGAATGTTTAGCTTCAAATCTTCCTATTATTATTATTAATCCTATTCCAGGGCAAGAAGAAGAAAATGCTGAATTCTTAGAAAATAACAATGTTGCAGTTTGGATAAAAAAAGGAGATAGTATCGCAAGAACTTTAAAAAATCTTTCTAGAAATCCTGAAAAAATGCAAACAATGATTCAAAATACAAAACTTTTAGCCAAACCAAAAGCAACAGAAAAAATTTGTACTATTCTTATGGATGAAATACTATAATTTTTAATACCTAAAATTATTTATAAAATAATTTATTATATATAACTAATTTATCATTTAAATACATAAAAAAATACCGTTCTTTTATAGAGCGGTATTTTCTTATTTTTTTATTTTCTTTTTACTATTTTGCTTACAATTATACTCATATCATCTCTTACTACACCATAGCTATTATCAATTGCTTCTGCTAATAAAAGATCTGATATTTTTTGAACATTATTCGTGGTAATATTTTTTAAAAACTCTTCAATCCAATCTGGGTTATCCTCTTTAGAGTCTTGTACTCCGTCTGTACACATTACAATAATATCACCATCATTAATATTCAGGGTTTCTGACTGTAATTCTATTTTATTTACAATCCCTATTGGTAAATTTTTAGAATCTACTTTTTTTATAGATTTCTTATTTTTTATATATGTGCTACATGCACCATTTTTTAAAATCTCTAAATTCCCACAATATAAATCTAAAATAGATACATCTAAACTTGAATATCTTTCAGTAGCCCCCAATAAATTAATTCTAGAGTTTATTATTGAAACAGATTCATCTTTATCAAAACCAGCAGATAGCATTTGTTTCATAAGTCTTAATGTTATCCTACTACATTCTCTTGCTTTTTCACCAGTTCCCATCCCATCAGCTAATGCTAATAAATATTTACCATCAGCAAGCTTAATTTGAAGATTACAATCACCAGATATATTACTTCCTTCTTTTGTTATTTTTGAACTCCCTACTTGAAGTACAAATTTATCTTCACTAGAATAAATTTGATAATATTCTTTTGATTCAACATCATTTCTTTCCCTTTGAAGATTAATTCTTGTTCCTAAACTTTTAGAAATAATATCTGCAATATTGGTAATTACACTTTTTTCTTTCAATCTGATATCATCATAGTTTAATTTTACTTCTATAATATATTTATTATTTTTTAATAATTTTATTGAACATTTTTCTACATTTATATTTTTGCTTTTCATTAATAAATATAGTTCTTGCTCTTTTTTTGCAAATCTTCCATTTGATTGTCCTTCAATTTCATCTGCACATTTATCAATTACTTTTGTAGCAGTTTTTAAGCTTTCGCTCAATACTTGAATATTATTTTTTCTTTCTTGAACCTTTGCTTTATTAATTTGAAAAATTTTTAAAGTTCTATTTGCAATCTTTACAATCTCTTGTAAATCATTTTTTATATTTTCATCTCTCATAATAACTATATTATTATGATTATTTAATATTTCTACTAAATCTTTATCAACAAGAATGTCATTTTTTATTAGCACTTCACAAATATCTTTTGCAATTCCATTATCTTCATTAGATATTTCTTCATAAAAAATATTATTTTTTCTTTCTTCTAGATTATCTAATAAATCTTGAATTATATTTTCTTGTTCTATAATTTCATTTTTATCAGTTTCTTTCGATAATTCATTAAACATATCAGAAAGTGTTCTTAATTTTTCAGACACTTCAAAATTTTTATCTTCTAATCTTCTATCTCCTGAATTATCCAATAATTTATTTCTACCAATTAAATCTTCTAATTCAATTTTTATTTTACTTGGAACTAATAGAAGTCCCATTGATGCAATAAAAATTTCTCTAAAATAAATTATCATCGTAGAAGCACCTCTTACCCAATAAGTAAGAATTGCATTTCCTAATACAAAGCCAACTATAACACCTATTTTTCCAAATCTATTTAATGCTCCTGATAATATACCAGATATAGCGAACATAGAAATTTGAACAAAATTTGTATTATCTACAAAACTAATAGCCAATCCCACAGAAATCCCAGAAACTGCTCCTACAAGAATTCCATTTTTCCAACCTAGTACCATTATCATGAAAATCATTAATATATTGCTTAAATTTAATGAAAAAATAGTTATTCCATTAAATGCAACACACGCTAAAGAAACTATAATAACTCCAGCTATAAGTTCTTCTATTGTAAAAGCTTTTTTTATGTTTAAGTCTTTTACAAAAGTTAATCCATTAACAAAAATTTTATAGAAAACATATGTCATTGAAGCTACAATAATTCCCATGAAAATATCATATAATGTAAATACTCCTACAATACATTTTACTAATGACACCGTAAATGATGCAAAGAAGAGTTGCCCTCCTGTTTTTATTAATTCATTTCTATCTTCCACTGCAATTTTAGTTTTAAAAACTAATACTGAAATAAAATATATAATCGAAGTTGCAATAAAATTTCCCAAGCTTGTTAATCCATTTCCTAAAAAAGTGCCTAGTATTGCAACAATAAATACACCTATTATTGGAACACTTTCTCCAACACAAGCTGCCATCATAGCTAGTCCAAATGGCGTAAATTCTCCTTTTACAGATAGAGTTGACATCAAAAATGTTAAAAGATATATAATGACATTTTGATATTTAAAAATTTCCTTTAATCTATAAATTACATTGCTTGAATTATAGCTTGTTTCAATGCTATTTTTCTCTGCATCCGCAATATTTTGAAACATCCTTAACCACCTCTCACTTTCTATATGTTTATTTAATCATAAGGTTATTAATTTTTTTGTCAAATTAAAAATAAACTTATAAAAAGTTTTTTACAAATTGTGATAATTTTTCCTTATTTTATTACATTTAATCTAAAAAGACAAGTATTTATAACAAAAAGCAAAATAAATTCTGTCAAATAATTCATTAAAATCATTGATTTTAAAATACAAAAACAACATTTAAAAGAATAATTTTACTATTAAACAAAAAAGAAGAAGCATAATTGCTTCTCCTTTTTTATTTTATACTATAGCACTTTTTTCTTAATAATTAAGATTCCGCCCACAGCAATTGTAGCTGCGATTGCAATTACTATTAATATTTGAGTAGTCATAGTTACTTCTGCTTTAATACCAGTTGGTGGTGTAAAAGTAACAAGCTCTGTTGCACTTGAATCTCTTTCTTTTAACGCTTCTGGGAATTCACCAAGTTTTGGATTTGCATTACCAGTTACCGCTAAAACATCTCTTCTACCAACTGTATTTTGTAATTTAACAATTTCTGCAATATTATCAAAAGTTAAATCCTTATCTTGTGCAGACACAGTTTTAGTTGCTGTTAATAAGATTTGTGATTTGTAGCTATCAACGTTTTGTTCATAAGGTAATAATTTTGCTACAAATCCTGAATTTCCAACAGCTTCAGAATTTCTTGCATTATCTACACTTAAAACTACATTATTTTTGTATTCTGTTATATAAGAAACACCATGTTTATCAATAAGTTCATATTCTGAAAGAACTGCCTTATCTAATAATCTCTTGTCTCTATCACCATTTCCACCAAGTTCTGTAATATTAGTGTTTTTCCATACATGATTTTCTGTAGCATTCATAACAGGGCTAAATACTAGATCATTATCTATATAATCAACAATTTGACGAACTCTAGTTGTAACAACTGTATCACTTCCAATATTTCCTGTATAGTAATTTGTTCCTAAATATTTACCTATTTCTAAAATACTATCAGTTCTTGCGTTATTTTCTTTTAGTTCACGAGCTAATCTTAATAATTCTATTCTTTCTGTTGTTTTATTTGCAGTTGCGACATCTAAAATATTTTCTACTGTTGTACTTGTATAATCTGTTTCACCAACATTCAAGGCAGTTAATTGATAGTTAATTTCAATAGTTGTTCCTTGGAAGATTTCAGAATCAACATTAATGAATCTAAAACCTTGCATACCTTCATTGGCTTCTCTAGCTGCAGCTAATTTATTTTCATTCTTATCTATTGCTTGTAATACCTCTGTTCCAACAGAAGATTCGCTTAGTTTTACTTCTGCAACTAAATACTTGTCATTTATTTTTGCAATTACAACTTTGTTATCAGGATTATTTGTTAATACATAGTTTATATCATATGTCGCATTAAATATTACCCTATTATCATTTGTTGTCATCTTAATTGAGTTTATTTCTTTATCTAATACCATTGCATTTTCTGGTCTTTCAATCAATCCGCAATCTATTTTACTAATTGTTGTAATCTCATTTTCTTGTGACTCTAAATTCAAATTGATTATAGCAGTATCAGCAAACATATAATATTGTTCATAAAGTTCTGTATGATCTGCTGTTTTATCATTTGCAGTCATCAATATACTACCATTATTATTCATAATAGTTTCTGAATTAGCTATTACCTCTAATCTTCTTGCTTCGCTATCTCTAGCATCAGAAACTCTTGCATTATTCAATTCAGCATTTTCTAAATTATGTTCTTTGTTATTAACATATCCATTAGAATCTGTTGAAGCAAATCCGGCTTGATATATTGTTGCCTTATAATCTTGACCATTATAAATTGCAGCAGTCATTCCCTCTTTATCATCATCATAATTTGCTGTTAAAATATTTTCTTTTCCTGAGAATGATGTTCCATCTGCTTTTAATGCAATTGGATCTCCTGTAATTTCTATAGTATCATCTAATGATGTTTTATCATTTCCATATAAGAATCTTACCACATATCTACCTGAAGGTATTCCAGTAAATTCATATGAACCTACCTCTATTACTTTTTCATCATCTGTACCTTCATTTGTAACAACTCTTTCTCTTGCAGTTTCAATAGTACTATCAAATCCAGTTAAATCTTTTATTGATTTACCACCTAAGCAATTTAGTTGTTCATTTGTTGGCCATATGAAATCATAATCGATTCCATCAACAGAAACTTTCTCAACTAATTGTGTTGTTAGTCCACCAATTAGTGCTTCATCATCATCTTTAATACCATTTCCTAATGTAGAATCTCCTTCTGGTTTATCTTCCCAAACTTGACCATCAATTGTTCTATTTTCTTCTTTTAGCTCTAAGTTTAACACTAGAGCTGCATCTGTATCATCTTCATACCATGAATTTTCATTATGACTTCTGATGTTTATGTTGTCAGGAGCAGAATCTTTATCTACTTTACCAGCATTAGTTCCATCAGTATTTAATGTTGAATAACTACTGATTTCAGCCACATTTGATTTTTTACCTAAAATAACTGTTTCATGAACACCATTAATTGTATCTTTTTTAACTCTAAAAGTTACATAGAACTCTGCAACTTCTCCACTTGCAAGTCGTAAATTCAAGTCTCTTAATTCTAATTTATTATACGTTACTCCATCAGATCCAAGAATTCCAGTTTCAGTTATACTATAACCAGAAATCTCATTTCCATCCAATTCTATTTTTATAGGTGTTCCATAAGAGCTATCAAAGTAATCATTTATACCTTTTATTACTTGAATATAAGAACCAGATTCATTATAAACAGTAATCTTATATTTTAATTCAACTTCCATTTCTGCAAAATCACTATTAATATCTTTTGATAAATCTATAACTTTATCATATAAATTTGTATGTTGGTACATTTCAGCTCTATAGTAATAATCTGTACTATATAAACCTAATGTATAAGGTACTGTTGATTGATTTTCAACTTGTCTTGTATAGTAGTCTCCATTTAGGTCAGCTAATGTATTGAATCTAAATGTATCATATTCAATATATTCTTCATCACCTTTTACAAGAACTCTTGCTGAATGTAAATCTTTTGCAAGACCCATATCAGCATCTGGTCTTTTTACTAAACCTAAGTTTATATTCAAACAATAATTATATACTGCTTCATACCAGTATTTTTGTTCTATTCCAAGCTCAGTTAATGATGTATCAACATCTAATAAATTCCAACCATTCCAAGTTGGTTTACCTGAACTATTTAAAGCATCAATATCTCTGCGGAATGGGAATAATAATCCTCCTACAGAAGTTCTAGCTCTAGTTTTAAATAAATCTTTTGCAGTTCCATCTTCATTTGTTGTTATTAACTCTGAAATTACTTTTTTATTATCGTTTCCAGAATTTAAAGTAGCATTTGATTTATAGAATAAACTATTTGTTGAACCATTACCAATAGCTGTACCTGTTGTATTTCCATATCCATCTATTGGTAACCCACCTTCTACAGTTTGTATTCTATCATTTACAACTTCTCTATCATAATCAAGAGCCATTGAGTCTCTAGCAAATTTATCTCTTCCAGATGTTGATGCATTTACAAAACTAGCAGCATCTCCATTTGAAGTTGCTAAAAATTTTGTTGGTTCATAAGTTTGACCATCATATACAAATTCTACATCATAACCAGCTGTGTAACCTGCTGATTTTTGTTCATCTGATAAGATTGGTATTTTTACCATAGGTGCTTTCCAAGTACCATCATTTGGTGTAACTATAGGTAAAATAACTTCTGTTTTAAATTTGTCTTTATAAATAGTAGCTTCTGTTCTCTCTACTTCTTTTCCATTTGCATCTCTAATAACTTTATAAACATATACTTCTACACCACTTACAGCTTTTTCTGATTGATCAATAAATCCGTTTGGTACAGATTCTGGTGTATTTTTTCCTTCTTTATCTTGTGGCTCATCTTCCCAAACCTTACCAGCAAGCTTAGTTGTTAAGTCAAGTTTTATAGTAACCGGAAGTTCGTTTGTTACAACTATTTCTAAACTATCATTAGGTTCAATTGGTGCTCCATTGCTTGAAATTCCAATTAAATCCCATCCTAATGGCAATTTTGTTTCATCTTCTGAAACTGTTACTACTGGTGCATTTCCATACCATATAATTTTTGGTGATTCCCAAACTTGACCACCTTTTAATTGAAATACAAAATCTGCATTTGTATAAATTCCATCTTGCCCATCTATTTTGAAATAATCTCCTTGTCTTTCTACTTTGACATTAGCTTTTATTTCAAATTTATATTCTGCTGCAGCATCAATTAATTTTTCATCTAATACAACTTTTTTAACTCTAAATTTACCTTCATTACTTTCTGGTGTCGGTGTCGGCGTTGGTGTTGGTGTTGGCGTT
>JAFXGW010000028.1 GCA_017536685.1 Clostridia bacterium | reverse complement strand
TACGGTTCCAAAATATGTTCCAAATGTTGGATTTGAAATACTTGTAACATAACTTATTACAACTGCAAATATATAAGCTGCAATTAAAAAAATCCCATATCCTTTAAAGCTATTTGCTTTTCTTCTCGAATCATTTATTAAATTATTTTTATAATAATGATTAGCAAGTATATTCATAAAGAATAAAGGAATAAATCCGTATCTAAATGGAAACTGATCATATTGGCCACCATGAAAAATAAGATTAACCCCTTCAAAACAAATCGGAATTATAGCTGTAATTATTATCATAATTATCAAAAATTTTATATCTTTATCTTGGCATATCTTTTTAAAAGATTCTATAAAAGGATATATTAATATTGCTGAAAATAATATATATGATAATTTTGTTGAAAAAACATTGGAATTAACTTCAATATTATTCAAAGTCGTTCTAGCAGAATCAAAAAAGTTTTTTATTGTAGGTAAGATAATAACACTAGCCATCATTATTCCTAATAATGTTCCAATCCCTAAAGCTGTGATAATTTTTTTCTTATTTTCCAATTGATCATAAATCAAAAATGCGACTACAGTTGTAAATATTATTGATAATAATATCATATATACCAATTGATAACTTGTCCCTATGCATATTGACAAAACTATACTATATAAGAAAAAACTTTGTTTCTCAAATATATTTTTTAATCCTAATATTAAAAGTGGAAATAGTATAACAATCTCTATCCAAAATAATGTCGTGTGATTTATCAATACATAACTTGAAAATGCATATAATAAACTAAATATTATATTTAACTTTAAATTTTGTCTTCCAAAAATTTTATCAAAACAAATATATGATGTAATTGAACATAACGCAATTTTTATTATCATTACAAAAGACATAAAAAATAATAATTTATTAGTGTTTCTACACAAAAAATAAATTATTAAAAATGGATTTAAATTTGAAATAACCGATATAATATTAGTTCCTCCAAAAATTAAATCTGTAAATATTAAATTACCAAATTCTTTTGATTTCAATGCATCTAGTATGTATTTTATTATAATCGTATATGATGATAAATCTGCTTGAGCAACAGTCATAGATCCAAAGGGATATATCTTTTTTATAAGATATATCCCAATAATAATTATTATCGAAATAAAAGGAGGTATTAATATACCATACTTTTTATTTTTATTATCCATTTGTGATTCTCCTATTGGTCAAAATTAATTCTTTTTTCTTCTATTACAAGTGGTCTTTTTTTTACTCTTTCATTTATAGCCATTATATACTCGCCTAAAAATCCAATAAAAAATAATTGAACTGCCCCCAGGAAAAATGTTCCAATTAAAATTGGTACAGAACCAGCACTAAATCTATCCCAATACATTAGTTTTAAAATTAAGTATATCAATCCTATAATAAAACTAAATATTGAAACAATTAACCCACCAAAAGTAGCTAATCTCAATCCAATCTTTGTATATGAAGTAAAACTTAACATTGCAGCATCATATAATGTATATAAATTATTTTTAGTTTTCCCTGCTTTTCTTAAAGGTTGAACATATGGTATTTCTTTTATTTTATATCCATATTCCGCAACCAAACCTCTCATAAATGGTGTTGGATCATCAATTTTTCTTAAGACATCTAAAAACTCTTTATCATATAATCCAAATCCAGTGAAATGTTCTATTTGTTTTACATTTGAAATTTTCTTTACAATTTTATAATAGCAACTTCTTAATAAAAACATGATTTTGTTTTCTTTACTTTTCTTTTTTATTCCAATTACTATTTTATATCCATTTTCCCACTCTTCAATAAATTTAGTAATCAGCTCAACAGGATCTTGGAAATCACAAGCTAAGTTAATTGTGCAATCACCATCTGTTTGTAATATTCCATAATATGGAGAATTAAATTGTCCAAAATTTCTCACATTAAATATTGCTTTAACTTTTTTACTTTGAGCACAGCTCTTTTCTATTATTTCTCTTGTTTTATCTTCAGAAGCATTGTCAATAAATATAATTTCATAATCATATTTAGTTAATTGATTTTTAAATATTGCTTCTATTGATGTTATCATATCTTCAATATTTTCTTCTTCATTATAACATGGTATCAATATACTAATTTTTTTCATCTAATTCACCATTTTCCTATCTTTATTTTTAATAGTTAACTTATATTTTTATACTTTTTATACCAATTAATTGTATTCTTTATTCCATTTTCAAAATCAAACTCTGGTACAAATTTTGTATCATTTATTAAATCTGATATATCCACATTTAGATTCATTACCTGATTTTTTGCATAAGGTTTAGCACCTAGTTTTAATTTTATATTTGGATTTATAATATTTTTTATAATTTCTATATACTCATATAATTTTCTAGTTTTTCCTGTTGCTATACAATAAGTTTTATTTTCTATTCCGTATTCTGCCAGCAAAAACAATGCTTTAGCAGCATCTTCTGAAAATAAATAATCCCAATTTTGTTCTCCTAATGTATATTCAGGTGAGTCACCTTTTAACATTTCTCTTATACTAGACATAACCATAGTATTTTCAGTATCATATGGTCCATACACACTAAATATTCTTGTCCAAATATGTTTTAATCCTAATTTATTAGCTAATTCTCTACTTTTAATTCCAGCTTGTAATTTTGCTTTTCCATATTCTGTTTCAGGATTCGGTATAGTAGTTTCATTAATTAATCCTTCAACCCTTCCAAATTCTGCTTGAGAACCAGCCCCTATAAAAACTTTGCAACCACATTTTGAAGCTAATCTTACTGCATCCATTGTAAATTCTATATTCATTTTTTGTTTATTTTCATCGTTTCTACTTTCACCAAAAGTTCCATCCCAAGCTAAGTGAAAAAAAACATCATAATCATTATATGGTAAGTTTAGATTTTTCAAATTATCTAAATTACACTCTATAATTTTTAAATTTGAATTATTAGGAATACTATCTTTTCTACTAGAATTTTCCCTTATAATTAATGTTATTTCAACATTATTTCTTAATAAATACTCATTAAGTGCAAGACCTATCATACCTGTTGCACCGGTTATTATAACTTTTTTCATCCTCTACCTCTTTGGATAAAATTATTTTTGCATAACAATTTTAAAAATTTCATCAGCTGTACTAACAACATGATTTATTGTATCCATTTTTTTATCTTCTTCTGTTCCTTGTCCCCACTCAACAAAAATCATATCTATTCCTGCATTTGCTGCTGTTTTTATATCTGTTTTTCCATCGCCTATATATACAGCTTTATCTTTTTCTTCATTGCAACACTCCAATATATCGTATACCGCTTGTGGATCTGGTTTTGCCGGATAATTTTCAATATTTCCAATAATTCTTTCAAATTTAATATTTGGAAAATGTTTTTCGCAAAGCTCATCCACTAAAACTTGTCTTTTATTAGTATTAATTGCAAGTTTTACTCCATTAGATTGTAAATTTTCTAATAATTCCATTATTCCTTCATAAGGAACTGTATTTTCCTTGGTTGAATTTAAATACAACTCTATATAAGCATGTTTTATTTTATCTCTATCTTCTTGAGTCACGTTTTCATTTCCTTCTAAAATTCTTTTTACAATTGTATCTATATTTCCTCCAAAGAAACTTCCATATTGTTCTATTGGATGAGTTTTAAATCCATGAATTTCTAAAGCTTTATTATAACATATAGCTGCATCTACTACTGTATTTAGTAAAGTTCCATCAAAATCAAATATACAAACTTTCTTCATATTCTATCTCCTTTTATAAACTTAAAGCTGATTTTTTTATTTCTTCATATTCTTCTTTAGATAAAAATGGAAACATATCATCTAATTCAGGTGAAATCATAGTCCCATCTGGTAATATTTTTGAAGAAATTTTGGGTTCAAAATTTTGTTTTTCATCAACTATTACTTCACAAATAATTGCATTTTCTGCCGCTAAAGTATTTTTTATTTTTTCATCAATATTTTCTAGAGAATCTATTCTTGCAAAATTTATTCCGTATGCATAAGCAATTTTTTCTAAATCAGGGAAACTAATTCCATTATCTTTTGAAACACCTACTAATGGTGGATTAAATAAATTAGTTTGAGTTTGTCTAATTGAATGGTATCCATTGTTATTAAAAATAAAAATTTTCAAATTTAATTTATTATGTACAACAGTTTGAAGTTCTTGAATATTCATTTGAAAACTTCCATCTCCATCTAAACAAATTATTCTTTCCTCTTTAGTTGCAATTGCCGCTCCAATTGCTGCAGGAAATCCATATCCCATAGAAGCACATCCTGAATTTGCAAACATTCTTTGTCCTTTTTTTATTTTTCCCGCTTGGAATGATGCAATATATGCCGTTCCATTTGCTACAGCTATTTTCTCATTTTCTTTTAGTTGATTGAAAAGTTTTTCAACAAATGCATATGGATTTAATGGTTTACTTTTTTCAAAATATTTTTCCTGTACCGCTGGAAATCTTTTATTAATATCTCTAGCCCATTCTAACCATTTTTCATGCCCTATATTTTTTTCTTCTACTTCTTCCAAAATAGAATTTAGAACATCTTTCAAATTAGCATGTATTGGCATGTCTATAGTTAATGTTGGCTTCTTTAATTCGTTTTCATCTATATCTACAACAATTTTATATGCATCTTTTGCAAATGCTTTATAATTAAAACCAATCATTCTTAAACCAAGTCTACATCCAAATGATATAATCAAATCAGCATTTTGAATAACAAAATTTCCACCTCTTGTCCCACAAATTCCTGGTCTTCCACAAAATCTTGGTTCTTCTTCATATATTAAATCTGGTGCATTATAAGACGTTACAACTGGAATATTTAATTTATCTACAACGTTTAAAAACTCTTTATGTGCATTTGCAAGTCTTATTCCTGTACCAGCAACAATTACTGGTCTTTTTGCTTTTTTTAATTTTTCTAAAATTTCTTTTGTTTTACTTTTATCATATATTGGATTTTCTTTTTCTAATCCCTCTTTTTTTACGTCAAATTCTCTTAATCTATCTGTATCTATTGTAGCTGCTTGAACATCTAGCGGAATATCTAACCATACTGGTCCTGGTCTTCCATTTTTAGCTAAATATAAAGCCTTTTCTAAATGATATTTTATATCATTTGGTTCTGTAACCATAACAGCATATTTAGTCATAGGTTTTACAGAATCTATAATATTGAACTCTTGATCTCCTAATTGTCTTAAATTTAAATTAGTTGATGAAATTGTATTTTCTCTTTTTACTTGGCCAGATATAACAAACATAGGAATTGAATCTAACCATCCTCCAAGAACACCTGTTATTGCATTAGTACCACCAGGTCCTGTTGTAACACATACGGCTGCTATTTTGTTTGTTATCCTAGCATATCCTTCAGCAGCAATACTACAAGCTTGTTCATGATGATTATAAATACAGTTCAAACCTTCTTTATGTCCAAAACTATCATTCAAATGCATAGCTCCTCCACCAGTAAGAGTGAACATATCTTTTATTCCATTATTCACTAAAAAATCTGCTATATAATTTGATAATTTAATTTTCATTTATTACATCCTCATTTCTCTCTTAAACTATTGTGATTTTATTCACAAATTCTTTTGCTAATTCTTTTACTTTTTCAAAATTGCCCTCTTTTGCACATTTAGAAAATTCTCCACCAACACCTACTGCAATAGCGCCAACCTCTAACCACTTATCAAGATTTTCTAAAGACACACCACCTGTTGGAATAATTTGAATATTTGGAAAAGGTCCTTTAATCGTTTTTATAAATGAAGGTCCATATATATTACTTGGAAATAATTTCAAAATTTCAGCACCATATTTCATTGCATTATATGCTTCTGTAGGAGTAGCAACTCCCGGAATTACTAAAATATTATTCTCATTACATACTTTTATTACATTTTCATCTAACACAGGACTTACAACAAATTTAGCACCTGCATTTATAACTTTTTTTGCTTTTTCTTCATCTAAAACTGTTCCGGCACCTATAATAATATTTGTATTTTCATATTTCTTTATTAAGTTTTCAATTAACTCTATTGCATTTGGTACTGTCATCGTAATTTCAATCAAATGAATTCCACCCTCAACAATAGCATCTATTGTTTGCTCTACTATATTTTGGTTTTCACCTCTTATTACAGAAATCATCTTTTCTTTTTTTATTATTTGTACAATATCATTTTTATCCATAAAGTTTCTCCTTAATAATAAATTTAGTCAAGCAATTTTATAGTATTTAAACTATTTAAAGCATTTTAAATTACTAATTTTAATAGATTAATTATTCTAACTATTTTAATAAATCTACTAATTTTAACAGTTTAACAATTCAAATAATTTGAATTAAACAAATTCTTTTATTTTTTCAATCATATAATCAATTTTTTCATTTGTCATTCCTGGATAAACACCAATCCAGAATGTTTTTTCCATAATTCTTTCTGTATTTTTTAATTCACCAACAATTCTATATCCTTCACCAGATTCTCTCATTTCATTAAAGCAAGGATGTTTTATTATATTTCCAGCAAATAAATTTCTTGTTTGAATTCCTGCATTTTCTAATTTTTTTACAATTGAATTTCTATCCACATCTTCTTTGCAAGTAATTAAAAATCCAAACCAACTTGGATTAGAATTATTTTCTGGTTCTGGTAAAACTAATTTGTTTTCCAAACATTTTAATCCTTCTTTTAGTCTATTAAAGTTTTCTTGTCTTCTTTTAGTAAATTCTTCTATTTTCTTTATTTGAGCACATCCAATTGCAGCTTGCATATCTGTAGCTTTTAAATTATATCCAAAATGAGAATATACATATTTATGATCATAACCAACTGGTAATTCTCCAAATTTACCATCAAATCTATGTCCACATAAATTATCTACTCCTGATGGACAACTACACTCTCTTCCCCAATCTCTAAATGACCTTATTATTTTATGCAGCAAAGCGTTATTAGTATATACTGCACCACCTTCTCCCATAGTCATATGATGTGGTGGATAAAAGCTAGAAGTTCCAATGTCCCCTATTGTTCCTGTATATCTTTCTTCACCATTTATCATATATTTACTTCCTAATGCATCACAGTTATCTTCTATTAACCATAGATCATTTTTATCACAAAATTCTTTTACTTTTTCTAAATTAAATGGATTACCTAAAGTATGAGCAATCATTACAGCTTTTGTTTTTGGAGATAATGCTTTCTCTAACATTCTACAATCAATATTGTATTCAGGTATTGTTACATCAACAAAAACTGGAATCGCTCCATATTGTACTATTGGTGCAATTGTTGTTGGAAATCCAGCTGCAACAGTTATTACTTCATCCCCCCTTTTTATAGATTTTTCCTTTAATAACGGAGAGGTTAAAGCCATAAAAGCAATAAGATTTGCAGATGATCCTGAATTTACTAAACTACAATATTTTATATTTAAAAATTTCGCAAAATTTTCTTCAAACTCTTTTGTAAATCTTCCAGAAGTTAACCAAAAGTCTAATGAACTATCTACTAAATTTACCATTTCTTCTGAATCATATACTCTTGAAGCATAAGGTATTCTATCTCCCGGAACAAAGTCTTTTTTCAAGTTATGATATTTTTTACAATATTCATCTACTTGTTTTAGAATTTCATTTCTTGCTTCTTTTTCAGTTTTATTTTCAAACATAATTATTTCTCCTTCAAAAATCTATTTATTTGATTTTCCATACACTCTTCTAATTTCGTTTGATCATATTTTTCAAATTCAACTATACTTTCTACAGTTTTTTCAATATCCCACTTAGGATTCCATGAAAATACTTCTTTCACTTTACTACAATCTAACATCAAACATTTACTTTCATATGGTTCTTTTCTTTCTGAAACATCAATCCATTCAAGTCCATTACCCCATTTTTCACAAAAAATATTAACTAAATCTTTAGTCATCACAATATCTTCACTGCTTGAACCAACATTATAATTTCCAGAATATCCTTTATTTGAATATTGTTTTTCTGCTATTAATAAATAAACCATCAATGCTTCTAACACATGTTGATATGGTCTTATTGAATAAGGATTCCTTACAACAATTTTTTGATTATTTTTCGCTGCATTTACACAATCTGGTATAATTCTATCTTTTGCTCTATCTCCACCACCAATTACATTTCCAGCTCTAACCGTAGAAATTGCAATATCTGTTTCTTCAAAAAAAGATTGTTTATAACTGCTTGTAACAAGTTCCGAGCAAGATTTACTATTTGAATATGGATCTCTTCCATTTAATTTATCTTCTTCTTTAAAAGCTTTTGGAATTACATTTTCATTTTCTATATTTTCATATACCTTATCTGTTGTTATATTTATAAAAGATTTTACTGTATTTGAATTTCTAACACATTCTAAAATATTTACTGTTCCCATTACATTAGTTTCATATGTATATTGAGGATTCTTATATGATTCTCTTACTAAGGCTTGAGCAGCCATATGAATCACTATCTCCGCGCCAAAATTTTCAAATTCCGTTTTTAATTTTTCAAAATCTCTTATATCTCCACACACAGAATCAATTTTTTTATCTAATGAAATCTTTTTAAATAAACTATTTTCTTCTGCTTGTAATGAATATCCTTTTATAATTGCTCCTGCATCTAACAGAATTTTCGTAAGCCAGACTCCTTTAAATCCAGTATGACCTGTTATAAATACTTTTTTCCCTTTATAAAAACTTAAATCTATCATATTATTTCCTAATTTTCCCAAATTTTCCATTTAGCATTTCCTGTTTGCCACATTTCTTCTAACATTATTTTATCACGTTGAGTGTCCATTCCATGCCAAAAACCTTCATGTTTATATGCTACAAGTTCTCCATCTTTTGATAATCTATCTAAAATTTCTTCTAACATAACATTATCACTATCTTCTGGTAAATAATTAAAAATTGATGGTTCAAATACCATGAATCCTGCATTAATCACTGTTCCATCTGTTTTTTTCTTTTCTCTAAAATCTGTTACTATTCCTTCATCATTTACAGCAATAACGCCGAATCTTTGTCCCCAATTATAAGAGGTAATTGTTCCTATTCTATTTTTATCTTTATGCCAGTTAATTAATTCGTTAATATTAACATCTCCAACACCATCTCCATATGTTAATAAGAATGGTTCATCACCTAAATATTCTCTTATTCTTTTCAACCTTCCAGCAGTTAATGTTTTTAATCCCGTATCAACCAAAGTAACTTTCCATTTTTCACCTTTGTTATCATGAGTAATCATTTGATTATTTTCAAAATCAAATGTTATATCTGAAGAATTCATATAATAATCTCTAAAATATTCTTTTATTTTATATCCTTTGTATCCTAAACAAATTACAAATTCATTAAAGCCATATTTAGAATATATTTTCATAATATGCCATAATATTGGATTTTCACCAATCTCTATCATTGGCTTTGGTTTTAAATGTGATTCTTCTGAAATTCTAGTCCCTAAACCACCAGCTAATATTACAACTTTCATAATTCCATCTCCTATTTTGCTATATATTTATAAAATATTGAATTTTCTTTTGGATCATTTGTTAAAAAATTACTAGATTTTTCATCATTTGTAAAAGTCTTTATTCTATCACAAACATTAGCAATTTTTTTCTTCTCAAACGCATAATAAAAACCTCTATAAATTTCAATCGCAGGAGTTATAGATCCCATTAATACAACTAAGCATAAACATACTAATCCAAAAGTAATCCTCTTTTTATTTATTTTTTCAAAAAAACATTCAATCATCCAAACTGTTATAACCACTAATGGTGGTATAGATACTCTCATAGAAAAATCAAATGCATATCCTAATTGGAAAAATGGTATCACAATTAAAGAAATTAATACCACATAAAATAATGAATCTTTTTTATGTTTTGAAAATGTAAATATCATATAAATTCCAATTTCTAGCATAAAAAATATCGCAAATTTTCCTAAATCTTTCCAACTATCAAAGTATTTCCATAAAATATTAAATCCACCTCCAGTAGAACTTCCTTGTACTGAAGCATTTGATAAATAATATAACAAATGAACAGGAAAAATTGATATTAATGCAAAAATATTTTGAATAGAAAAAACATCTTTTAAAAATTCTTTAAATTTTTTATTTTTTATACTTTCTATTAAATATTTAATAGCTCTTGCTAAAAATAATATAGCTAAACCTACTGTTCCAAGTGGTGAAAATGGGATAGACAATAATATTAGTAACATATAATTATTTACTCTTTTTTCTTCCAAAAACATTAGAGTAATTATCCAAATCCCTATACATTGATTAAATACCCAATATAATTGAGTTATCATAGAACTGTATTGATATCTTTTAGCCCACCACTCTAAATGATAAGGTGTTGGCATTACCCTTGTTCCCAAAAATCCTAATATATCTAAACCACTAAAACCTAAGAATAAAACTATTGCAATTATTGATTTCTTTCCATTTATTTTTAGAATTTTCAGTAACCATAAACAAGCTAATAAAACACCAATAGAATTCCAATATAGTAAAAAAACATTTCCTATATAAAAACAAATATCGCTATTAATTATGACAGAAGATCCCATAAAGATTCCTAATATGAATTGGAGAATTTTTGAAAAAAAAGCAGGAACCATCCATTGCCCTATGTAATAAGTTAAAGCATTATCTGTAGCTTTATAATATACTGGCCATTTATAGTTAATTAAATCTCTAAAAATTGCATTTCTTTCATTCCAGTCACCTGTTTGATAAAAAAAACCACCATGTCCTCCTAATATACAAAGTAAAGTAATTGAAAAAAATAGTAAAAGTATTCCATTATTACTTAATATTTTTTCTTCACTATTTTCTTCTCTACATTGCTTATATATTTTTAAAAAAATATATATCAACATTAGTGTTATAGGAATTGAATAAATTGGTTTTAACCATCCTAGCGAAAAAATAACAACCGGTGCAATTAAATATGCATATGAAAATAATTTTAATCTATTTATATTCATTTTATTATCTCTTTCTAAGTTTTTATTATTATATAAAAACTTTTTATATTTGTAAATATTATAAACTTCAAGTTGTGTTACATCTTTAATTTTACTTTTCAGTAAATAATATCATTCTAAATCTACCTTCCTCATTGTTTCTAGTTTCTTTAGTAATTTCGTTTTCAGAAGTAATTAAATCATATACTCCAAAAACATTATTACTTGAAGAATATTGAACATTATTCTTAAATCCGTCTTCTTCTGGAGAACCACCTGCATAATGAACTAAATTATTTGAAATATCTATTTCTAGGGCTTTTGACATCATGAGTACTGCATTAAGCTCATCATCAGACATTAGCTGCATTTTTTTATTTTTTAACATTGTATTCAAGTTTCTTACTCGATAATTTGAATATAACGTCAAAGTCTTTCCAGGTTTAAAATTGATACTATTTTCTTCAACATTTCCCTGAAATTTAGCAATCCAAAAACCAGAAATTTCTCCATCTTCTGAAAACGCTTTATTTATTGTATACCCTGACATTGATTTATTATTTGTAGCAATATTAGTTTTTCTTGTTGCAAATTCTATATCTGTACTTTCTGTTGTTTCTTTAAATAAAAATCTCGGAACCCATACCCAATAATTTCCATCTTCAGTTTTGGCATTTGCCATTCTAAAATCATTTTTTGAATAATTGTACCAATTACTATCATATTCGGAAACAATTCTTGTCTCATTTCCATTTTTTTCCCAATAAATTCCCATCATTCCATCTAATAATACAGGTTCATTACAAAGATTAAATTGGTATTCAATTTGAGGATATTGAACAAAATTACTATCTTCAACAATAAATATGTATTCTCCAGAAGTTTCTACAATAAAATATACAGCATTTTCTTCTTTATTATAGTTATATCCATTTAATTTACTACACATTTTCTTTGTTTCGTCTGTTTTGCTAGAATAATAATATACTTCCATTATATCGGATTTTATTTTTTGTCCAAGTGATATTTTTACTTTTTGACTCAAACCATGATTTTCAACAATTTCCAACTTTGGTACAACATCACTATTGTATATTTGAGGTATTACTAATCTACTTCCCATTGTACTATCATATTGTCTATATATTGTTTTTCCAGTATCTTTTACACCTGTTTTTGATATTACGTTTCCTGTGTAAAAATTAATTATTACGTGTAAATTTATATTTTCTAAATTTAAAATTTCTTTTAAACTCTCTGGTGAAAAATAACAATAGTTAGCTATAATTGTATCTATATTAGAGTTCCAATCATCAGCTTTACTTTCATCAATATTTTTTATTATTCTGTTAAATTCTTTAATATATGGATTGCTAATATTATTAGCATTTGAGTATCCTAAACTCTGTAAATATGTATAAAAATTTCCAGTTTCATTTGGATTATAATTTTCCCAAATTTTATATTGGCTTCTTACCCAATTTACTTTTTCTTGAATTAACTCCATTTGAGAAATAAATTTATTTAATTCAGTTTTTTCTTTAGAATCTTTAAAAATAAAAGCACAAATAGTAGCAACTATTAAAATAATTGCTACTATAATACAAATATTAATTAAAGTTATTCCATTTTCTTTTCTCATTGTATCTCCAACTCAAGTTATCCAGCATATTGTGAATTAATCATTTGGTAAAGATATTCATCATAATCAAAATATTCTATCATTTTTGGAATTCCCATATCTATTCCATGTGTGTCTACTGTTGCAGATTTTATAATTAATTTATTTGAAAATTCATCTATTCCTGTTTCGATTGGCTCACCTGTTTCTTCATTAATTTGAGGAGCAACAGTTTCTTGAGTATTATAAACGTTTTCTAATAACTCTAATCCCTCTGTTATTTTTGCAAAAGCTGTATAATATCCATTTAAACTAGCAACTGTATCTTTCATTACAATTCCTAATTTAGCTACTCCAGAATTATATGATTCTTTTGTAAATGCAGAACCATAATTATTTCTTAATAAAGATACAACACCTTTTTCATGACATAACGTATTTTTATTAAAGTCATTTGCAGCAAATTCTCCAGTTATTGAATATTTAAAATCGTCATCTGAATCTTTTGTTATTTCTGGATTTATAAAACTTGCTTGTGGTATTTCTTCTTTTCCATCTTCTTGAAGTCCAAAATATAAAATTGCATCATCTTTTCCAAAAAGAACTTTATCTGTATAATATCCTTTTTCAACTAATTTTACTATATTAGCAACCGTATTTGGTGCATATTCTTGATATAATTCCATTTTTATTGTTCCTAAATTCTCTATTTCAAAAGTTACCTCTGGATGAACAACATCTTCACTTATAGCTCTAGCAAAGTTATATACACAACCTCCTAATAGTAAAAATGCGGCTATTGCTATAACTAGCCAAATAACAATTTGTAATTTCTTTCCCATTTTATCCTCCTAATCTTATGTTTTATTTTAATCCTAAATATTTCATTGCATCAATAATATTCTTTGCGCCTATTATATCTAATTTAAAATTTTCTTTCAATAGTTTTTTATTACTTTCTGGAATTATGCAAGCTTTATATCCTAATTTTTCCGCTTCTTTAATACGCTTTTCAATCATATTAACACTTCTTATTTCACCAGTTAAACCTACTTCTCCAATAACTACTATATCTTCTTTTATACTTATATTTTTAAAACTTGATGCTGCAGCAATTATTATCCCTAAATCTAAAGCAGGTTCATTCACTTTTATTCCACCAACCAAATTTATATAAACATCTTGAGAACCCAAATTCATTCCTGCTCTTTTTTCTAAAACAGCCATAAGTAATGTTAATCTATTATAATCAATTCCATTTGCATTTCTTCTTGGCATTCCAAAAACAGTTGGTGTTGATAAAGCTTGTACTTCTAAAACAAGTGGTCTTGTTCCTTCTTGACTAACAACAATTACAGAACCACACGGATTTCCATCTCTTTCTGAAATTAAAAGCTGAGATGGATTTGTTATTTCTACTAGACCTTCACTTTGCATTTCAAACATTCCAATTTCATTTGTTGAACCAAATCTATTTTTTACACCTCTTAATATTCTATAAGAAAAATATCTTTCTCCTTCTAAATAAAGTACTGTATCTACCATATGTTCTAAAACTCTTGGTCCAGCTATATTTCCATCTTTTGTAACATGACCAATTATAATTGTTGTTATTGCTTTTTGTTTACACATTTTCATTATTCTAGCAGTAATTTCTCTTACTTGACTAACACTTCCTGCAACTGATGTTATTTCATCAGAATACATTGTTTGAACAGAATCTATAATAACAAATTTTGCCTCAGATCTTTCAAGAGAGGCTTCTACATTATCAATATCAGTCTCTGCTAAAAATAATAAATTATCATTTTTTATTCCTAATCTATCAGCTCTAGATTTTATTTGTTCTGCTGATTCTTCTCCAGATACATATAAAATTTTACCATCCACTTTTACACTGTTACATATTTGAAGAATTAAAGTAGATTTACCAATTCCAGGCTCTCCACCAAGCAATGTTAAAGAACCTGTAACAAATCCACCACCTAGAACTCTATCTAATTCTCCTAAATTAGTTTTTATTCTAAAAGTTTCTTTTTTTACAACTTCATTTAATTTTATAATTTCACTTTTTAGCTTAGACTTGTCTTTAGATGAACTTCCAGAACCAGTAAAAGTTTTTTCTTCTAAAAATGAATTCCATTCTCCACAAGCCGGACATTTTCCAAGCCATTTACTAGACTCATACCCACATCCATTACACACAAATACTGTTGTAGTTTTTTTTGCCATACTAACATCCTCTCTATTTAATAATAAACTTACAAATAGAATATATCACATTTTCTAATTGCAAGCTATATATTTTAATTAAAAAACATTTTTAATTGAAAAAAATAAGAGTAGGCAAAATATCACCTACTCTGTTTTACATATTTCAATATTATACTTTTTTTGAAACAAATTAATTTACTGTCCATATTCCATTATTATAACTACATTCTGTATTAAGTGGTAATTCCACAACCGGACGAACAGCATAATTTTTTAGTGTCCATGGGTTAGTACGAATCATTCCATCAAAGCTTGAAACCCAACTCATATCAGAATACCCTTCAGGTATTGAAGCTAACCAATGTCCATAAGTTTCTTCAGTATAATCTGGATGTGGTACATATAAATCATAATCTTCTGTTGTACTATCTAATACTGGTCTTTCTGTATCTGTATATGCAAATTCTGTTCCATTTTTTGCATTATAACTATCAAGAAACATCTCAACTTTTGGTGCACCTATTGCTTTTGCTCCTAATATTCCATTTGTAAACTCACTCCATGCAGCATTATTTAATAATTTATTTACTAAATCATCAGACCATACATTATATACAGTATTTTCTGGATCTGTAGTTAAACCAGCTTCTTCTGGTATTTGTACTACTGGTAAGTAATCCGCTAATACAGCATAAACTGCAGTCTCATCTTTATATAAAATTCTCCAATCATCTGTTGTTGATTCTTCATTGATTATATTGTTTCCTAAATCAATATAATCTCCAATGTTATCTTTTGTTATCTTTCCTAGAGTTAATGCTGGAGTTTGTGAACTTCCATTTATTCCTTCACTTGTTCCTTCTTCTCCTGGTTGTACTGGCATAGCTTCTAATTGAACACCAATTGTAGCATTTACACTTTCTACTATTGGTGTTTTTGTTAATTCAACTGTTACTGTTAATGTTGTTGCTTCACCTGCAATTAAACTTGTTTTTGCAATTTCTGATTTTAATGTAAAAAATTCTGTATTGCTATTTGTTGTTGCTATTGATAAGTCTGCAGATAAGTCTTCACTTGTATTTTGTACTGTATATGTTGCTGATACAACATCTCCTTTTTTAGTTAGTCCTTCTACATTCATAGTTGCATTTATATCATCTGTTATTGCTGCTGTTACATAAGTATCATCTGATACTGTTGGTGTTCCTGAGAACATTACTTTAAAGTTTGCTTGACTTGGATCCGCAGCTGCTGTACCTGCGATGTTTAAAGTAATATTTTGTATTGCAGCATATCCAATTCCTAATAATAGCACAGCTACTATTACTGCTGCCATTATCATTTTACTGGTTCTTTTCATATTTTACCTCCATTTTATTTATATATATTTTTATATTTATAATAATCCCTTTTCTAATATTTTTTCAAGTGTAAGTAAATACATCGCATGACTCCATGTTAATCCTATAACCCAAGATGGTTTCATTGCATCATTATTAACTTGTTCTCCTAAAAAGCCATGGCTTGACGCAGAATTGGTTACAAACGCAAAGTTTTCTAATGCTTTATCATTAGCTCCTGATTCTAAGTAATACCAAGCCATCCATAACGTTGCTATTGGCCATGGATTATATCCTCCCATATAACCATCACCTTCATATCTAATGTATCCTCCTGTAAAAGTTCTCAGCGTCATATTAATTCTTTCAATAGTGTTTTTTATTTTTTTATCATTAGGTGAAAACATTCTAAATGGCACTATTGGTCCTAAAAGACTTATATCAATTTTTCTATCTTTTGTATTTCTAACAAAAGATTTCTTTTCTTCATCATAAAAATTTTTTAAACAGTAGTCTTTTATTTTTTTAGCTTTTTCTTCTAAGTTTTGAGCTTGTTTTCTTATATTTTCGTTTTTTGATTTATTTAGTTCTGAAGCATATTTTAATTCAGAATATATTTTTACCATTGCACTAAAAGCAGCAAATATAGTTGAAATTGAATAAAAAGCCACACCTTCGCACTCTTCCCATAAATCATAGCTCAACTGAAACTTTCCTTTTTCTTCAAATATATCATCAATATATTTTTCTAGAAAACTAATTGCTTTTTCACACATTTTTAAATTGTCTTTTAAAAATTTCTTATCTTTAGTTATTTTATAATGTGCATAAATTCCAAAAATTACACTTGCTGTTTCATCAATTTGATATCCCCAGCAAGGAGCTAGTCTTCCATCTGTATAAAAGCGTTGTTCCCACATTCCATTTTTGCTTTGTGTCATTTTACAAAAAGTATTATAAAACTTTTCTGTCTCCTCATGCATAGCAACAACATCAAACGCTTCAGTTACAAACACTCCATCTCTTGGCCAACAATAAGAATATCTTCCACATTTTGTTTTATCTTCATCTACCTCTATACCAGCTGATATTCCTCCTGTTTTTTCATGAACTAATAATGGGAAAAGTAAAATACTTCTATTATAGATTTTCTTGATTTTTGAACTTAATTCTTTTTTATTAATTCCTAAAGTATCATGTTCTCTTACATATCTTCTCCAATATTTTACTGCGTTATCTTTTAAATTTTGAACATCTAATTTTCTTATTCTATCAATTTCATCGTCAAGTTCATTTAACATACATTTATTTCTGTTTTTATTTATATAAACAAATATTGTTAACTCTTTTTCTTCGCCTGGTTTTATCTTCTTCAAATTATATGAAATACTAGAATCTGGAGACATCCCAATGTAATCTTTTCCACCAATAGAGCCTTGCATAAAATTATTTTCAGCTCCATTTATTTGTTTTGATGAAATTTTTTCTGTAGCAAATGTACAAACAGAAAAATCATGATTATATTGAATTAAAGTATCATTTTTTATATATCCAGATGTATCATTATTTAAATTTCTTAAAATCTTAGAATATATTAAAAAACTAAGATTTAAATCAATCGTATTTTCATTTTTAAAAACATAATGCTTAACTAAGACATTTTCAGAAATTGGTACAAAATCTGTTTGAGTAATTCTTATTTTAAAATAAGAATTAAATATATGAGTTTGAAGTACATTTGTATCTTTAATATATTCTTGAGAAAAAGTATTATTTATGTCATTATGTAAATATATTAACGCAGAATCATTTATCTTTATTCCAGTATGATAATATTCAATAAATTGTTTATAATCAGCTGCTCCATAAAACATTCTAAGCATTTCTCCAGATTTAGTAAAGCTAGCCTTTATCTTTCTGTTACCAACAACACCATCATTAAAATATTTAGTCCTCATATACTATTCTCCTTTGTACAATCTATTAATATTATATCAATTTCTTAATAATATTTTTTATACATAATACTTAGAATGCTCGCTTTTTTCGAGAGCATTTCTAGTGTACTTTTATTTAATTATTTCATAAGTTCTTGTATTTGTCTTTGAATTTCTTTTACTCTATCTTCTAATTTAATTAATTCAGAATCATCAGTTTCAATATTCTTTTTCATTACAACATCTTCCATGTCTGCGATGCTTTCTTTTAATTCTTCAATTCTATCAATAATATCAAGTCTCTTGAATTCTTTCTTGTATGCTTCAATTTCTTCTGTTTCTTCAAGTAATGTTGGACCATCATTTCCAAGTTCATAACTTTCTCCAAAATCAGGAATTGTAACTTTACATTCGCTTGAATCTTCGATTTTACGTTTTAATTCTTCTTGACCTTCATATTCACCATGAACTAAAAATACATGTTTTGGTGGATTTGTAAAAGACCATATAAAATTCAAAAGCCAAGTTTGATCTGCGTGTCCAGAATATCCTTCTATATATTCAATTCTAGCGTTTATAGCAATTTCTTCACCAAAGATTTTAACTTTTTCAGCACCTTCAACAATAGATCTTCCTAGAGTCCCTGGTGCTTGGTATCCAACAAAAAGAATTGTACTATTTGGATTCCATAAATTATGTTTTAAGTGATGTTTAATTCTTCCAACTTCACACATACCACTTGCTGATAAAATAATAGCTGGTGTATGATCTTCATTTAAAGCTTTTGATTCTTCTGCTGATGGAGTAAATTGTAATCCTCTAAATTCTAGCGGATTATCTCCTCTTTTAATTTTCTCTTGAATTTCTTCTTCAAATAATTCTGTATTTTTCTTAAATACTTCTGTTGCAGATATTGCTAAAGGGCTATCAACATATACAGGAACATTCATTATTTTTTCATATTTTCTAGCAAATTCTTCGTCTTGACCATAATCTTCTTTTAATTTATCAAGTTCATATAAAATCTCTTGTGTTCTTCCTACTGCGAATGATGGAATTATAACTCTTCCACCTTTATCTAATGTCTCTGCAACAATATCTAAAAACATCTTTGCTTTTTCATCATTTCTCATATGCAATCTATTTCCATATGTAGATTCCATAACTAAATAATCTGCATTACTTATCATTGTAGGAGAATCTAAAAGTGGTAAATCATTATTTCCTAAGTCACCTGTAAATACAGCTTTAGTTGTTTTTCCATTCTCTGTTGCCCAAATTTCTATAATTGCAGAACCAAGCATATGTCCAGCATCATTAAATCTAACACTTATATTATCATCAATTTCTACAATCTCATCATATTGAACTGGATTAAATATTTCCAGACATGCAATTGCTTCTTCCGCTGTGTAAAGTGGTGGTAAAGCTTCTAAGCCTTCTCTCATTCTTTTTCTATTTTTCCATTCAATTTCAACTTCTTGAATATGTCCACTATCTGGAAGCATAATTTCACAAAGATCACAAGTTGCTTTTGTTGCATAAACAGGACCTTTAAAACCTTCATTATATAATTTTGGAATTCTTCCAGAATGATCTATATGGGCATGTGTTAATAGCATAAAGTCAATTTCATTTACATTATATACAAATGGATCTGAATTTTCTAATTGTTCTGTAATTTTTCCTTGATACATACCACAATCAACTAAAAATTTCTTTCCAGCAGCTTCTACTAAAAAATTTGATCCAGTAACAGTCTTGGCTGCACCTAAAAAAATTATTTTCATAAAATTTACCTCCTACATAGCAGAATTCATTTAAGTAAATAAATTCTGCTTTCTTCTTAATTTCACTTCTAAAGTATTTTTTGTAAGCTTTACTTTTTTTCTTCCTTGCTTTTCAATTATATCTTTATCAAACACCCTTATTAACAAACCATCTTCATCCTCGTCAAAATATAATTTTATTTTTTCAAGTTCTATTATTTTTGTATCTAAAGCATATTTTATTATTTCAAAATTCAAATTTATATCCATGCTAATAATTTTTATCGCACCTAATTTACAAAGCATAGTTATAGCTTTTTTCATTATTTTATCTATTTGATTATTTAAAATCTCTATATCTTTTATTGCTACTTTACGTGAAATCCTTAATGTCTTATAATATCTTAATTCATATAAAACATCTATAATCTCATCTCTTGTTTTTAATTTAGACAGTCTTTTATCTAAAAAATTCAAGAAATTTTGTTGATTTTCTATCACTATCTCTTCTAAGTTTTGTTTAGATATATATATTTCATAAGTCTTTTTTAAATATTCTTTTTTCTTATTAAAATTTTCTGGTTTCATTGAATATAATACATCTTCTAATTCTCGTATATTCTTTTCTTTCTCTTTTACAATTAATTGCCTATATTTTTTTATAGTTTTAATTTTTTTGTTTGTTTCTAATTTTGAATTAGCTCTTATAAATTCTTTTTCTAAAAGAGTTTCATTTTCTAAAACAGCTTCATATCTATTTATTTTCTTTTCCAATTTTTCTTTTTGCTTTTTCAATTCATCTAAGTACAATTCTTTATTATTCATCTTTTTTAAGACTTTTATATCTTCACGAAAAGCTTGGTTTAATTTTTCTTTTTGAGATGAATTCAAATATACTAATTTATATAAACTCATCAAATATTTTTCATTACCTGTAAATAATTTTATATATTTTCTTGCTTCTTCTAGAAAGTCTGTTCTTGTAGATCCATAATTTCTCCATTCATAAAGAAATTTCTCTCCTAAAATTACTAATAAATTTTGATAAATTAAATTATCTATATAATAATACTTTCCTTCAAACGTTTTATCCCAAGACCAACCTGTAAAATCAGTTAATATTTCCATATTATTATGAATATATCCATTAACCAATGCATTTTGTATTTCTCTTTTTAATGAGAAATCTTGATTTATGAAAAAATATTTTGGTGAAATATCTGAAATTGCATATAAAAGAGCTTGTTCTGTTGGATATGTTAATATACTTCGTTCCTTTTCATTAGTTACTGCTTTCACTTTATTTTTTATAAGCATTTTAGCCTGATCTGAATCAGGCTCTACAGATTTTATATTATCACAATACAATCTTATAACTTCTATAATTTCATTTAAAAAATCTTCCTTAGATCTTACGCTTCTTTTTACAAGTTTAAAATCTATATAAGATACTTCTAATTTATATATCATACTAAAAAGGAGGCTTTTTATATTTGATGAAAAATATTTTGTATCTAATATTTCTTCTAACTCTATATTATAGTCTTTTAGTTTAGAAAATAGACCCATATAACCTCCCTTTCTTAAGATTCAATAATTATAATTCATATCATTATAACTTTATATTTATTCACCTTCAGCACTTTCAACTGGTGGTTTAGTCATTTTTAATTCATTCCATCTTTCCATTGTAATTAATACTTGTCTTGGCTTACTTCCTTCATACCCAGAAATAATACCTCTCGCTTCCATTTGATCAATAATTCTTCCAGCTCTTGCATAACCTACTTTAAATCTTCTTTGAATAAATGAAGTTGAAGCCTGGCCTATTTCAATAACAGTATCTATTGCTTCCATTAATAGTGGATCCATATCATCTTCTTCAGCTTCTTGTTCTTTTTGTCCATCAGATTTATTTGATTTTTCAATTTCTTCTAATATATCTTCATTATAAGTTGCAACACCATTTGATTTAACAAAATCAACTACTTTTTCTACTTCACCATCAGAAACAAACGCCCCTTGTACTCTGACTGGCTTTGAAGCACTAGCAGGATAATAAAGCATATCACCTTTTCCTAAAAGTTTTTCAGCTCCAACTTGATCCAATATAGTTCTTGAATCAATTTGTGATGAAACAGCAAATGCAATTCTTGAAGGAACATTTGCTTTAATTAAACCAGTAATAACATCAACAGATGGTCTTTGTGTTGCTATTACCAAGTGCATTCCAGCAGCTCTTGCTTTTTGAGCCAATCTACAAATTGAATCTTCAACTTCTTTTGCAGCAACCATCATTAAATCTGCAAGCTCGTCTATTATAATTACAATTTGAGGTAATTTTCCAACAGTACCATCTTCTGTCTCTTTTTCTAATACAGCATTATATCCTTTTAGATCTCTAACCCCTTTTTCAGCGAATAAATTATATCTATGATCCATTTCTTGAACAGCCCAAGCTAAAGCTCCAGCAGCCTTTCTAGGATCTGTAACAACAGGAATTAAAAGATGAGGAATTCCGTTATATACAGAAAGTTCAACAACTTTTGGATCAACCATTACCATTTTTACTTCGCTTGGTTTTGCATTAAATATAATACTTGTTATTATTGTATTAATACATACAGATTTACCAGAACCTGTAGAACCAGCAATTAAAACGTGTGGCATTTTAGCGATATCTGCTAAAACAATATTACCTGCAACATCTTTTCCAAGTGCCACAGTTAATTTAGATTTATTATCTTCAAATTCATCACTTTCAATAACATCACGAAGTGGTACTGATTCTTTTTCTTTATTTGGAATTTCTATACCAACAGCTTGTTTTCCTGGTATAGGAGCTTCAATTCTTATACTTTCAGCTGCCAAATTTAAAGCTATATCATCTGATAAATTTGCAATTTTACTTACTCTAACACCTTCAGCTGGTTTTAATTCATATCTTGTAATTGCTGGTCCAACAGAAATGTTTTCAACCTTTGCAGAAACTCCAAAACTATGTAAAGTTCTTTGAAGTTGTGTTGCTTTTTCTGTTAATGCTTTAGCACCGGCTTTATTTGCTTTTTTAGTGTTTTTTCCTAAAATGCTAACTGGTGGATATTCATAATTTTCATCTTCAACAGAAACTGTATGTTCCAATTTTAGAACCGCTTTTGTTTTTGTCTCTTTTTGCTCTTCTTCAACAGCAAATAGTCCTTCATCTTTTATACAAGATTGTTTATTAGCTTGAGCTTCATTTGCTTTAGCTGCATTCTTATAAATATTTGCATCAATTACATCTGGATTAATTTCTGTTTGTTCATTTCTTTTAAATTTACTGAACAATCCATTTTTACCTTTTTCTTCTTCTACTCCAGAATTTTGTTTTTCGCCATTTAGATTAATTGTAATCTCATCTTCATTAATAGTTGATTGTATATTTGTCTTTTTATTATTTTGAGGTAACATTTCCATCTGCTCATCATCAAAATTTTTAAGTTTTTGTTCTCTTCTAGCTAGTCTTTGTTCTCTTCTTTGATTTAAAGCTTCATCTCTTTCTTCTCTTCTTGCATTCATTTCATCCATAATATCTAACATAAATTCAGAAGGATGAAGTCCAAACGTAAATACACAAAGAACAGCAACTATTCCTCCTGCTGTAATAGCCGCTCCAAACATTCCAAGTAATTTAATTAAAGGATATGCCATAACAACACCTACGGTTCCACCACCACGTGTATATGTTGCGCCATATTCATATGCAATCTCAATTATATCTTTAAATTCTAAATCAATATTTATTTCGCCTTTAGAAATTTGGTATATTGACATTATTGCAGCAATACATGACAGTAAAATTGCATATTGTATTAATTTTGATGTCACATAACTTCTATCATCTTTAGCAATACATACTGCTAGTCCCATAAATCCAATTGGAATCAAATATTTAATAAAACCTATAATCCCACCTAATGCAGGGCTCAATATTTCTCCAATTGCACCTTTTTCACCATATATTAAAACAAATAATAAAATACTTACTATAAATAATCCAATTACAGCTAAATCTATATTAATTCCAGACTTCTTTCTGGTATTTTTTCCACCATTTTTTTTATTAGTACTTTTTTTTCTTCTTCCCAAATTTACATCCTCCTATTTTTTAATACTTTATTTTAAGCATTAAAGAGTTCAATTTTCTACAAGCTAATAAAAGCCAGAATCAGAACCAATTAAATTATTATTGATTTTGATTCTGGCTTTTATTTATTTAAGTTCTTTCCTGTTATTTTGAATTGTCTCTAAAGCGTTTTGAATTGACATTTCAACTCCACTTAAAGTTTTGCCAAGTTCTAACATGTTATTTTCTATATTTGCTAAAATTCCATCAACATATGTAGTAGTACCTTGAGTTATTTCTCTGTACATTTCATTTGCATCTGCTATTATTTCTGTTTTTTTATCATAAGCTTTTCTTGTTATTTCATGCTCATCTATCATAGATATAATTCTATTTTCTGCTTCTTTTACAATATCATCAGCATCTTTTTGAGCTTCACTTATAATCCTTTCTCTTTCTTCTTTAATCCATTTCGCTTGTTTTAATTCATCTGGTAATTTCAAACGAATTTCTTTTATTATATCTAAAAACTGTTCTTTTTCTATTATACTTTTATCAGTAAAAGGCAATGTCTTACTTTTTTCTAAAATATCCTCTAAAGTTTCTAGTAATGTAAAGATTTCCATCTTTTTTTCATCCTTTCTAAGGCACAAAACGTATCTTTTGTTTACAATCTTGTCTCTTATTTTGATTTTAGACTTAATTATTTAGAATACAAAAATAGGAGAAATACTCTTCCGTATTTTTTTATTTCCTTTATTTCTAAAATATTTGTATCTATATTTTTCAATACTTTTTCTTTATCATCTGTTTCTATAATAATAAATCCTTTATCATTCAATAATTCATGTTCTACAATATATTTGGCTGCTTCTTCAGCATAATTTGTTTTATATGGCGGATCCAAGAAAACAATATCAAGTTTCACTTCATTTTTCTGTAATTCATCTAACGCTTTTTGGTAATCCATATTTAATAAAACAATTTTATCTTTAGTTTTTGTTTTTTCTATATTTTGATTTATTATCTTTATGGCATCTCTTGAGTTATCACATAAATAAGTTTTTTTAGCACCACGACTTAAAGCTTCTAATGCAAGAGCACCACTTCCAGCAAATAAATCCAGTATTATAGAATCCTGAATATCAAAATTAATTTTACTAAAAAGTGCTTCTTTTACTCTATCTAATGTTGGTCTCGTATTATCTCCTTCAAGAGTAAAAAGCTTTGTTCCTCTCATCGTCCCACTAATAATTCTCATATAACTCCCAATACACTTATACTATATATAAATATTTTATTCTAAAAATCTCATAAGTCAATAATATTAACACAATTGTAATACATACTTAATTCTTTTGTAATAGAATTTGCAAACAAAAAAAGCCTTAATACAAGGCTTTTTTTACTTATTCTTCATTTTCTTTATCTTGTAACAACTCTAATTGTGATATTAATAAAGCTTCCATTTTTGCTTTATATACACTAAATTGTCTTTTTAATTCTTCTGTTCTTCTTCTAATATCAAATTCTTCTTTAGTTATTTCTTCTGTTGCTTTTCTAGCTTCGCTTTGAGCATCTCTTATTATTTGTTCAGCTCTAGATTGTGCTGTCATTTTTATATCTTCTGCAGCAGTTTGAGCCATAACTAAAGTGTTTTGCAATGTTTTTTCAACACTTCTATAATGTTCTAGTTCTTTTTTATTTTCTTCAACTTGAAGTCTTAATTCAGCATTTTCTTTATATAATTTTTCATAATCAATAGTTATTTCATCTAAGAAAGCATCAACTTCAGCATCGTCATATCCTTTAAATTTTGTAGGAAATCTTTTATTTTCAATATCTAACGGTGTTAGCATGTTCTTCCCTCCTATATGTTATTTTATCCATGAAGCAGAAAATTTGCTTTCTATTTTTTCTTTTGTTATTTCATTTACTATATCATAATTATATGGAGCTACAACAAATATAGAATTAGAAACTTTTTCCATATTTCCATCTAAAGCTTTTACAGCACCACAAACAACATCTACAATTCTTCTAGCAACATCTTTGCTAACGTATTCTAGATTTATAACAACTGCATTTTTTTCTTTTAATTGCATAACGATTTCGTCAGCTTGATCAAAATTAGTTGGTTTTGCTATTTTCATTCTTATTTGTTGAGGTTGAGCAATTTGAACTACCTTAGATTTTCTCTTAAATAAACCTAAAGCTTCCCCTTCACTCTCTTCTTCATTTTCATATTCATCTACATAATCTGAATTATATACATTCTCTTCATATTCATCTTGAGAATCTTCTTGTTCTCCCCATATAAAATCAACTATTTTTTTTATTGATGATGTTCCAGCCATTTTTTTTACGGACCTCCTAATTTTTTCTCTTCATTCGTAGCTTAATATGTATATAGTATCTAATAATTTTTTAATACTGTCAAGGTTTTTTAAGCAAAATATATATTTGTTATATAAAAGTAATTTTCTTGTAATTTAACCTATATTTTTTGTAATCTTTTGTAATTTTTTTGTAACTTTTTTGTGTTTAATGTTGTATTATTTCATCATACAAATCTATTTCTGACATATCTGCAATTTCATCTTCAGTATATCCGAATTCTCTTAGCTCTTCTTTTTCATAATTTCTCACAATAGAATAACTTTCATTTTGTCTTAACACTTTTATCAATACTTTCTCAACATATCCAGCAGCATTTTTTTCAACATAAGATATTTCATTATCATTTTTGGTAGTTTCCAATATACATGAATTACTCACTTTCCATCCATTATATTTCCACCAAATTATATCAAATGAAATTTTTCTATACTCTAATAAATCGGCAACATTTTCTCTTATTTCAAAAACTAAAATTCTGTTATCATTTTCTTCTTTTATATATACAATTTTTGCTTCAATTTCATCTGAAGAAGATAATCTTAATGTTACATAATCACCAACTTTTGCAGCTCTTGCTTTTTCTGTATTTATAGATGTTGCAATGTAGCATTCAAAATTATTAACAATTTTACCTTTTTCATTACTAAGCGGAATACTAGCTCCTACTTTTATATCAAAGCTTTCTAATAATTCTGTTGATAAATATTCAAAATTTCCCACCTTTAACACTTCTTCTAATCCATCAATTCTATAAGAAGCACTTCCTGGTTTTGGTGCATTTATTATTTCAGAACCATTCTCTAATTCTTTTTCTAAAGAATTTCTTTGATTTGTTAATTGTTTTATATAAGAATCTTCAGGACTAAGCATCCCTGTTATTTGTGCCTTCTTAGATATATATGCTTCAATTTTATTTTTATGCTCATAAATTGTTTGAAGATAATTTATATTAAGCATTGAATCTATCGTTTCTTCTATCTGCGAATCCAAACTTGATATATCACTAGAAACAAATGGCATTCCACTATTTTCAATTATTTCATTTATTTCCTCATCTAATTCGTTTATTTGTTTCATTATTGTTTCTTCACTATTTGAATAGTATCTAAAAACAACTTGATTCTTTGCTACTCTTTCTCCGTCCGAAGCAACTTTTACCATACCATTTTTATAGGATTCTCCTTGTAGAAGAAGTTCATCTCTAATTATATATCCTTCAGCAGGTTCTTCATAATAAACCGCTCCATCTGCAACAACAAATACTTCAGCATTTTTCTTCAATAATTTTGTACTATTTATCACTAAAATAATAATTAGTATCATAAAAATTGCTGCTATTAACATTTTGTAATATTCGCCTTTTTCTTGCGTTTTCTTCACTATAATTCTCCTAAAATAATATTTATATTATCTTTCATATCATTCATACTATCTAGCCATATCGTGTTTTTATCTTTTCTAAACCAAGTTAATTGACGTTTAGCATATCTTCTTGATTCTTGTTTTATTTTTTCAATCATTTCTTCACGTGTTAAATTACCTTCAAAATATTCAACAACTTCTTTATATCCAAGTCCTTGCATTGCAGTAGGAAATTTAGTATATTTATCAACTAATTTTCTAACTTCTTGTTCAAGACCTTTTTCAATCATAAAATCAACTCTTAAATTTATTCTATTATAAAGTTTTTCTCTATCCATTGTTATTCCAAAAACTTTATAATCATATTTAACACCATTTTGCCTAGATAAAGTTTCTTGTTCTGTTTTAGTCTTTCCTGTAGCCTTAAATATTTCTAAAACACGGACAATTCTTTTTTTATCATTTTTACTTATTTTTAGCATTGCTTCTGGATCAATTTTGTTTGCTGTCTCCCAAAGTTCTTTTAACCCATATTCTGTTTCAGCTTTTTCCATCAATTCATTTCTATAATTTTCATCAAATTTCATATCTTGATATTCAATTCCATAAATCAATGAATTAACATACAATCCAGTTCCACCAACTACAATTGGTGTTTTTCCTTTAGCTAATATTTCTTCAATTGCATTTTCAGCATCTTTTTTAAAATCAGAGACTGTATATCTCTCATCAGGAGATATACAATCTACTAAATAGTGTTTTATTCCTTCAGTTTCCTCTTTTGTAACTTTAGCAGTCCCTATATCCATATCTTTGTATATTTGCATTGAATCTGAAGATATAATTTCTCCATTGATTCTTTTGGCAAGCTCTATAGAAAGAGCAGTTTTTCCAGACGCAGTAGGTCCTACTATAACTACAATTTTAGGTTTCATTTCTTATCTCCTACTAAATTTTTTCTCTAAATCAGTTTTTGTCATTTTTATTGCCGTTGGTCTTCCATGAGGACAAGTAAATGGATTTGGAAGATCTAAAAGCTGAGCCATTAGTGTTGCAACCTCTTGGTCGTCCAATTTCATTTTTGCTTTTACAGCCGCTTTACAAGCAATAGTTGCAATAAACTTATCTTCTTTTTCTTGTCTTGCTGTAACTGCAACAGTATCAATTTCATCTAATATATCTAAAAATAGTTGTTTAGTGTTCATATCTTCGCACATACTAGGAACTGACATTAATTTTATTGTATTTTCACCAAATTCTTCAAAAGAAAAGCCTGCTCTATTAAACATTTGAACATTTTCTTTTGCTATTATCATTTCTTTATGAGTTAATGAAATAACATCTGGTAAAAGTAAAAATTGTTCATCTCTTTCGCCTTCATCATAATAATTAGCTTTTACCTTTTCATACATAATTCTTTCATGAGCGGCATGTTGATCTATAATATACATTTCGTTTTTTATTTCTATTATTATATAGGTAGAAAATGCGATTCCTAAAAATTTATATGGTATTTCTGGTGTTTTCTCTTCCGTATCTGTAAATACATTCATATTCTCAGTTGCATAAGAAAAATCATTAGAAGCGTTCATTTTTTCTTTTTCTAATCTTTCTAACTCTTTTTCTTTTCTTACAGCAAATGGATCAACTCCAAAAGTTTTCTTATACATCTCATCAAATTCTGGATTTTCTTCAAATTCTTCTATTTTTTTAATTGTTTCTTTAGAATTTTCTCTTAAAGCTTCCCTTACTTTATTAGTATCAATAATTTGTGTGTTATCTAATCCCAATTTTGATTCCACTAATTTTTCAGCAATAGAAGCAAAACCATTATCTATACAATCTTCAGTAATTATATTTGTTTTTGACATATTTTCAGAAGATTCATCTTTTATATTTAGTGCAATCGTATCTTGCTTTACCCCATTAATTGAAATATCATTTATAATATTAGTATCTTGAGAAAGCATCTCCTTTTGTAAATCTATAATTTGTGTTTTATCAAATTCTTGATTTCTTACATCTTGAGTATTTATAATTTGTGTAACCATACTATTATCTAATTTGGTAGACAACAATTCAGTTGTTGCATCTTTTATAAAATCATTTACAACATTAACGTCAATTTCTTTGGTATCACTAGAAATCAAAGTTTCTCCTAAAGTAATTTTTTTATCTAATACATTGTCATTTATTATTTTTACAGCTTCCTTATCATAATTTGATGTATTTTCAGCAAAATTGATATTCGAACTATTTGTAGTATTAAAGTTATTATTTGTAATAGAGTTTTCACTTAACGAATTAATTGTATTAGCTGAAGTTGCTACTGAATTAATATCATTTTTTATGCCTTGTCTAAATTTAAAAATTTCTTCTAATGCATTGTTTTGCATTTCTTCTTCAGATTCCTCAGGTTCTCTCATTATCTTATGAAACAAGCCCGAAAAGCCTTTTCTCTCTTCTTTTTCTTTACTTTCATTATTCTCAAAATTATTAGCAGTATTTGAAAATATTTTATCTTTATCAATATTTTTTTCAATATTGATATTTTCTGATGTAACATTTTCTTTTTCCACATTTTCTACTAACTCAGATTTTGCAAGACTTGATTTAATTGCATGATATACAGCTTTAAAAACTTTAGTTTCTTCTTCAAATCTAACCTCTAATTTAGCTGGATGAACATTTACATCTACAAGTTTAGGGTCCATATCTAAATTAAGAACAATAAAACCATATCTTCCAACAGGTATCATTCCTTTATAGGCTTGGTCTGCAGCAGCCGATAAATTCTTATCTTTTATATATCTTCCATTTAAGAAAAATAATTGATTTGCTCTATTTCCTCTAGCAATCACTGGTTTTCCTATAATTCCTGAAACTCTTATATCTTCATAATTATAATCTATTTCTATTGTTTCTGTTGCAATATCTTTTCCATATATACTATATATAACAGTTTTTAAATCTCCGTTTCCATTTGTTTGTACTACAGTTTTACCATTACTTATTAATTTAATTGCAATATTTTTATTCACAAGTGCAATTCTTGTTACTGCATCTTCTATATATCCAGCTTCTGTATAATCTTTCTTTAAAAATTTATATCTTACAGGAGTATTATAGAATAAATTTTGAACAGTAATTGTTGTTCCCACATTTCTTGCAGCTTCTGTGAATTCTAAAGTTTTTCCACCTTCTACAACAATTTTATGTGCAACATCTGTATTTTCTTTTTTAGAAATCATTTCAACTTTTGCAATTGCTGCAATACTTGCTAAAGCTTCTCCTCTGAACCCCATAGTCCTAACCGTTTCCAAATCTTCAGCTCTTCTTATTTTACTTGTAGCGTGACGTTCAAATGCGATTTCCATATCATCTTTCGCAATACCACATCCATCATCTGTTATTTTTATTAGAGAAATTCCACCATTTTTTATTTCAACTGTTATATTTTTTGCCCCAGCATCTATTGAATTTTCTACCATTTCTTTTACAACTGAAGCTGGTCTTTCAATAACCTCACCTGCTGCAATTTTATTGATAGTCAAATCATCCAATAATACTATATTTCCCATTTTATTCTCCTTTTCTAAAAGCAATTTTCAAAAGCCCTTTATATTAAACTTTATTTATCCCATAATAACATATTTTTAAGAATTATATCATTAAAATTATTTTTTGTATACTTTTTTAAAATTTTATTTATTATTATTTGTTATATATTTCTTAAAATTTTTAACAAATACATTGTATTTTATAGTTATATTTTCAAAAAATGATTTTCTACATTCATATCTTTTTATTATTAGTAACATCTATAAAAAAAAATCATATTATATAACATACAAAAGAATTTAAGTTTTAGCGTATAGACTTTTCTATACAAATATTTTTTAAGGAGGATTTTTAATATGCCAGAAAACAGAGGTTGTGGATGTGGATTATTTGGAGGAGATAATGATTGTCTTTGGATAATAATTCTTTTAATTATACTTTTCTGCTGTTGTGGAAACAATGGTAACAGAGGTTGCTGCTAATCATTTAGCATAATTTTATAAATTATCGAAAAATTGATAATTACCTACTAGAAAAAGAACACTTGCTATATGAAATGAACATTTTGTGATTCACTTCACTGCAAGTGCTCTTTTATTAATAAAAAACAAATTTATTTTTCTATATTTTAATTTTAGTACATTCCACCCATATCAGGCATATCCATTCCATGATTTCCACATCCACAAGATTTTTCTTTTTTATCTGTAATTATACTTTCTGTAGTTAAAATCATTGAAGCAACACTTTCAGCATTTTGAAGAGCAGAACGAGTAACTTTAGTTGGGTCTACTATACCTTCCTTTTTCATATCTACGTATTGCTCTTTTGCAGCATCAAATCCAACTCCTGGTTTGCTTGATTTTACTTTGTCTAATATCACTGCCCCTTCTAATCCAGCATTTGTAGCAATTTGTTTTACTGGTTCTTCCAATGCTTTCAATATTATTTTAACACCTATTTTTTCATCTTCTGAAACTTTATCAAGTAATTTTTCAACTTCTGGAATTATATTTACATATGCAGTTCCACCACCAGGTAAAATTCCTTCTTCAACAGCAGCTTTTGTAGCAGATAAAGCATCTTCTATTCTTAATTTTTTCTCTTTCATTTCAACTTCTGTAGCAGCACCAACTTGTATTACAGCAACTCCACCAGCAAGTTTAGCTAATCTTTCTTGAAGTTTTTCTTTATCATAACTTGACATTGTTTCTTCTATATTATTTCTTATTTGTTTTACTCTTGCCTCTATTGCAGATTTATCACCCATACCATCAACAATTATAGTATTTTCTTTTGAACATTTAACTTGTTTTGCTCTTCCTAGTTGAGCTAAAGTAGTATCTTTTAATTCTAATCCTAACTCAGATGTAATCACTTCACCGCCAGTTAAAGTAGCAATATCTTCTAATACTTCTTTTCTATGATCACCAAATCCTGGTGCCTTAACTCCAACTACATTTAAAATTCCTCTTAATTTATTTAATATTAATGTTGATAAAACTTCATTTTCAAAATCATCTGCAATTATAACAAGTTTTCCACCTTGTCCTGATAATTCTTCAAGAACTGGTAATATTTCTTGAATATTTGATATTTTCTTATCTGTTATTAATATAAATGGATTATCCATAACAGCTTCCATTTTTTCTGTGTCTGTTACCATATATGGAGAAACATATCCTTTATCAAATTGCATACCTTCTACAACAGCAACATCTGTTGATGAAGTTTTTGATTCTTCTATTGTTATTACTCCATCATTAGAAACTTTCTCCATTGCATCAGCAATTAAGTTTCCAATTTCTTCATTATTAGCAGAAATACTAGCAACTCTAGCAATATCTTCTTTTCCGCTAATTGGTGAGCTTATTTTCTTTAATTCTTCTACCGCTAAACTAGTTGCTTTATCCATTCCTCTTTTTATTGATAAAACATCACCACCTGCAGCAACATTTTTAACTCCTTCTTTTAGCATAATTTGTGCTAAAACTGTAGCTGTAGTTGTTCCATCACCTGCAACATCATTTGTTTTTGTAGAAACTTCTTTTACTAAGCTTGCCCCCATATTCTCAAAAGGATCTTCCAATTCAATTTCTTTTGCTATTGTTACACCATCATTTGTAATTAATGGAGCTCCAAAACTTTTATCTAATACAACATTTCTTCCTTTTGGTCCTAATGTTACTTTTACTGTATCTGCTAATTTATTCACACCTTCTAATAATTTTTTTCTAGCATCTTCACCATATATAATTTCTTTTGCCATTTATAATCTCTCCTCTCGATTTATTAAATTAATTAATTTTCATTATAATTATTTTATTTCTTAATACAAAAATTTATTATTAATTTTTTTATAATAAATTTTAATTACAATTTTTTAATTTTATTTAATATTATTCAACAATAGCTAAAACATCTGATTGTCTAACAATTAAATATTCTACTCCTTCATATTTAACTTCTGTTCCAGAATATTTTCCTGTTATAACTTTATCTCCTACTTTAACTTGCATTTCAATTTTTTCACCGTCTATCATTCCACCTGGTCCCACAGCCACAACCTCAGCTATTTGTGGTTTTTCTTGGGAACTTGCATTTAATATTATTCCACTTTTTGTTGTTGCTTGAGCTTCTACCATTTTTACTAATACTCTATCTCCTAATGGTTTAATCATAATTCATTTTCCTCCTTTTATTATAAATTATATGTTGGGACTCTAAAATTATGAATCCTCGAGTTTTTAATCGTATTTCCCCTTGTTTTACGATTACTTTGTAACAAAAATTTTATAATCTTATTTTATAATTAATATCTAAATAATAAAATAAAATTAGCAGTCTTTATCTTTGACTGCTAAAATTCTATACCCATTTATTTAAATTGTCAATACCAAATTTTATTTTTTATAATATGTTTTTTACTTACTATTTTTCATAAAATTTATTTTCACAAATAATTCTTATTTTTAGGATAATACTTTATCTTCCTCCATTATCTTCAGGAAAAACACTTTCTTTTTTTAATGTTTCACTTTTCATTCTATTCATTATATCTAAAATATCAACTTCCAAAGCACCTGTTGCATACATTATTCTATTAACATCTGTTACTCCTCTTGCAATCATATTAACAGCTTTTTGTTTTCTTAGAGCATATCTCACATTATCTTGTACCTCTTTTAATTTTATTTTATCGTCATAACTTAAATTATCATTCCCATCTAAATTTCGTGAAATATATCTACTGCAAAAATCGTATTCTTCAAAAGCAATACACGCTCTAGCAAAACTTTCTATATATTTTCTTTCAGCTTCAATAAAAATTATTGCATCAGCAAAAATCCTTAATTGATTTGGTCTTAATTCTCCGTTTTCAAAGTCTTCTTCACATTGTTCAAGGTACATTCTTACAGAAGAAACCGAACTTGGAGAATCTAAACATTCACTCATAATCTTTATTGCCCTTTGTTCTAGTAATTGTTTTTCTTTTTCTAATGCCTTTCCAGATTTTGATTTTGGTTTTCTTATAGTTTCTTCACCTTTTCTTGGCCTTCCTCTTTTTCTAGGAGTTTCTCCTTTATCAAGGTCAACATTTTCTTTTATTGTAGTCTTCGTTTTTCTATCATTCCAATCTTGCTTTCCTTTCATAAGAAAATGTGTTTGAAATTTTGAATTTTGTTTTATTCTATTTAACTCTTTTTGAGTAATTTCTAATACTTGAAGAGAAAACATATCTTCTGGCATAACTCCACCATACTCAAAATACAATTGTTGAAACATACTATAATCCATCATTTCTACTTCTCTAATATTTGCCTTTGATAATAAAGCTTTTCTTATTTTTTCAATTTGTTGAACATTTGGAAGTGCTTCATCTAATAATATATGTGTGAAAGCGTTTTCTTTATTTCTAATATTATTCAGTGCAGTTTGACCTATATCTAAAATATCTCTTGCAAAACTATACTCTCTCATCATAGGAGCATATTTTTGATGCAATTCATGTAATCTTGGATAATCAATTAAATCATCATAATGTAAATGTTGCTCTTCAATTACTTTTTCTCTTATTTTTTTAATTTTAGGTTCTGGTTGAATTGCAAAAACATAATTTTTTAATGTTGTTCCCATTGCTAGTTGTATGTAATTTTCGTATTTAATTCCCATTATTACAGTTGCGAATCTTTTTTCAGTTAACATTGGAGCATATTTTTTCTAAGTTCATTTATTTCTCCTAATGACATCAGCTGATTATTAGGTTGTATTCCATTTTCATTTATAATTTGTCTTTGTAAAGCTTTTACATATTTTTCAGATAATTCAATACCAGTTAAAATAATATTGTTCATATTTCTTCTTCTTGCTTGTCTTAAACTTTCCATATTGATATCTAAAATTTCTTCTGCAAATAATTCTTCTGATAATATCCCAGCATATTTATCATATAACTCTTGAAATCTTTCATTAGATATCGTCTGATCTATATATAAATTTTCTGCTAAAATAACTTTTTCTCTAAGTGCTGATATTTTTTTTGCATCAATTGGGAATGTAGAAAACACTCCTGTCTTTGGTCTTCTTCCAGCTTTAAATCTTACAAAAACATCATTTGTTATTCCTAAAATTCTAAGAGCGAAATCTCTTTCGTCTATATCATATTTTCCATATTTCTTATATATCTCTTGAAATTCTTGATAACTTATTTGTGAACCAATATGAAGACCTGAACCTTTAATAACTGCTGATTTTATTTTGGCTATTTCATTTCTTTTTTGTGCATGAGGTCTTAATATTATAGACTCTTTTCCTTTTATACTAATCATATCTCCAACTGCATGGGCATTTATATTAAGAACTTCATATGCAAATTGTTTTAAAGAAAATCTTCCACCATATTTTCTATGTAATTCCAAAAAAGCCTCATAACTTATACTATCTTGTATATGAAGTTTCTCTGTTTGTATCATATATTTTCTTCTATCTTGAACTGTTTTATAATTAACATTTTTTTGTAATGATAATCTCATTCTTATTTTTATCCAACCTCTTCTAATATATTATAGCTGCTTTTAGAAATTTCACATATGTCAAACTAATCATATATGAAATTGCTAATTTACTTTTTTATCTTCAGTAATTTATCGAATTAATCACCATCTAAATCAATCCATTTTTTTACATTTATTTCTTGTCCAGCTTTTAATCTATTTTGCATTTCCATAACATCAACTTCTGAAATTCCAACTTGAGCAGAAATAAATTTTGCATCTGTAACTCCTTTTGATATCATATTAACTGCATTTTGTTTTCTATTTGCATAATTAATACTTCTTTGAATTTTTCTTAATGTATTTTTTTCCTCTTCGGCAACATCTGGATTGTCTATATTATTAGAAATAAAAACACTAGCTTTTTTATATAATCCAAAAAATACACAAACTCTTGAAAATAGTTTTATATCACTAGTATTTCCTTCCAATAATCCTATAGATTCTTCTAATTCTGGAATTTCAATTTCTGGAAATTCACCATATTTAAATCTTTCACCACAGTTATCAATATAACTTCTAACTATTTTCAAATCTTTTTCTGTTAGTTCAAAATCATCTAAAACTCTATCTTTTTTCTTACGTAAAACTTCTGCATCTTTTAATCTTTTTTTGGCGTCTTTTTGTTCTTTTTTACTAGTACTACCTGGCTTGTTTTCTTTTACTTTTAATGCTGTGCTATCAATTCCTCTTTTTATTCTTTCTGCTTCAATTTCAACAGGAGTTAATCTTCCATATCTACGTTGCTGCTCTAAATTTCTTTTCAAGAATCTAATAGGTACAAAAAGTCTTGTTGCAATTGCCTCTTCACTTAATCCTTGAATCAAAGATTCTCTTACTAATAGCATTTCTTTAGAAGTAAAATATGATGGTCTTTTAGAATATTCTTTTCTCATATTATATAATGCTCTTACAGTATCACAATCGCCTTTTTTTAATTTATTAATACATTGTTTATCTATTCCTAAAACCAATCCTGCAAACTTCGTTTCTGGTAATATATGTTTATGTGCTTTGTACATTTTTCTAAAATCTCTTAAAGTTATTGGCTTTTCAGGATATATATTATTATCTAAAATTACTTCTCGTCTTAAAGATTTTATTTCATCTTCAGTTAGTTCGGTTCTAATAAGTACCATTACTCTTGTTTGTGGGTCTCTTTTCATTTTATTTAGAGACGTTTTACTTATATCCAAAATCTTTTCTGCAAATAAATCTTCTGGCAATATTCCACCAAATCTTTTATAAATCATCTTTAAAGTTTCATAATCAATTGTATCTTTTATATGTAATCCATATTCTAAAGCAATACTTATTTTTTTCTCTCTAAATTGTTCTTCTGTTGGTAAAGGTTCATTAAGCAAAATATTTACATCTTTTGTTGAACCATATTTTAAATTGTAAAAAGTTCTTGCAGGAATATCCAATACTTTTTCTGCAAATACAGTAGGATTTTCATTTGGAGCATACATTTTATGAATTCTCTCAAAAGTTTGATAATCCATCTCTCCATTATATTTCAAATCATTTTCTAATATAATTCTATTTCTTAATGAAAAAAATCTATTTGAATTATAGTATTTTAATATATTTACTCTCTTACTATTTCCACACATAAGTGCATTATAAGAATCTTGACTAATTCCTAATATTTCCATCGCAAATAATTTTTGAGAAAGAACACCACCATATTTTTTATATAATTCTTTTAATTCATCTAAATTTATTCCTTGGTTTTCTCTAAAATTATTTTCTCTAGCCATTTTGTCTCTAACTCTTTCAGTATATTCTTTCGTAATTTCAATATCCCCTAAAATAGCAGCCAGATTTCCCGACACTCTCATATTTTTAACACCAACAGCATTAATATCTAGAACTTCTTCTGCAAACATTTCTTCTGACAATGGAACTCCATATTTTTTATGTAACTCTTGAAATCTTGCATAGTCAATAAAATCATCAATATGCAATTTTTCTCTTCTTATAACACCTTCTCTTAATTTATACACAGATTCTGGATTAAAAATATATTTTTCTAATATCTTAGTATATTTATTTTTACCGACTTTTGAATTGGTTAAACCTCGATACTGAACTTATTTGAAGAACTTTTGTTGCAAAATCTTTTTCAGAAATTCCATCTCCATATTTTTTATATAATCTGTTAAATTCATCTAATGTTATTGTATCACCTATGTGTAATCTTTCTGCTACAATGACTTCATTTTGTCTTTTTCTAATTTCCATCTTATCCATATTAGAAAGTGAAAAAAGATTTACAGTTTTAGTTCTATCTGATTTTATACATTCAACAGAATGTGGCGTTATCCCTAAAACGTCTTCAGCAAACATTGCCATACTCAGTCTTCCACTGTACCTTGTATATAATAGTTCTACAATACCATAATCAACAGAGCTTAAATTAAAATCATCTACATATTTTTTAACTTCCCCTTGCATTCTTTCTATTTCTTTAGGAGAAACATATTCTCGAGACAAAATATAAGTGTTTTTAATTTTTCCAGATTGTAAATTATAATGTTTGTGATAAGGAATATCTAAAAAATATTTTGCAAAGTCTTTTACATCTATACCTTTTCCATATTTTTTATATAATTCTAGAAATCTTTTATAATCTATTAGAGTATCAATATGTAATTTTTCTTTAATTATCATCATTCTTCTTGATGATCTCATTGCCTTATAATCTTTTCGGCTCTGCAATGATAATTCCATAAATTAGTCCTTTCAAAACTTGACATATAAGTAAAACAAAAGATGAGTATTTTTATTGATTACTCATCTTTTATCTTTAGTAATTTTAAAATATTATTTAAAATTTATCTTTTATTTTATGTGTTTTATTTCATACTTCATATTTTATATTTTCATATTTTATAACCTTATTCTTCATATCCTAAAAGTTTTGGTTCACAAGTTAAATTTATTCCCAGGCTCTTTAAAACTTTTTGTTCGGCTGTCGAAACAACATAAGAACTATGAGCTTCTAGGCCTCTCAATTTATCTAATGCTTCTAATGTTTTTTCTATAATTGGATTATTTTGTTCACAAATACTTAGTGCAATTAAAACTTCTGGTAAATTTAAACAATAATTTCTTTTATATGAAGTTTTTTGCTTCATTTTAAAAATAGATTCCAAAGCACTTGGTGATAATAAAAAAACATCATCCGGAATACCTGATAAGCATTTTATTGTATTTATTAATAATGCACTTGAAGCACTTAATAATTCTGATTCTTTTCCAGTTATAATTCTTCCATCTTCAAGTATTATTGCCAATGCATTTACTTTTTCTTTTTCAGCTTTATCTAAAGCATATTTTACAATCTCTCTATCATTAATAGAAATTCCTACATTATTCATTAATTTTTTTATTGTTTCAACTGCAGTTTCAGTTCCAATTCCCTTTTTGTAATCACAAACAGCTGCATAATATCTTCTTATAATTTCCATTTTTGCAGATCTTTGAGCAACATCATCATTCACTATACATTGACTAATCATATTTACACCCATATCTGTTGGAGACTTGTAAATATCTTCGCCAGTAATTCTTTTTAAAATATTTTTCAAAATAGGAAATGCAGAAATGTCTCTATTATAATTTACAGCTTTTACATTATATTCTTCTAAGTGGAAAGAGTCTATCATATTCATATCAGCCAAATCTGCAGTCGCAGCCTCATAAGATACGTTTACTGGATGCATTAAAGGAAGATCCCATACTGGAAAAGTCTCAAATTTTGCATATCCTGCTTTTATTCCTTTTTTATGTTCATAATATAATTGAGAAAGACATGTTCCAAGTTTTCCACTATTAGGTCTTGGAGCAGTTACAACAACTAATTTTTTTGTAGTTTCAATATATGGATTCTTTCCATATCCATCTTCACTAACAATAGTTTCTACATCATCCGGATATCCTTTGGTTGGTCCATGTATATATACTTTAATATTTTTACTATTTAAAGTTTGTTTTAATTTCTCAACTTCTTCTTGCCCTGTATACATCGTAACAACAACACTATTAATATCAATATCAAGTTTTTGAATATTTTCAATTAATCGCACTAATTCAACATCATAACCAATTCCATAATCAGCTCTTATTTTATTTTTTTGAATATTATTTGCATTTATACAAAATATAATTTCTAAATTTTCTTTAAATTCTTGTAAAAGTTTAATTTTTGCATCTGGACTAAATCCTGGTAATACTCTGCTAGCATTAAAATCATCAAATATTTTGCCTCCAAACTCCAAATATAGTTTATTATCAAACATTTTTATTCTTTCTTCAATTTTTTCTTTTTGGATTTTTAAATATTTTTGGTTATCAAATGCAATTTCCACTTTTTATTCCTCCTATTTTTCACTTATATTATTCGATTTAAACTTGAGTTAAAAGCTTAATTATGTAATAAAAACAAAAAAGCAGATTTAAAAAAGGTTTTTTTTTTAAATCTGCTTCGATTTATCATTTCTTTCGACATAAATATTTTAACACAGTATATCTTTAAATGCAAGCATTTATTTAATGTTTTATAAAGCTTGAGATTGTTCTTGCTCATCTTTTTGATTTTTCTTTTCTGCCTCTTTTGTTTTTTCTTCAACTAAACCATTATGAATATCAACTGCGCCTTGTGGAATCATTTCTTTTTTATTAGCTTTATGTGACTTAACTCTATCCATATAAAGCATATTAAATCCATCTTCCATAGCTTTTGCTTGTAGTTCTTCTAAAGTTATTGTTTTAAATTTTACATTTCCATCTTTATTAAATTTTAATGAACTTTCATCAATATAAATATTATCTTTATACAATCTATATTTTTCTCTAGTTGTTTTTTTGTCTTTTAAAGTATTTAGTGAAATTATTAAAGGATTACTATCTGGATTTTCTTTATCAAAAACAAAATCAGCTTCTTTTAAAACAGTAGGCTTTCCTCTTATTATTCTACCACTTGCTCCAAACAAATATTTTTTAGTATCATTTAGGTCTATATCTGTTTTTACTCCAAATTTTTCTAATGCTGTAAAATATTTTGCTTTTTCTTCATCACTTAACCCCTTAATTTTACTTATTTCATTAATTTGAGATTTATTTTGGTATGCGAATTTTTTTATATTATCAATATCTTTTTGACTAACATTTCCACCTATATGTAAAGTACCATTTTTATCATCATTAATAATAGTTTTCATTTCACCATCAACAATTCTTGACTCTTGATATGTTCTATTACCATTTTCATCAATAGCTATTTTAGAAACCGCTTGATTTGTTGCTATTATTGTTGTTTTTATTTTACCATCATCATCCATTTCTGCAACACAAACAAATGGAACTTTGTCTGCCATTCCTGGTCTAGCATCTTTTCCTTGTAGCTTTTTAAATTCATCTGATGATAATACTGTGTTTCTAAAGGCTTGTAAGTTCATCAATACACTGTTTCTAGCTTCTGATGTTATTTGTGAAAATAATTTTCCATCTAAAGTAGGTGTATTTTCAACTTTTATATTTTTCTCAAATTCAGAAACAGCAGTTTGAGTTAGTTGTCCACCTTCTTTTTCTACTTCTTCTACTTCAGAAACAGAAGTTAAAACTTTTCTTCCAAAAATCTTTTGTACAGATTGCATTATTTTTTCTCTTAATCCCATACAAATACCTCAATTCAATACTTTTCTCTATTTATATTATAATATTTTATTTGCAAAAAATCAATTTCTTATTGTATTTTTTTTACCTTTATAATATAATTTAAATATTAATGGAGGGATAAAGCTAATGCAAAAATTTGTATTTGATAAAGAAATTGTAAATAATCAATTAACAGTGTTAAACAATACTTTAATTCAACAAAGAAATTCTAAAAAAACACTACTTACGTATTTAGAAAAATTCTCAAACGCTATGTATGAAAATTTTAATTCAGAAAATACAGATACATTACTTTCTCTAATTGCGGAATCTCATTCTATATTCGAATGTATAAAGTCAAATATTAGTAAAACTTTAGAATTAAAACATTTTTTAGAAAACATTTATCAATCAGATTTTTTAAATACAATAGATTCTGAAAAATTCACTAAAGATTTCAATCTTTTATTAGAAGATATCTCAAAAACTAATACAAATTATTTAAATTTTATGAATAATTACGAAAAATTCATAACCCCTAGCTTATCAAACACCTCCTCAACACAAATTTCTAACATAGATTCTGTAACTAATACTAATAACGCAACTTCTAATGAAAGCTCTTATGAAGAAATTTCTAATACTAACTTAAATACAGATTCAGTAAATGAAACTAATAATACAACTTCTAATGAAAACTCTTATGAAGAAATTTCTAATACTAACTTAAATACAGATTCAGTAAATGAAACTAATAATACAACTTCTAATGAAAGCTCTTATGAAGAAATTTCTAATACTAACTTAAATACAGATTCTGTAAATGAAACTAATAATACAACTTCTAATGAAAACAATGATAATATAAATTCAATAGAAGAAAATATTTCTGTTATTCCAGAAGAAGAATCTCTTTTCGAAATCACTCAAGATGATTCAAAAGAAAACACACCTCAATTTTCTGAATTACAAGAAAAAAGTTTAATAATAAACAGAAAGCTTGGAATTGCAATACTTCCATATTCAATTTCAGATTTAGATGAACTTTTTTTAGATAACCCAGAAAAATATTCTTCAATTCAAGATATTATAGACAAAGAATACACAGTTCATTTAAAAGATTTTGAAAACACTTCTATTTCTAGATATAAAGAAGGTTTTAAATTAGCAAAAGAAAAATCTAATTATACATTTTCACAAGCAGCTAATTTTGCAAAAAAACTTCTTATTGAAAGTGAAATTACATCATTAATTATAGCTTCTTGTAAAAACGTCGAAGAATTAGATTTTTATATTGAATGTTTAAATAATAATGAACTAGATAATTTTAATTACTTTAAAATTATTGAGAAATAGTTTTTAATAATTCTAAAGTGTCGTAAAAATTTTCATTTTCGGTGTAGACTATTATAATAGTTATTAAAAAACATATTTGAAATCCTTTAAATTTCAAATATGTTTTTATTTTCTATCCTCTTTGTTTTACTGCTTCATAAATAACAATTCCAGCAGAAACTGATGCATTTAGCGAAGTTATTTGCCCTTTCATTGGTATTTTTATTAAAATATCAGAGTTTTCTTTTACAAGTTTACTCATCCCAAAACCTTCACTTCCAATTATTATAGCTAAAGGTCCTTTTAAGTCTTGATTATAATATAATGTGTCAGCATCTCCATCTGTTCCAATTACCCAAAGTCCTGCATCTTTTAATTTTCTAATTGTTTCATTTAAATTATTTACTCTTGCAACTTTTACATATGCTGTAGCACCTGTAGAAACTTTTGAAACGGTACTATTTACTGCAACATTTCTCCTTTTTGGTATTACAATTCCATGTACACCTGCTGTTTCAGCAGTTCTTATTATTGAACCCAAATTATGTGGATCTTCAATTCCATCTAATATTAAAATAAATGGATCTTCATTTTTCTCTTTGGCTAATTCTAAAATATCATCTATTTCACAATAATTAAATGGTGGAACTATTGCTACTACACCTTGATGGTTCTCTACCATAATATCTAATTTTTGCATTTCTACTTCTACTAAGACAACTCTTTTTTCTTTTGCTCTAGCAATAATTTCATTTATAGAACCATGTCTATCCCCATGTGCCACATAGATTTTATTAATGTCTTTATCTGACTTTAGTAATTCAAGAACAGCATTTCTTCCTGCAACAATATCTTCATATTCATTACTTTCATCAATTACTTGCCTTCTATCTTCATCATTTCTTCTTTCAACAAATCTCCTATCAAATTCTGTTCTTCTTTCTCCAATTCTCCTGTCCAATCCAGTTCTTGGATTTGTTCTTCTATCTTGCATTCTTCTATCTTCACCAGAACGTCTTTCTTCTATTCTTCTATCCTTTTTTCTCCTTTGCTCTTTTCTTCTATCTTCATAAACTTCTTGTTTTTCTTGAGCGATTCTAGCTTGTCTATTTCTTTTATCTCTATAGCTTTGTCTCATTTTACTATCCTCTTTTCATATTTAAATACAATATTATAATTATCAACTTTAAAATATTATTTTAAGTTATTCTTCATCATCTAATTTTAGCACTGCCAAAAATGCTTCTTGTGGTACTTCTACATTACCTATTTGACGCATTTTCTTTTTACCTTTCTTTTGTTTTTCAAGAAGTTTCTTCTTTCTTGTAATATCTCCACCATAACATTTTGCTAAAACATCTTTTCTCATAGCAGATAATGTTTCTCTTGCAATTATTTTTCCTCCAACAACAGCTTGGATTGGAATTTCAAATAATTGTCTTGGGATAACTTTCTTTAGTTTTTCTGCCATTTTTCTTCCTCTTTCATAAGCTGATTGCTTATGAACTATAAAAGAAAGTGCATCTACCGCTTCATTATTTATATGTAAATCAAGTTTAACTAAATCAGCTCTTCTATTTTCCTTAAATTCATAATCTACTGAAGCATATCCTTTGGTTTTTGATTTTATTGTATCAAAGAAATCATATATAATTTCGTTAAGTGGAAGTTCATATTCAAGAGTAACTCTATTTGCGTCTAAATATTTCATATCTATATAAACGCCTCTTCTTTCTTGACAAACTTTCATAACATTTCCAACAAACTCTTTTGGAATCATTATTTCAGCTTTCATTATTGGTTCTTCCATATAACTTATTTCTGTTTGTGGCGGCAATTCTGTAGGATTATAAAGCTCAATTACTTCTCCACCTGTTTTATGAACTTGATAAATAACTGAAGGTGCTGTTGTAATTAGTCCTATATCAAATTCCCTTTCTAATCTTTCAATTACTATTTCTAAGTGAAGTAATCCTAAAAATCCACATCTAAAACCAAATCCTAAAGCAGCTGAGGTTTCTGGTTCATAATTTAAAGCAGCATCATTTAATTTTAATTTTTCTAAAGCCTCTTTTAATGGTTCATATTCACTTCCATCCAAAGGATACATACCACAATAAACCATTGAATTTGCTTCTTTGTAACCTGGTAATGGTTCTTTCGCTGGTCTTGATTTTAATGTAATTGTATCACCAACATTTAAATCTGATACAGTTTTTACACTTGCTGCTATATAACCTACTTCTCCTGCTTCCAATTTATCTGTTGGAACATAAGATCCTGCCCCAAAATATCCAACTTCAGTAACTGTAAATACTTTACCTGTAGCCATAAACAAAATTTCGTCATTAGCTTTTACCATTCCATTTTTTATTCTTACATAACTTAAAGCCCCTTTATAATTATCATAATATGAATCAAAAATTAAAGCTTGAAGTTCTGCTCCTGAATCTCCTTTTGGAGCTGGTATATCAGTTACAATTCTTTCTAATACTTCTTCAACATTTAATCCTGTTTTTGCAGATATACATGGTGCATCTTGTGCTGGAATTCCTATAATATCTTCGATTTCATTTTTTACTTCATCAGCTCTTGCATTTGGCAAGTCTACTTTGTTTATTACTGGTAATATTTCTAAATTCCCATCTAGTGCAAGATACACATTTGCTAAAGTTTGAGCTTCAACACCTTGAGTACTATCTACAACAAGAATTGCACCTTCACATGCAGCTAAACTTCTTGAAACTTCGTAATTGAAGTCAACATGTCCTGGAGTATCTATTAAATTAAATTCATATGTTTCACCATTTTGGGCTGTATAATTCATTTTAACCGCTTGCGATTTTATAGTAATTCCTCTTTCTTTCTCAATATCCATATTGTCTAGAACTTGGGATTCCATTTCTCTTGAGGATAAAGCCCCTGTCATTTCAATAATCCTATCGGCCAAAGTTGATTTACCATGATCAATATGAGCAATTATACTAAAATTTCTAATATTTTTTTGTTTATCTTGCATGACTTCTCCTTATAATTTATAAATCATCGTCTATACTAGGACTACTCCTATTTATAGAATCTCTTTCATTTTCACTTTTAGATAAAAATTCATCTATTTGTTCTTTTGTTAATCCTGGAACCGTCACTTCATACTGTTCCATTGTATTTTCTAAATGCATTTGATTTTCTTTAGCTGGTTCTAATTTTGGAGTTCTATATCTTTGGAACATATTTCTTATAACATTTATTCCATTATTTAATATTCCAGTTCTTTCTTTATTTTTTATTAAAGTATCAAATTGTAATGCAATCGAATTATCCCATTGTTTACCTGAATTAAACTCTGTTTTTTCAATTTCTGAACGATATTGTTCTTGAGTTATATCTGTATGCCCAGGATTTTTTCTATATAAATCATATACTAAATTTGAAATTCTACTTTTTGAATCTGCAAAAAATTGCCTTGTCATATCGCATCTTTCATCATTTAATATATTTTCATTTTTCAAACTTGTTAAAGTATATTCTGTAATTTGTTCCATTCTTGTATTTCTATAAAGTAACTCTGCAAGATAATCTGATGATACTTCTCTATTATCACTAGAAATTTTTAAACTTGCCAAATCATAAATATTACCAACTACACTTCCTATTCTTTGTGGTGCCTCTGATATTCTTCTATTTATATATAAATCTTGATACAATCTATCTAAGCTCATTTCGAATTTTTCAAATCGTTCTGCCGCTTCATCTCTAACTTCGCTTGGATATTGTCCTAAAATTTTTTGTATTAAATTTTCTCTCGGTTGATTTCCTGCATATATAAGTTCTGTTCTTGACATTCCAATTGCTGTAGCCAACAATGAAGTAGCAAATGATATTGAGGTATATCCTACACCTTTTTTCTGAAATTTATCACTATCATCTGAAAATGTTAATTTTTCTGCTGTATCTTCCACAAAAATTTCATCTAAAGCACTACCTTTTATTAAATCATTATCATCATATCTTCCGAGTGCATCATTCAATTGTACTTTAAGTTTATCTGCAAATGTTATCTTTTTCTTCAATCCTTGTTCTTTCGTATTTCTGTCTGTTATAGCATGAGTTATTTCATGAAAAAACAAGCTTAATTTTTGCTCTGGTTCTAGTTTTTCCATTTGTTTTCCATTAATCAAAATAATACCGCCTAATACGGGATTTTTCTTATATGCAGCGCCTTGTGGCATTTCCTCATCATATGAAATTCTTTTTACATTTCTTGTAAAATTTTCAATTTCTTGATCTATATCAAATCCTTCTAAATGTCCAAACTCATAAAATCTTCTTTGAAAAATTTCGTCAATTATCGGTTTAAAATTTCCATATATTCTATTTGTGATTTTTTTATCTAATTTTTTCTGAAGTTCTTCATTATGGCAATCTTTATATTTACTATCCATAATTCATCTCTTTTCTATCTTTAATTAATTTTTAGTAAATCAAATTTTAAATAATCTGAACTTATTAATTTATATTCAATACCATTGACAAAGCCTTCTATAGCATCTTTATGAGATTCTCCATGTAAATGAGCATAATAGCATTTTTCTATATTATGCTCTCTTAAAGTTTTTGAAAAATCTATTTCTTCTGGTATAAATGTTTCCTTATAAAATGGTGGATAATGTATAAACGCAATAAGTTCTTTATCCATTCCAAATTCATTAATACCTTTGTTTATTGAAATCTTTAATCTTTCATTTTCTCTTTTTAAAATTTTATAATTTTCTTGAGATTTCCAGGTATTAATCCAGCCACGAGTACCTGTAATTATCTTATTTTCAATATAAAAAGCATTATTATATAAAAAATCTATATTTTCAAAGTTATTCTCTTTTAAAAATCTTTTCATACTAGTAACTGTAGTCCACCAATAATCATGATTTCCTTTTGATAATATTTTCTTCCCTGGTAAACAATTTAAAAATTCAAAATCTTTATAAGTTTCTTCTAAATATGTAGCCCAAGAAAAATCACCTGGTAAAATTACAGTGTCATTTTCCTTTACTTTACTTATCCAATTTTCTTTTATCTTTTCAGCATGATTTTCCCAATTCATTCCAAATATATCCATGGGCTTATCTGCAGAAAACGATAAATGTAAATCTCCTATTACATATATAGACATTAAATTTCTCCTTTATAGATGTTTTATTGGACCATCGTCATCATCATTGCTATTTAAAGCACTTTCCTCTTCGTTTTGATTGTACATATTCTCATTTTTTTCCATTCCATCATTTACACTATAATTAGTTGTATTGTTCCTTTTAGACATTACAGAAATATATAACATAATCATTGCTATCAAAATAAAGACAATTATCCAAATTGAAAATTGTAGCATTACCATCATTGATTCCATAACCTTATATCTCCTTTTTACAAATTACTCTTCATCTTTTTTATTATTTAATAATTTAGATACAAAACTTTTATTTTCTTTAATTACTTCGAATTCTTCATCTTCAACTCTTTCTATTTCATTATTAATAAAAACATCTTCTTTTTCTTCATTAGAACCAATTACTACTTTTTCAACTTTCTCATTTGGTGCAACTTCATAAACTTTGCATTCTTCTTTTTGTGTTGATACATTAGTTGATTCATCAGCATCAACAATATCTGGCACAATTATTTTAGCTTTTTTATTTTCGGGCGCAACATCAACATTATCATTATCTAATTCATCAATTCTTTTTTTCAAATCATTTACCATATCGTACTCAGCAGTATTTCTTGATTTCATTTGAATTATAAAATACCCTATAACAATTAAACCACAAATAATTAAAATTATACCAACTACTACACCCATCATTCTTCTCTCCTTTGTATTTATTTTATTCTCCTATTTTTAAATTTGGAATAGCATTTAATTTCAAATCTGCTATTTCCTCATTTATATAATTGTAATATCCTGCAGCAGCAATCATTGCCGCATTGTCTGTGCAAAGAATTGGCTCTGGATAATATACTTTTATATTTAATTCTTTTGCTAAATTATCAAAAGAATTTCTTATAAACGAATTTCTTGAAACACCTCCAGCAATAACAATTTTATCCGATTCAAATTGTTTAACAGCTTTTTTTACATTTGATATAAGCATTTCTGTAACTGCATTTTGGAAACTTGCGCATAAATTTGCTTTATTTATATTAGGATCTTTGTGATTTAAATTTATAACCGCAGTTTTAATTCCACTAAAACTAAAATCTAAATTATCAAAATGAGTTACTGGTAATTTTATATTTGGCACACCTTGTTTTGCTAGATTATCAACTTTTGGTCCACCAGGATATCCTAATCCCACAACTCTAGCCACTTTATCAAAAGCTTCACCTATGGCATCATCTCTTGTTTTACCTAAAATTTCAAATTCATTATATGATTTAACATTTACCAAATGAGTATGTCCACCAGAAATAATTAAACATATAAAAGGTGGTTTTAATTCACTATGCGTCAAATAATTTCCAGCAATATGTCCTTCTATATGATTGACTGCAACTAAAGGCTTTCTTGTAACATAACTTAGCCCTTTTGCATAAGATACTCCAACAAGTAACGCTCCAACCAATCCTGGTCCTTGCGTTACAGCAATTGCATCAATCTCATCTAAAGAAACTCTTGCTTCTTTTAACGCTTCTTTCATAATACCATTTATTACTTCTGTATGACATCTTGAAGCAATTTCAGGAACAACTCCCCCATATTCTTCATGTATTTTTATTTGGGAATTTATACAATTCGATAAAACCTCTCTACCATTCTTCACAATAGATATAGAGGTTTCATCGCAACTTGATTCAATTCCCATTATTAAAATGTCTTTCAATTTTATTCTCCTATTTTATATAAACAATCCTATTATCAAACTTACACCAGAAACTAATGCATTTGATAAAAAACTAATTACAGGCGAAACTATAATTTCTAAAACTCCAAAAATCCATAAAAGCATAAATACAGTATATAAAGTTTGATAATTCCTATCTAACCAATCTTTTGCTTTATATGGTAAAAAGTTTCTAAAAATTTTTTCTCCATCAAGTGGAGGAAGCGGAATTAAATTAAAAACTCCAAGCCCTATATTAACAGTAATAAGTATTGATAATAAATATAATATTATGTTCCCTATAGCACCTGTAGTAAAATGAGAACTAGCAAAAGCTACTATTAGCAAATAAGCCACACAACTAATAACAGCTAAAAAGAAATTCATTAAAGGTCCCGCTAAAGAAACCATCGCTTCACAAAAACTTCTAGATTTATTAGTATTAAAATTATTTGGATTAATTTGTACTGGTTTTCCCCAACCAATATGTGCAAACATCATAAGTAAAAATCCAAACGGGTCCAAATGTGATAAAGGATTTAATGTTAATCTCCCTTGATTTCTTGGTGTTGTATCTCCTAATCTATCAGCAGCAAAAGCATGCGCAAATTCATGAAATGTAACTGCTATTATTACGGCAGGTAATGTTAATAGAAGATATAACCATTCAGCAGATGACATACTGAAAATTCCCATAAGAATTATAATTGCTAAAACAATATTAATAGCTCTTTGATTCACGCCATTGTATCCAAAAAACATTCATTTTCCTCCTTATCATTTGAAAATCTCAAATAAAAAAACATTTGTAAAATTTTATATAATCAACATTAAATTTATATTATGTTTTATAATATATCAGAAAATAATTATTCATAAACATATTTTATTTCACCTTGAATATATGTTTCCATGTTTTTTAATTTATTATTTTTTAAGTCTTCTCTATACATATTAAGATTAATCCTAAACTCACTTTTTATTTTTGCTGTATTATTTTTTATAAGATAACTAATACATTTTTGATTATAATCTTCCGTATAGTCTGGTATAATAGTTACATCTAAAATATAACTTTCTCCACCATATAAATTATTCACGTATTCAAGAACATCACTTTCTAATTGTTCTGGTATATCCCATTCTTTCATAAAATCATCATATGAATTTCCTAAAGCAGTTTTTTTTCCTTTAATTGTATATTTATAATAGTGGTCGGTTATATCATTATTTAGTTGTACAAAAATAGAGTCCGTTTCATTTGTTGACGGTTCTTTTTTCAAATCATATGCCTTCATTAATTCATTTGCAATATTTAAAGTTTTATTAAAATCAATTTTATCGTCTTTTATTTTCATAAGCCAAATAAGTCCATAATACGATTCTTCAAATTCAACATTATATTTTTTCGAAATTGCTTGAAGTTCACTTTCTATGGACTTAGTTAAACTTGAATAATAATCATCTGTAGTTTGTTCAAAACTCCCAAATTTTGTTCCATCAATCATCATAGGTTTCATTGAGCTTGTACAATTGAAAACAATATCTCTATTTTTTTCTTTTAAAGTATATTCATTTTGTTCTTCGCTCTCTTGTATAGCTACAATTTCAACATCTATATTATAGTTATCTTTTATATATTTTTTTATTTGTTTTGAATCTTTTACACTTCCACAACCTGTAAGACAAATTAACATAATAGTTGTTAAAATTATAAAACCAATAATATTAAAATTTATTTTTTTCTTATACTCCATACAATTTCCTTACTCTATAGTATTAACCGTTATTAGATAATGGTTTCATTGTTGGGAATAATATTACATCTCTAATTGAAGCAGAGTCTGTTAATAACATAACTAATCTATCAATTCCAATTCCCATACCACCTGTTGGAGGCATACCATATTCTATAGCCATGCAGAAATCTTCATCCATATCGTTAGCTTCTTCATCTCCAGCTTCTTTTTGTTTAATTTGTTCTACAAATCTATCTCTTTGATCAATTGGATCATTTAATTCTGAGTATGCATTTCCATATTCACGTCCACCAATAAATAATTCAAATCTTTCAACTAATCTTTTATCTGATGGCATTCTCTTTGTAAGTGGAGAAACTTCAACAGGATAATCACAAATGAATGTTGGTTGTATTAATGTTTCTTCAACAAATTCTTCAAAAAATGCATTTATTATATATCCTCTAGTTTGTTTTGATTCGTCAACTTCTACATGTTTTTCTTTAGCTATAGCTATAGCTTCTTCGTCTGTATTTATTTCATTAAAATCAATTCCGGTTACTTCTTTAATTGCTGTTATCATTGGAACTCTTCTCCATGGTGATTCTAAATCAATATCTAATCCTTGATAATTGATTTTAGCTGTTCCTAAACAATTTTTAGCAACTGTTCTAATCATATTTTCTGATAGATCCATCATGTCATTGTAATCTTGATATGCCGCATAAAATTCTATTCCTGTATATTCTGGATTATGTTTGATGTCCATTCCTTCATTTCTGAACATTCTTCCCATTTCATATACTCTGTCAAATCCACCAACTATTAATCTTTTTAAATATAATTCATTTGCAATTCTTAAATACATATCTAAATCTAATGTATTGTGATGAGTAATAAATGGTCTAGCAGTAGCTCCACCAGCTATTGTATTTAGTATTGGTGTGTCTACTTCTAAATATCCTTCATTATCTAAATAGTTTTTAATTTCTTTTAATATTTTACTTCTTAAAAGGAATGTTTCTTTTACTTCTGGATTTACAATTAAATCTACATATCTTTGTCTATAACGTAAATCTATATCTTTTAATCCATGGAATTTTTCTGGCAAGTCTCTTAAAGATTTTGTTAAAAGTACAACTTCTTTAGCATGAATAGAGATTTCTTCTGTTCTTGTTTTGAAAACGAATCCTTTTAATCCTATAATATCTCCAATATCAAAAGTTTTAAATGCTTTATAACTTTCTTCCCCTAAATCATTTATGCTCACATAACTTTGAATTTTTCCTTTTGAATCTTGAATTGTAACAAAAGATGCTTTTCCCATTATTCTTTTTGCCATAATTCTTCCTGCAACTGAAACATCTTTTCCTTCATAAGAATCATAATTATCTTTTATATCTTGACTAAATTCAGTTCTGTCATATTTTGTT
>JAFXGW010000027.1 GCA_017536685.1 Clostridia bacterium | reverse complement strand
TAGATTTAATTAAATAAATTACAATTTTGTAATTTGTTAGATAAATAGTAATTTTTTGAGGTGATAAAATGAATGATAATTTATATGATATGATTTTTAAAAGAAAGTCTTTTCATTTATTTAGAAATATAGGAAATGAACATATTACAGAAGATGAACTTAAAGACATTGAAAATGAATTTAATAATGTTAAACCATTAGTTGATGATATAAAAGTAAAAATGAAAATAGTAAAAGATTCAACTACATGCAAAAGAGGTCAAGAATATTGCATATTGTTGTATTCGGAAAAGAAAGATAATTATTTACAAAATATAGGTTATATTGGAGAACAATTAGATTTATATTTAGTATCTAAAAATATTGGAACTCTTTGGTTTGGAATAGGAAAAGTAAAAGAAAAACAATTAGATGATTTAGATTTTGTAATAATGATAGCAATAGCAAAAGTAGATGATGAAACTAAGTTTAGAAAAGATATGTATAAAAGCAAACGAAAAGAATTATCTGAAATTTGGAATGGAGATTATCATTTAAATATAGCAAACATCGTAAGATTTACTCCAAGTGCATGTAATACTCAACCATGGATTGTTGATTCTTCTGAAAATGAACTAAAAGTTCATAGATATAGAAAACCAGGAAAAAGAGGAATTATGCCAATAGATATGGTTAAACATTATAATCAAATTGATATTGGAATTTTCTTGTGCTTTTTAGAAATATCTTTAAATAAAAATAATATAAAATTTGAAAGAACTTTATATGTAGAAGAAAATGTTGATAATGAGAAAAATTTAACTGCAACATATAAATTAAATTAACAAATTACAATTTATCGATTAGTTTAAAATATTACTAATCGATTTTTTTATGCCAATACTGACTTCCATTTTAGTTGTTTGGAAGACAGTTGGAAGACAATTTCAAATAAGATATAAAATATGAAGATGAATAAAACACTTATAACTCTAAGTGATTCTGCTTTTTGAATAATAAGTTTTAAAAAATGGAAGACAAAAATAAAAAACTAGCAATTCTTACTTACGTAAGAGTTTGCTAGTTATTCTATGGAGGCGCCTATCAGAATCGAACTGATGATCAGAGTTTTGCAGACTCGTGCCTTACCGCTTGGCTAAGGCGCCAAATACTTATTTTTGGATAAAAAAATGGAGCGGGAAACGGGGCTCAAACCCGCGACCTATGCCTTGGCAAGGCATCGCTCTATCAACTGAGCTATTCCCGCGTCAAATTAAAGCATAACTATAATAACAAAAAAAAGATTAAAAGTCAAGACTAAAAAGTAATTATATTATAAAATATGAAAATATTTATAAATAGGTGATAATTTTTTAGTATTAATATAAAAGATATTTAAACTATATAAAGAAAAATCTTTTTAGTGAAATTTTTAATTTTGCTTTCTGATTATATATGTATAAATATAAAAAAGCCTCTACTTTAAGTAGAGGCTCAAAAACATATTCAATTAATTATATATCTAAAAATGGAATTACAGAATCACCTGTTACAGTAGATGGTAAAACACCATTCCATTTTTCAATAAAGTTCTTCTTAATTTCTAATTCTTTTAATTTTAATGCATTTTCAGTTGTACTAGAATCTTGAACTTGCATTACTTTTGCGTTAGCTTCAGCTTCAGCAATTTTCTTTTCATTTTCGATTTTGGCTTTTTCAAGTTCATATTGAGCTTGTTTTGCTTCTTGTTCAGCTACTTGTTTTTTCTCGATAGCTTGGTTGTAAGCTAAAGAGAAGTCTAAGTCTGTAACATTAAAATCTATAACTGTGAATCCTCTAGATTCGATTTTTTCTTTTAAAGTATCTTGCATTTTATCAGAAACTTCAGATCTTTTAGTTATAAGTTCTTCAGCTGTGTATTGAGCTGTAACTGCTTTTACACTTTCTAGAATAGATGGGCTAATCATGATTGATTCATAATTAACTCCTATAGTTTTATAGATACTATAAGCATTTTCAATACTTACATTATAATTAACTGCAACCTTTAAAGTTACTTCTTGTAAGTCTCTACTTGCTGTAGAACAATCAATTTCTGCTTTTTGAGTTCTACAATCCATAAGTACAATTCTTTCTATCATTGGTAGTTTCATATTTAAACCTTCTTGAACTACGTTTTGATCTGCTTTTCCAAATTTTGTTCTAATTCCAACATATCCAGTTGGTACAGAACAAAAACATGTTAGAAAAAATAATATAATAGCTAATAAAATAATTGGCACAAATAATAATGCCGGTTTAAATGATATCGATGTATTTTTCATATAATTTCCTCCTTTTGTGTAGGTGTGATTTTAATCACTACAAAACAATTATACCATATTATTAACATAAATGCAAATTATGGGTTTACGTGTGGACGGTGATAGAACAAAGGAAAAGTAGAAATTATAAAATAATTTACATAATATTGAAAAATATGAAGATACATGTTATAATATATAATGTTTCGAAAAAATTTTGAAAGGGAGTGGAAATGATGGATTACTGTCTTGTACGGTTAACGTCAAACGACTATCGAAACTTCCGGAAAGCATATGCACAAATCGTGTATAGTTTTGCCGAAAAAGGTACAATGTTTGATAGGGAAGCTGAAAAGTTTTCCTCTAAAATTGCTACTGAGACCAACCTTAGAACAAAAACAGAATTCTTGAAGGATTTAGAGAGTCGTGAAATGTACTTTTTCCAGGTTGATGGAGAGACAAAAGGGTACGTTGAGCTTATCTTTAAAGGGAGAACTTGCGATATTTATGAATTTTCTGTTTTTGAACATGGAAAAGGATTGGGAACAATTCTTTTTGAAGAAACAATGAGGATTATCAAAGAAAGAGAATGCACCAAGATTGAGTTATGGTGTCCTTTCCCTGGTGCTCAAGTTTTCTGGAAAAAGAATGGCTTCCAACCGTTCTACAAAAACAAAAGAATGTATTTCCGGAAAAAGGTCAGATAATCACACTCAAAAGACCGTGTTTGCTCGCTAAAGCAGATACGGTCTTTTTCAATGTTTATAAAGATATAATTATTGTTGTGAAAGGAAAATTTTACGTTAAAGAATAAAAATATTGAAATATTAATCTTAAATAAGTATTTAATTGTAAAGATGAATGAATTATGATAATATGTAAATGAATTGATATAAAGGAGAAGATTATGGAATATAGAAAATTTAATGATTCATATGTTATAAGATTAGATAAAGATGATGAAATTATAAAATCTCTAAAGGAAATTTGCGAAAAAGAGGAGATAAATTTGGCCGGAATTACAGGTTTAGGTGCAAGTAACTTAGTAGAGATAGGCGTTTTTAATGTAAATACAAAAGAATATAAAACAAAAATTTTTGAAGGAATGTTTGAAATTACATCATTAATTGGAAATGTAACAATAAAAGATGGAGAGGTTTATCTTCATCTACATATAAATTTTGGAGATGAAGATGGCTTTGTAAAAGGTGGTCATTTAGTTAGAGCTAGAATTTCTGCTACTTCAGAAATTATTTTAAGAACAATAAATGGAAATGTTGGTAGAAAATTAAGTGATGAAATAGGACTTAATTTATTTGATTTTTAATATAATGAATAAATAATTTAAATAAAAGAATACTATATGTTAAAAGGAGAAAATAATGAATAAAACAACTTTTGATTTAAAACAAGGAATAAAAGCTCATTTTATAAAAACTGATTTATATAAAACAGATCTTTCATGTCTTATAATAACAACACCTCTTAAAAGGGAAACTGTTACTTTAAATGCACTAATTCCATTTATGCTTAGAAGAGGAACAAAAAAACTTCCAAATCAAGGTTTAATAAATAAAGAATTAGAAAACATGTATGGTGCTACTTTTAACTGTGGTATAGATAAAATGGGAGATAATGTTATTTTAAAATTTTATATAGAATCAATAAGTAGCGAGTATGCTTTAAATTCCGAAAATATATTAGAAATGAATTTAAATAATCTTTTAGATATTGTATTTGATCCGATACAAAATGATGAATTGTTAAACGAGCAATTTTTAACTTTAGAAAAAGAAAATCTAAAAAGAGTAATTAATAGAAAAATTGACGATAAAGATTCTTATGCTCTAGATAGATGTATATCTGCAATGTATGGTGACGAAAAATTTGGATTATATAAATACGGATATGAAGAAGATGTAGATAAAATAACAATTAAAGATATTTCAGGTTATTATAATTGGCTTATACAAAATTCAAAAATAGATATATTTATTTCTGGAAATATTAAAACAGATGAAGTAGAAGAATTTCTTAAGAAAAATAATAATATAAAAAAATTAAGACCAAGAATAGAAAATTATATTTTGAATAATGAATTCACAGAAAGTAAACAAATTGTGGAAAACATAAATGAAATTTCAGAAAAAATGGATGTTTCACAAGGAAAATTAGTAATGGGATTAGATATTCTATCTGATATGGAAAACTTACAAGTTGTTGCTTTAGTATATAATGCTATTTTAGGAGATGGAGCTAATTCAATGATGTTCCAAAATGTAAGGGAAAAAGCAAGTTTAGCTTATTCAGCAAGGAGTACTTTTGTAAAACAAAAGTTAAATATATTTATAAGATGTGGAATTCAAATTGAAAATTATGAAAAAGCAATTAAAATTATTAAAGAACAATTAGAAAATATAAAAAAAGGTGAATTCTCGGATGAAGATATTCAAAATGCCAAAACATATTTGATATCATCTCTAAAAAATGTTGCAGAAGAACAAGACACAGAAGTAATTTATTATATAGGTCAAGAAATATCTAAAACTAATATGAGTTTAGAAGAATACATTAAAAAAATTGAAACCGTTACAAAAGAACAAGTTGTCGAATTAGCTAATTCTATTCAACTTAATACAATTTATTTTTTAAAAAATTAATATATAGGAGAAAATAAGTGCAAATAATTGAAAATAGTAAAATAAAAGAAAAATTATATATTGAGAAATTTGATAATGGGCTTACAATTATGATACTTCCAAAAAAGACCAGGAAAAAATATATTGTTTGGAGTACAAATTTTGGATCTATTGATAATAAATTTTATGCACCAGGTGAAAAGGTTTTAACTGTAGTTCCAGACGGAATTGCTCATTATTTAGAACATAAGTTATTTGAACAGGAAAATGGTGAAAATAGTTTGGATATTCTAACTTCTATAGGAGTTGATGCAAATGCATATACAACAAATGACCATACTGCATATTTATATGAATGTACAGATAATTTTGATGAAGCCTTAGATGAATTTATGAATTATGTTCAAAACCCATATTTTACAGACGAGAATGTAGAAAAAGAACGTGGAATTATAGAACAAGAGATAATGATGTATGACGATTATCCTGAGTGGGCTTTATATATGAATGCGATGAAATGTTTATATAAAGATAATGAAATAAATATAGATATTGCGGGAACAAAGGAAACTATAGCAAAAATAACAAAAGAAAAACTATATAAAATATATGATTCGTTTTATAGACCAGAAAATATGATAATAGTTCTTTCAGGTGATTTTGTACCAGATGAAGCTTTTGACAAAATAAAATCGAAAATTACGATGAAAGCAAATCCAAATGAAACAAAGAGATTGTATAATAAAGAATCTGAAGAAATAGTTCAAGAATTTATTGAAAAAGAAATGAATGTTAGTATACCTACAGTTTTAATTGGATATAAAGACAATAATTTAAAAGGAGATAAAGTAAAAAAAGATATTGCAATAGATATTTTAGGATGTATTTTGTTTGGAAAAAGTTCGAAACTATATGAAAAATTATATGAAGCAGGAAAGATTTTTACAGAACCAACAATAAATTATGAATTTTCAAAAACTTTTGCTCATATATTAATTCAATTTCAAACAAATGATGTAAAAAGTACTGTTGATGAAATAACATTAGAAATAAATAATTTAAAGAAAACAGGAATAAATTTTGATGATTTTGAAAGAGCCAAAAGAAGAGTATATGGTGATTTAGTCAAAGATTACAATGAAGTGTCAAATATTGCAACTGGGATTGTTGCTGACTATTTTAAAGATATAAATTCCTTTGATTATTTTGAAGAATTTAGTAGTATAAGTAAAGAATATGTTGAAAAAGTTTTAAGAGAATTGTTTGTTGATTCTAAAAAAGTAGTGTCTGTTATAAAACCAAACGAAAAAGAAAATGAGGAATAGTAAATGAATGTAGTATCATTTCCAGGATTAAATTTGAAATTTGAATTTTCTAAAATTGCTTTTGAAGTATTTGGAGTAGCTATCTATAAATATGCAATATGTATTGTATTAGGTATTTTTATTGCATTATTTTTATGTAAGATAAACAAAGAAAAGTTCGATGTGGATTATGACTTTATATTAGAAAATATAGTTTTAGGTGTATTTGTAGGAATTATTGGAGCTAGATTATACTATATAATATTTAATTTTGATTATTATTCAAATAATTTTTCTGAGGTATTAAATTTCAGAAATGGTGGACTAGCAATATATGGGGGATTATTATTTGGAGCTATCGCGATAATAATAAATTGTAAAATTCATAAAAAAGATGTGCTAAATTTGTTTGATTGTATTATTCCGTATGTTGCAATTGCACAATGTGTAGGAAGAATAGGAAATTTTTTTAATATTGAAGCTTATGGATATGAAACTACTTCTATTTTGAGAATGGGAATTTTTGTGGCAAATGAATATATGGAAGTGCATCCTACTTTTTTGTATGAATCCACTGCTACTTTTATTATTTCAATTATACTTATGTTAAAGCAAAGGAAAAGGAAATATAAAGGACAAATTTTATTAACTTATGGAATTTTATATGGTATGATAAGATTTATAATAGAAGGTATGAGAAGCGATAGTTTAATGTTTTTTAATTTGAGAATTTCACAAATACTATCTGCTATAATTCTTATGGTATCAACGATTGCGATGATTACAAAAAAAATAAATAATAATGCTGTTTCGAAAGTGAAAAAAATAAAATAAAAATAATGTCGAATCCTGTCTTACGAAATATTAAGTAAATATTGATATTTGGTTGACTTTCATGTAACAAAATGTTATTTTTAGAATATACAAAAGAGAAAAAAATGAAGGGGAGAGTGATATTATGTTATTGGATGAAAAAATTTGTAAATTAAGAGAAAAATTAAATAAATGTATTTCTGATGGTGAAGATTACTCTGTAATATATAAGGTGAGTGTAGAATTAGATGAGCTTATAGCTCAATATTATGCAAGAGCCACAGAATTAAGCAATCAATAAATTTTATAAACTTTCACTACACAAAAAAAGTCGGAATTATGGGTTGACCTGATTTCGACTTTTTTATATTGTTTATAATTGAAAAAAATATGTAATTAATATAAAATAATTGTAGAAATAAAAAAAGGAGTGAATGTATGGATATAAAAGAATATTCAAAAAACATATTTGATTTAAGTGAAGATTTAATTTATGAAATATTAGATAGGTTTGAAAGTAACCAAAATGTTGACAAAACGTTAACTTATGTATTTATAAAAATATTTTATATACATAGTATAAGATTATATCTAAGTTGTAGATTCAGAATGGATATATTTGATGATATATATATGGAATATAGAAACGATATATTAGAGTATTACAAAATAAATAATACTCTAATAAGTGAAGAATTACTAAATGATATTTCAAAAACATCTGATACAATGCTTGAGATGTTGGAGTCGATGAACTTTAAAGAAATAAATGATAGCTACGAGTATAGACATTATACAATATTATGTTTTGAGCTTTTAAGAAAAATTTTAGAAAATAAATCAAAAACTCCAATAAGAGTAGATTTATTTGACAATTATATTTCAAAGATTAAAGAAAAATCAGACGAAATTATTGATTACACAGCTAAGATATTAAAATAGTGAAAAAACAGAAATACAAAATTAATTTTTTTAAATTAATTTTGTATTTCTATTTTTATTTAATAGGAGATTTTTTCTTTTCCATTAAATAAAATGCTACGCGTAACAAATGCACACAAATTTCCTTTACCATAAAATGAAAAGATGTACATATACATTTCTACTTTGTCCTAAATAGATTTTGAAAAAATAAATAAAAAGGTATACTTTTTTTTATATTTAATATATAATATTTTTGTGAAATTTTAGGGAGGTTTAGCTTTGAATAAATTAATAAAAAAAGAAATTAAATATAGTGGTCGCAGATTCAAAGTTATTCAAAAATTATATGAAAGACAAGATGGATTAGAAATTGTTAGAGACTGTGTAGAACCAGGTGATGCAGTTATTATTATTGCTGTTAATGAAAATGAAGAAATAATTTTTATTGAACAATATAGAGAAACAATAGAAAAAGTAGCACTTGAATTACCAGCAGGAATGGTTGATTTTGGAGAGGATCCTAAAGATGCAGCTAAGCGTGAGCTTGAAGAAGAGACAGGAATTAAAGCAACTAATATAGAATACTTGACAAGTTGCTTTACTTCAGCAGGATACACATCTGAGAAAATACATGTATATCTAGCTAGGGATTTTGAATATGGAATACAACATTTAGATGAGACTGAGGAAATATTAGCAATAAGAAAAATACATATTGAAGATTGTATGAAAATGATATTAGAAGATAAGATTGAACATGCAAGTGTATATATAGCAGTACAGACATACTATTATAAATATTATAATGGAGGAAGAAATGGATAAAATAAAACAAATGATAACATCAATTGATTTAGATAATTTATTAAAATTGTTTGATTTACAAATTGCAATTGGAGTATTGTTATTTTTCGTTTTATTTAGAAGTATTTTATCAAATATAGTGATAAGAATTTATTACAAAATAGTAAAATCTGATAAAAATGCGAAAGATAGTGCAATGTACAAGCCGCTTAATACTTTTTTTGTGTTATTAGGGGTATTTTGTATGATAAATATTTTACCAACTAGTAACGAATTATTAGTTTTTATGGATGCAGCATTTGCCGTTGTATTAATATATTTTGTAACAAGAGCATTATCAACTTTATTGACTGAAGACTCTATTTTGGGTAAAAAAGTTTTTAAAAATTCTAAAAATACAGCAGTAAATAGAATTATTTGTGTTATAGCTAAAGTTATTTTATGGTCTGCAGCATTTCTAATTATTGTAGCAAAGTTAGGATTTGATATAAGTATTTTTAGTGGATTATTTGCAGGTCTTGGAGTTGCTTCTGCTGCAGCCGCTTTAGCTGCTCAAGATACAGTAAAAAGTATCCTTAGTGGTATGGCAATTTTAACAGATAAACCATTTGTTATAGGAGATTGGATTGAAGTAGATAAATATCAAGGAACGGTTATTGATATAACTTTTAGAAGTACACGTATAAAGTCTTATGATAATTCTGTTGTTACTATACCAAATTCAACAATAACTACAAATTATGTTGTAAATTGGAACAGATTAACAAGTAGAAGATTTGATTGCATTTTAAATTTGGCTTTAGATACTACATCAGATAAAATTCAAAAAATGGTGAAAGAAATTAAATTAGTTTTGCAAAATGATCCTAATGTAATAAAAGAAACAGTTGAAGTTAATTTACATGAAATAACGAATACAAGTTGTAATATAAAAATATATTTATATGTTAGAGAAGCAGAATATGCGAAATTTTTAAAAGCAAAACAAAATATTTTATGTAATATATTATATTTATTCGAAAAAGAAAATATAGAATTAGCATATCCTACACAAAATATATATGTAAAAAGAAAGGACGAAATAGAAGCTTAATGGGAATAGGAGTAGCTTTAGCAGGTGGCGGATTAAAAGGTTTAGCTCATATAGGTGCGCTTCAAGCGTTGGAAGAGTTAGGTGTGAAAATTGAATATTTATCTGGAACAAGTTCAGGAAGTATTTTTGCATCATTTTATGCAATGGGATATACGACAGAAGAGATAAAAGAAAAGACAATGAAACATTATAAAATGCTTACAAAAATTGATAAGCAACCATTGTTTAAAGCGGGGGCGACATATTTGACTTCAGGAGTTGCAAAAATTGAAGGATTAATTCCTGGTGAGAATATTGAAAATCTAGTTAAAACAATATCTAAAGATAAAAATATTACAAATATGAATCAAATAGAGATTCCTTTTGCAATAGCTACGGTTGATACAATTTCGACAAAAGAATGTATATTTTTATCAAAAAAATTTGATTTAGAAAATGAAGATATTGATTATATATATGATGCCCCAATTGCTACTGCAACAAGAGCCAGTATGTCTTTCCCGGGAGTATATACACCATGCCAATATGATAAATATAACTTTGTTGATGGTGGAACGAAAGACAATTTACCTGTTAAAGTATTGAAAGATATGGGAGCAGAAAAAACAATAGCATTAAGTTTTAAAATTGATGACTATGAGCCTAAAGAAGATATATTTGCTATACTACTTAGAACTGTAGATATATTTTCTTTGAAAGACGTAAGTAATGCACAAAAAGAAGCAGACGTTGCAATTGAAATAGATTGCCAAGGAACAACTCTTTTAGAAATAACTGATGTAAATAGTGTAATACAAAATGGTTATGACGCAATAATGAATAACAAAGAAAAAATAATGAAATTATTAAACCAATAAACACAAGAATAAATAAAATAATAGGAGTGATAGATTTGCCTAGTAATGATACTATGATGCAATATTTCGAGTGGTATTTACCTAGTGATTCTACACTTTGGAATAAGGTTACAAAAGAAGCTAAACATTTAGAAAACATTGGAATAACTCATCTTTGGTTACCACCAGCTTATAAAGGTTCTGGCGGAACAAAAGATGTAGGATATGGAGTGTACGATTTATATGATTTAGGTGAATTTGACCAAAAGGGAGGAATTCCTACAAAGTACGGAACAAAAGATGAATACATAGAAGCTATAAGAGTATTGCGTGAAAATAATATAAAAGTTTTAGCAGATATTGTTTTAAACCATAAAATGGGGGCAGACGAAACAGAAATGGTTTTGGCTGTTCAAGATGATTCTAAGAATAGAAATGTTAGCTTGACAGAAGCTTTGCCAATTAAAGTTTGGACCAAATATACCTTTCCAGGAAGAGGAAATACATATTCAGATTTTAAATGGAATTGGACACATTTTCATGGGGTTGATTGGGATGAAAACACAGGAACTGCTGCAATCTATAAATTTTATGGAAAACACTGGGATGAGGATGTAGATAAGGAAAATGGAAATTATGATTATTTAATGGGAGCTGATATCGATTTAAATAATTATGATGTTATAAAAGAATTAAAAAATTGGGGAAAATGGTATTTAAATACAACAAATGTAGATGGATTTAGATTAGATGCTGTAAAACATATTAGAGCAGAATTTTATCCTGAATGGTTAGAAGAATTAAGAAATGTAAGTGAGAAAAAACTATTTTCAGTTGGTGAATATTGGAGTTCGAATATAGATATAATAAATAATTACATTGAAAAAACTCAAGGTTGTATGTCACTTTTTGATGTTCCACTACATTATAATTTTTATAGAGCTTCAATTAGTAATGGAGAATATAACATGAGTCAAATATTTGATGGGACTATTGTTAAAACAAATCCAGAAAAGGCAGTTACTTTTGTTGATAATCATGATACTGAGCCAGGTCAAGCTTTAGAATCTTGGATTTTAGATTGGTTTAAACCACTAGCATATTCACTTATATTACTTAGAAAAGATGGAGTACCTTGTGTATTTTATGGAGACTATTACGGAATACTTGAAAAAAATGTATCTGCAAAAAATGATATATTAAGATTATTATTAAAACTCAGAAAATACTATGCATATGGCGATCAATATGATTATTTTAATGATAGAAATATAATCGGATTTACAAGACTTGGAGACTATGAGCATCACGATTCAGGTTTAGCAGTTGTAATGTCTGATGCTAGAGGTGGTGGAATCCAAATGAATGTTGGTAAGAATTTAGCTAATACAGTATTTTATGATTGTACTGGTAATCTTTCAGAAACAGTATATGTAGATAATGATGGAAATGGAATTTTTTATTGCAAAGATGGAAGTGTTTCTATTTGGATAAAACAAGGGCAAAGTGTAAATTAAAATTTAGGAGATAATATGAAAGTTTTAGTAACAGGAGCTTCATCTGGTATAGGTAGAGACTTAGCAAGAGAATTTGCCAAAAGAAATTTTGACTTAATTTTAGTTGCTAGAAATATAGAAAGATTAGAAGCATTAAAACAAGAACTAATTAATGACTATAAAGTTAATGTAGAATATCTAAGTGTAGATTTATCAAGAAGGGAGAACTGTATTGATCTTCATAGTAAAGTAAAAGATATAGATATTTTAGTTAACAATGCTGGACTTGGAGATTTTGGAGAATTTTCAGAAACAGAACTTACGAAAGATTTTTCTATTATAGATACTAATATTACTAGTGTACATGTTTTAACAAAATTGTATCTAAAAGACATGAGAGAAAAGAATTCAGGAAAAATATTAAATGTTGCATCAATAGCAGGTTTCATGCCAGGACCTTTAATGGCAACTTATTATGCTTCTAAAAATTATGTTGTAAGACTTTCAGAATCGATAAGAGAAGAACTTCATAAAGCAAAATCGAATGTAAAAATTAGCATTTTATGCCCTGGACCAGTTAAAACAAATTTCAATAATGTAGCAAATGTAAAATTTGAGCTTTCTTCACTTTCTAGTGAATATGTTGCAAGATACACAGTAGAAAAATTATTAAAAGATAAGTTTTATATTGTACCAGGAAAAATGATAAAAGTTGGAAAATTCTTCTCAAAAATAGTTCCAACTTCATTTGTTGCAAAAGTGTGCTATAAAATGCAAAAAAGAAAAGAAGGTAGAGATTAAAATTTAAAAGTATAAAGATTGCTTAATATAGGTCTTAAGACATCTTGGAGTAAGACATAATATAAAATTAATTAGATATGTACCTAGAAAATAATTATAAAAATGATATAGAATATATTATAAAAATCCGGAAAAAATAAAACAGAAAAGAGGTGTTTTATGTTTGTTCCGGATTTTATTTATTATGAAAAAGACATTGAAAATTACGAATTAGGGCGAGTTCTATTAGAGAAATATAAAGATATAGATAAAAAGATAATAGAAAACCATAATAATATAGAAGAAATGCGAAAAAAGTCGAATTCTGAATTTTCTAAAATGAAAAGAGCTTTAATTATAGGAACTAGAAAAACGCATAAGTTTGTAGAAAATCATAAAGTTTCTGATTTTCTAGTGCCATATACATCCTCAGGTTGTACTGCTATGTGTTTGTATTGTTATTTAGTTTGTAATTACAATAAATGTGCTTATTTAAGGCTTTTTGTAAATAGAGAAAAAATGCTTGAAAAAATAATAAAAGAAGCAAACAAAGCAGAAAAAGAATTAACATTTGAAATTGGTAGCAATAGTGATTTAATTTTGGAAAATACAATAACAGGAAATTTAGAGTGGACAATTAAAGAATTTAGTAAAAATAATAAAGGATATTTAACTTTTCCAACAAAATTTTCAATGGTAGATTCTATTTGTAATATACAGCATAATAAAAGAATTATTACTCGAATGAGCGTTAATCCAGAAAGTATAATTAATAAAGTTGAATATGGTACTTCAAGATTAAAAGATAGAATTGAAGCAATAAACAAATTAGCAGAAGCTGATTATAAAATTGGTATATTAATAGCTCCAGTTATTATGGTTGAAAATTGGAAAGAAGAGTATGAAAATTTAATAAAATATTTATATGAAAACTTATCAAAAAAAGCGAAAAAAGAAGTGTTTTTCGAGATAATATTTATGACTTATAGCTATGTGCATCGAATGATAAACGGGGATGCTTTTCCAAATTCAATACAGCTATATAATCAAGACTTGATGACTGGAAGAGGCAGAGGAAAATATATGTATAAAAAACAAATTAAAGAAGAAGGAGAAAAGTTTTTTAGGGAGAAACTTTTTGAGTATTTTCCGGATAATAAGATTATTTATATTGTTTAAATTTGGCTTTTGAAAAAAATTGAATGTAAATTTACATGAGATATTAAAAATATATAAAAATAAATTCCCAATTTCTGTAAGATTATGATATGTGAATAATAAAAATAAAAATACAGATAATATGTATATAATAAAAACGGAGGTATACTGATGAAAGCGATTGTTTATGATGGAATCCAAAAAGTAGATTGCAGAGAAGTTAAAGATCCTCAAATAGAAAAAGATGATGACATTATTGTAAGAGTAACATCAACTGCTATTTGTGGTTCTGATTTACATTTAGTACATGGATTAGTTAAAGGCATGTATGATGGATTTGTATTAGGACATGAAACAATGGGAATTGTTGAAGAAGTAGGAAAAGAAGTTAAAAATATAAAAAAAGGAGATAGAGTTATTATACCATTTCCAGTTGCTTGTGGACATTGTTTTTTTTGTGATCATCATGAATACAGTCAATGTGATAATAGTAATGAATTTGGCGAGGTAGGAGGGTTGCTAGGATATAGCAAATCTTATGGGAATTATGCAGGTGGACAGGCAGAATATATAAGAGTACCAAATGCAAATGTAGGACCAAAAGTAATACCAGAAGAGTTAAAAGATGAACAAGTGCTTTTTTTAACTGATATATTACCAACATCTCTATGGGGAACAGAAATTGCAAATGTAAAAAGAGGAGATACTGTTGTTGTATTAGGTTGCGGACCAGTGGGACTGCTTACTATAAAATGGTGTATTTTAAAAGGTGCTTCAAGAGTAATTGCGGTAGATAGGGTTGGTTATAGATTAGAGCATGCTAAGAAATATGGAGCAGAAATATTAAATTTTGAAGAGTATGATGAAACAGGTGCATATATTAAAGAAATAACACATGGAGGAGCAGATTGTGTAATTGATTGTGTTGGATTAGATGGAAAAATGTCATTAATGGAAAAGGTTGAAACTGCTTTGAAGTTACAAGGAGGTTCTAAATCCGCAATTGAAATTGCATCTCAGGCTGTTAGAAAATGTGGGCATGTTGCATTAGTAGGAGTTTATGGAAATAAATATAATAATTTTCCTCTAGGTAATTTATTCAGTAAAAATATAACTTTAAAAATGGGACAATGTCCTGCAACAAGATATGTAAAGCCAATATTAGAAATGATAAAAAAAGGGGAATTTGATGCAACAGATATTATTACTCATACACTTCCTTTAGAAAAGGCCAAACATGCTTATGAGATTTTTGATGCTAAAGAAGATAATTGTATAAAAGTTGTTTTAAAACCTTAATATAAAACAGCAGATAAAATTTATAAATAAGTAAAAATAGACATATAAGCATATGTCTATTTTTAAGTTTATTGTAGCATACCTGAAACTAAAATGCCTAAATTTTCACGATAAATTCCGTCGAATTGAGAAATTGGAATAGGATTTGTTCCAAGACCGACTTCAATTGTAAATCCTGGTTTATTATAATTTAAAATAAACCAATCTTTGTAACCAGCAAAGCTTGAATTTTCTGGAACTTGTTCTAAACTATAACCAGAAAGCTCTGCAAATCTTTCAGCTAGTTCTTGACTACCAGGTGGCGTTTGATTTTGATATTGATAAAATATAACTCTTCCTTGAGTATGATAAGTAAGCATTATAGAAAAATTATGACGAAGAGTAAATGTATATAAGGCAACTGCTTCGGGAGCAGTAAGTGGACCATATCCAACAAAATCACGTGGAGCTGGTTTATTGAATCCTTGTTCATATTTTATTTCACGTGCTTGCTCCCAACCAGCCGGGAATTGAAGATTCAAATCAATTCCTTCAATATTTGCTTTCCAACCATTTGGGAATGGTATATTAGGAAAATTATTTGAAATCTGTTTAGCATTTCTATATGCCCAAGAGTTTTCAGAAATTGCACCTGTTACTAAGTCAACTCCGTCAGGATTTACCATAGGCATTAAGTACAAAGAAACATTTGAAAAAAGTTCTCTAGCATTTATTCCGAAAACAGGAAGATTATTTACATAGCTTTTTGACAAATTTTCTAAAAATTTCATTAAAAGTGGTGCAGTAATCCATTCATTAGCATGAGTTGCTGCACAATAAAACACTTCTTTTTGACCATTTCCAAAACGAATTACTTGAAGAGGCTTACCTAAAACGCTTCTACCAATTGAAGAAACTTGCAGGAATGGATAAATAATTTTTAAAGCTTCAATATCCATATTTAAAAATTGAGAAGTATAGCTAATATTAGTTTCTACAACACTTCCAAAAGGAACAATAATTCTCTCACCAATTTTTAAATTTTCATAATCAATATTAGGATTTGCAGAAATAATAGCATCAACAGTAGATGAATACATTTGAGCAATTTTAAATAAAGTATCTCCTTCTTTTATGGTATGACTAGTATATCCATTAATATACGGCATTAAAGCATTCCAAGTATTTGCTCCAACAATTCCATCTACTGTTAAACCATTCGCTTTTTGAAAATTTTGAACAGCAGTAAAGGTTTGAAAACCAAATATTCCATCAATTGCACCATTATAGAATCCAAGTTTTTGAAGAGTAGATTGTAGAAGTTCTACTTCAGGTCCTCTTGAATTTAATCTTAAAGTATTCATAAAAAATCCTTTCTTTAAAATAAATTAAATAATATTAATCTAAAAAAATTAGATGTTTTAATATTTGTTTTATATTATTAAAATGAAATGTAAAAGGTTACTTTTATAAAGAGTTAAAGTTATGTTAAAAATATAAAATAAGCTTATTAAAAGGGTTGTAAAAAGATAAATTTTATTATAAAATATGCTTGAGAAAATGTACTATATATGAGGTGAAAAAAGTGCTAATAGAAGCAGAAATGAAAGAACTAGCAAAGAAAAAAGAATATACAAAAGTTTTCAATTATTTTCATGATGAATATACAGATATGTTAAAAAACTTCTTAGAAAGAAATGAAGTAGAAGTACATGAAGATGATTGTTTAATAGATTATATTGTAAAAACAAGATTTTTTATGCCTAAATATAATCAATATACAATTCCAATTTCAAATGCAATGTATAATGAGGAATTACCAGAAGCTTTAAAATATGATTTATTAATGAGTACATATAAAGACGTTAGAAAAGCATTTAATAAATGAATTATAAAAGTTAAATTGCTTAAAATTATAGAAGTGATTAAATATTGAAATATATAAATTTATAAAAAATATTAACAAATAAAATAGGAGAAGAAATGAACAGAGTTGCAAAATTTTTAGCTCACGAAGGAAGAGTAAGTCTAGTTTGTAGTAATACTACGGAGATGATAAATGAAATAAAAAATATACATGATTTAACACCAACTACTACAGCAGCACTTGGTAGATTTGCTACAATAACAGGAATGATGGGATTTACAGAAATAAAAGACACAGAAGATTATTTAACAGTTCAAATGAATGGAAAAGGACCAATGGGAACATTAATTTCTGTAGTAAGAAGAGAAGCTTTTACTTCAAAAGTAAAAGTTTGTACAGATAATCCTCATGTTGAATTACCATTAAAAACAAATGGAAAATTAGATGTAAGTGGAGCTATTGGACAAAATGGATTTTTAAATATCTTAAATAAAAACGAAGTAACAGATACAAACTATACTGGATTAGTTCCGATAGTTACTGGAGAAATAGCTGAAGATTTTACAGAGTATTTTGCAAAATCGCAGCAAAAACCTACAGTAATTGCTCTTGGAGTTTTGGTAAATAAAGATGGAGTACAAGCTGCTGGTGGATACATGATTCAATTAATGCCAGATGCTACCGAAGAAGATATTGTAGCAATAGAAAAAGCTTTAGAAAATGCACCAAGTATAAGCCAAATGATAGATGAGAATAAATCATTAGAAGAAATAGCAAGAACTGTTACTGGTGATGAAAATATAATGATTTTAGCTCAAGAACTTGATATGAAATATGAGTGTGATTGCTCATTGGAAAAATTTGAAAGAGGTCTAATTTCAATAGGAAAAGAAGAATTAGAAAAAATTATAGAAGAAGATGGACAAGCAAATATTGTTTGTAACTTTTGCAAGAAAGAATATAATTTCGATAAAAAAGAATTAGAAGAACTACTAAGACAAAGCAATAATAATTAATAAATATTATTTTGAGGGTGAAACAAAAGATGAAGAAATTTGAAAAAGAAGCAATGATACAAGGAAATGACAAATTTGAAGATGCAATTTGGAGAATGGAGAAACTATATGATCCAATATATGGTGATGCACCAATGCGTAGTGAATTTGATAGAGACTATACGAGAATAATAAATTGTAATGCTTATAGAAGATTAAAACATAAAACTCAAGTCTTTTTTTCTCCAAAAAATGACCATATTTGTACAAGAATAGAACATGTAAATTTAGTAGATTCCATAAGTAATACTATTGCAAATTATTTGGGACTAAATTCTGAACTTACAAAAGCAATTGCAGTTACTCATGATATTGGACATAGCCCTTTTGGACATCAAGGTGAATTCATTCTGTCAGAAATTGCGCAAAGAGAATACGGTGAAAAGTTTTGGCATGCTGGTAATGGGTTGCACTGTGTAGATGATCTAGAATTATTAAAAGATATTGCGGGAAATGAGAGAAATTTAAATTTAACATATGCTGTAAGAGATGGTATTCTTGGACATAGTGGAGATCCTATGATTTCTGGACAAAAGCCAAGAGATGAATTTATTGATTTGAAAAAATTTACTCATTCAAATAAATATGCACCATATACATGGGAAGCTTGTGTAGTTAAAATTGCAGACAATATTTCTTATTTGGGAAGAGATTTAGAAGATGCAAAAGAAATGAAGCTTCTTACAGACAGAGATCTATTAAATCTTGATAAAATGATTGAAAATATAAGAGTAAACAATACAAGTATAATTGGATATTTAACAGGAGATTTATGTAAAAATAGTTCAGTTGAAGAGGGACTAAAATTTTCAGAAGAAGCTCGCATAACAATGGAAAGAATTAAGAAGTTCAATTATGAAAAAATTTATAAAAATGAAAAGATTCAGCCTACAGTTAGATATTTTAAAGTTGTTATGAACGAAATTTTCTATACTTTAAAAAGAGAATATAATGGAACTGCAACAAATAAAAATTTAAGAAAAATGAAAAGATATTATCCTGTTTTAGCACATGAATTTTCAAATTGGCTTGAAAAATATTCTAATTGTCAAGATAGAGATGAAACAAAATATTTCAATAAAGTAATTTATGATTTAACTGATATAAAAAATTATTCTAGAGCAATAATAGATTATATGGCAGGAATGACAGACCAATATATTATTAGTATTTATGATGAAATAGTAAAATTTTAAGAATAATAAATTTTGATATCAAAAATAAAAGAGAACTAGTAATCATTGATTTTAATGATATTTTACTAATCATAAATATTAATAAATTTATATAAAAAGGTAATAATATAAAAAATAATAAATACAAAATGAGGAGAGATATAAATGATATATCAATACGAACCTAAAGGTGTATGTTCAATGCAAATGAATATTGAAGTAGAAGATGAAACTATTAAATCAGTTCAAATAATTGGTGGGTGTGCAGGAAACACAAAAGGTGTTTCTGTACTAGTTGAAGGAATGAACATAAATGAAGCGATTAAGAAATTGAAAGGAATTGATTGCAGGGGAAGAGGAACTTCTTGTCCAGATCAACTTGCAATTGCTTTAGAGAAAATTAAAGAACAAATAGCTTAAAGTTAATATAATTATGAGAATTAATAGAAATTCTAGCAATTTGCATTGCGTAGAAACTCTTTACTCCACTTTTTTAGAATCAAACTTACATTACAATATGTAAGAATTTGGAAATTATTATACAATTCAAAATTTAAAGCCATCGAATTCGATGGCTTTAAATTTTACTTGTTTATAAAAAAAGTATATGATAAGATTAATTTGTAAATAAGTGTCGAAAATTTATTTGGAGAATTTTATGAAAAAAAGAATAGTATTTGTATATGCTTTAGTTCATTTTATTGTAGATTTAGCATGTGCAATTTTAGTAAATAGATTAGTATCTCCTAATATAGATAATAGTTTGATATTGTTCACAAGTGTACTTATATATAATTTTTTTGCATTTGCAATGCAACTTCCTATAGGAATTATTGCGGATAAAGTAAATAGAAATGCTATTTGTTCTGCTACAGGATGTTTGCTTGTAGCATTTGCGTATTTGTTTTCACAAAATGGAATTATAGCTTGCCTTGTGGCGGGAATAGGAAATGCAATGTTTCATGTTGGTGGTGGAATTGATGTTTTAAATATAAGTGATAAAAAAGCGAGTTTATCAGGGATTTTTGTTTCAACAGGAGCAATGGGAATATTTTTAGGAAGTACTCCTAAATTTACTGAATTTAATCAGTATTATATTTTAGTTATTTCAGTTATTATTTCTGCAATTTTACTCTTTTATTTATATCAAAAAATAAAAGATGAAGTGAAAAATGCAGAATTAATAATTCCAGAGTTAGATAAATCTGAAAAATTAATTGTTGTATGCTTAATGATAACTGTTGTGATAAGAAGCTATATGGGATTAATATTAGCGTTTGATTGGAAAAGTGATTTATTCCTTGCGTTTATATCAATACTTGCTGTTGTATTTGGAAAAATGTTTGGTGGAATAATAGGGGATAAAATTGGTTTTTCAAAAATTTCTATAATATCATTGGTTATATCAAGTATTTTATTTATATTTGCGTTTGATAATTGTTTTTTAGGAGTTTTAGCTATATTATTTTTTAATATGACTATGCCAATAACTCTTACAGCTCTAAGTAATATTTTATTTTATAATAAAGGTATGGCATTTGGTTTATTAACATTTGCACTGTTCTTAGGGGCATTGCCAGTGTTTTTTGGATATGGAAATATTTTATTTACACAATCTGGTTTATTTTTAATAACTATAATATCAGCTATAATTCTTTATATAGGAATGAGAAAATATAATAAAATAATGGAGAATAAAAATGATTTCTAGTTTGATAAGATCTTTAATATTAACGATTATAATAGAAGTGCCAATCGCAATTATTCTAAAGATCAGAGACAAAGAGGATATAAAAATAATTTTCTTTGCTAATGTCTTAACTAACCCAATAGTTGTGTTTTCAGCAAATTTGATTCTTTTATTAAATAATAATTTTATTTATTATTTAGCTGTGATAATATTAGAAATAATGGCTATAGTAGTTGAATGTGTTCTTTATAAAAAATATCTAGTTTTTAAAGAAAAATCACCGTTATTTATCACATGTATAAGTAATATAATTTCTTTTTTATTAGGTGTTGTTATTAATAATTTTATATTTTAAAGAAGGAGAATTTTATGACAAAAGTTAAAAAGATTTTTATTATAATGTTAGTGTTATGGCTTAGTTGTAATCAAGTTTGTTATGCAGATGTTATTACTACAAGACAAATTTTGACACCAATATCAGTTGTTGCGGGGACTATTTGTGCTGTTGTTTTGGTAATGTATGCAATATGTTTTTTCATATTTAAATCAATGAGAAACAAAAGTCAAGGTAATGAAACTGAAAGAGAGCAAATTAATTTAAAAGAAGAATCTTTTAATAATAAAATTTATTTTTGGGTTATAATGCTTTCTATTTGTCTTTTAATATTCTTCAGAATGCAATTTAGAGTGTCATTAGTTCTTTTGGCTGTACCGGTAATTGCAATAATTACATCCAAAATATTTAGGAAAAAAGATAATATAAAAATAATTTCAATAACGATAATGCTTATTTCAATTGTATTAATAGGAATATATTGTTATTATATTTATGCTTATAATAATCAATTTTTAAAACATTCTCAATATATTAATGGGATTAGATCAATGGGAACAGAAACAACAGATTTACATGCATTAATTAATGCTGCAATTGAAAATAATAAAAAAACGTCAAGTAAAAAGATTGTTGTAAAATGTGTATTGAGAGAGAACAAATTTGGTATTAACTTTACTAATAAACGATCAGAAAAAAGTTATACTACAGTTCAAGAGCTAGAGTGGTTATTAGATAATATAAATACAAGTACAAGTACTATATCTTTTGATTATGATAAAAATCATCAGTTTATTGAATGTATAGAGGTTTTTGTTTCTATTCCTGAAAATTCTGATGAATAAGATTTTTAAAAATACATACTTCAATTTTATAATAATGATGCTAAAGTATATGATATTAAATTCTATTTATCTTGATTAATAAAAACAAAATGCTCCTTTGAGGGAGCATTTTTGTTATAAATTTTAAATAAATAGAATAGTGTAATGTCAAAAAATATTTTGTAATACAAGATGTATAGAAAAAAAATTTAATAATCATTGTTTTTTATATGGTCTGCGATTTGCCCAAATTGTTCTAAACTTAATTGTTCTGCTCTAACTCTTGAATCGATCCCAAGTTTATTTAGTATTTCTTCTAAGAAATCTTTTGGGAGTAATCCAGAGTTAGAAAGAGAGTTGATTAAAGTTTTTCTTTTTTGTAAGAATGAGAATTTTATAACTTTAAAGAATAACTCTTCATCTAAAACATTAACTTTAGGTTCTTTTAAAACATCTAATTTTATTACTGCTGAATCTACGTTTGGAGCTGGAATAAATGAGTCTCTTGGTACATCAATTATTATTTCTGGATTAGTATAATAATTAATGCTATAAGTAATTGCACCAACTTCCTTTCCACCTGGTTTATCAGCTAATCTTTCTGCAACTTCTTTTTGAACCATTACAGTAATACTTTCTAAATTTAACTTATCTTCTAAAAGCTTCATAATAATTGGGGTTGTAATGTAGTATGGTAGATTAGCAACGACCTTGGCAGATTTAAATTTACAGTTTTCTTCAATAATTTTGTTTAAATCTACTTTTAAAACATCATCATTTATTAATTCAAAATTTTCATATAAAGAAAATCTATCTTTTAAAATACTTACCATTTTTGGATCCAGTTCTATACAAATAACTTTTCCGGCATTTTCAAGAAGTGGGGAAGTTAAGTTACCAAGTCCAGGACCAATTTCGATAATCAAGTCATCTTTGCAAACGCCAGCATTTTCTATAATTCCATCGACAACATTTTGATCTATTAAAAAGTTTTGACCATAACCTTTATTTGCATGAGCATTATATTTGTTTAAAATATATTTGGTTTCTTGTTCTAAATTCATTTTTTATTTCCTTTTTATTAAAATCTATTAAAATTATACTCTATTTTCCACAAAATATCAATAAAATGTGGATTTCTTAAGATACAAAATAAAAATATGAGAATTTAAATAATAAAGACATAGTAATTTTGTAAAAAAATAATAAGTTATAGCAGAAAAGATAATTTTAATAAAATAAAAAAAGCACACCTATTTTTAGGTGTGCTTTAAAATTATTCAGCTTTATTTGTCATTGCTTCTAAATCTAATAATTCTTGCCATTTTTCATCAACAGCTTTTTGGAATGCTTCAATCATCCATTCATTACCTGGTTTAAACATATGTTTAAATCTTTTTTGTGGTTTTAAGAATTCTTCGATTGGAAGTTTGTTAGCTGGTTTATAAGTTATTTTATAAACTCCATTAACAACTTCATATAATGGCCAGTAGCATGTATCTACTGCTAATTTATTGATTTGCATTAAATCTTCTGTGTTATATCCCCATCCTCTAGGACATGGAGCTAAAACATTTAAGAAACAAGCACCTTCTGTATAGATAGCTTTTTCTGCTTTTTCATATAAATCTTTATAGTTTCCAATAGCTGCTGTTTGAGCAACATATGGTAGGTTATGTCCAACCATGATTTTTGCTAAATCTTTTCTATATTGCATTTTTCCAGGAACAACGGAACCAGCAGGTGTAGTTGTTGTATCAGCAAATTTTGGTGTTGCTGAAGATCTTTGGATACCTGTGTTCATGTAAGCACCGTTGTCGTAGCAAACATAAACCATATCATGTCCTCTTTCCATAGCTCCTGATAAACTTTGAAGACCGATATCATATGTTCCACCGTCTCCACCGAAAGCGATGAATTTTGTATCTTTATCTTCAGGAAGTTTTCCTTGACGTTTCATAGCTTTGTAAGCTGCTTCACATCCACTTAAAGTTGCACCAGCACATTCAAATGCTGTGTGAATAAATGAATCTGTCCATGATGTATATGGGTAGATGAAAGTTGAAACTTCCATACATCCTGTAGCACCAGCGATAACTGCATGATCTTCTGGTTTTAATGCTCTTAATATTGTTCTAGCAACAGATGGTGCACCACAACCTGCGCACATTCTGTGACCAGATGTAAATCTTGAAGGTTTATTAGCCATTACTTCTTTATGATTATATGCCATACTAAATTTCCCCCCTTAATCCTAAATATCTATATGGGTTACCAACTTCACCAGTTGCAGCAACTTCTTCTAGATCTTTATAAACTTTTTGGATATCTTTTACTGTAGTATCTCTACCACCGATACCATATACATAGTTAACTGTTGGAACATGAATTTTTTCTACATACATTCCTGAAACTACATCTTCAAATAATGCTCCACCAGCACCATTTAATGAATCTGCTTTGTCTAAAACAGCGATTGCTTTAGCACCTTTTAGAGCTTCAGCGATTTCTTCAGAAGGGAATGGTCTAAACATTCTAACTTTGATTAAACCAGCTTTAACTCCTTGAGCTCTTAATTCATCAATAGCAGCTTTTGCTGTTCCAGCTGTAGAGTTCATACAAACTACAACTAGTTCTGCATCATCCATTTGGTATCTTTCGAAAAATTCATATTTACGTCCTGTTAATTTTTCGAAATCTGCTGATACTTCAGCAATAACTTTTTTAGCATTTCTCATTGCAACAGCTTGTTGAGCTTTGTGTTCAAAAAGATATGCTTGTAAGTCTAATGGACCAACTGCGATTGGTTCTTTATCATTTAATAAATAATGTTCTGGATTATATTTTCCAACAAATTCTTTTACTTTATCATCTTCTAATAATTCAATGTTTTCAATTGAGTGTGATGTGATGAATCCATCTTGACATACCATTAAAGGTAATAATACATCTTTGTGTTCAGCAATTCTGTGAGCCATTAAAAGGTTGTCGTAAGCTTCTTGGTTGTTTTCTGAGAATAACATTATCCAACCACTATCACGAGCTCCCATAGCGTCTGAATGATCGTTATGTATATTTAAAGGTCCTGAAACTGCTCTATTTACTAAAGACATAACTATTGGTAATCTTAAACTTGAAGCAATGTAAACCATTTCCCACATTAAAGATAAACCATTTGCAGAAGTAGCTGTCATAGCTCTAGCTCCTGCTGCTTGAGCACCGATACAAGCACTCATTGCACTGTGTTCACTTTCAACAGCAACAAATTCTGTATCTACTTGACCATTGCTAACAAAGCTAGAAAAGTATTGAGGTATTTCTGTTGAAGGTGTAATAGGGAATGCTGCAACAACATCTGGATTAATTTGTTTCATAGCGATAGCTGCTGCTTCATTACCACTTAATCTT
>JAFXGW010000026.1 GCA_017536685.1 Clostridia bacterium | reverse complement strand
TGGTGTTGGCGTTGGTGTTGGCGTTGGTGGTGGATTTTCTGTATCTTCAGCTGTTATATCTATACCTGTTTTATATGTCATATCCTCATAGTAATCAAAGTCATCAGCTGAAGTCATTTCCTCTGAGTATTCAGAGTCTTTTGGACTTTCTTCTGTAGAAGTATTTTTAATACCTATATTACCTGCATTAGAATCTTTATCTACTAATGACGCAGGATTACCATCTTCATACCACACTGAATATGCATTAATTTGAGCTATATTTTCTTCACCTCTACCATACAAATCTTTAAATAAAGTTTTTATTTTTTCTGCTATTTTTAATGATCTTTCCAATATAGCTGTTGTAACAGTTTCTTCTTTTCCATTAACAGTTTTATTTTCTGTTTTTACATTAGTCATTACTTCAAACATATTATCATTTTCTAATGTTATCGTTTCTACTTTTTTGCTTTCTATATTAAAAGATTCTTTAGTTACTGTTTGTGTTTCATTATAAACTTCATTTACTGTAATTTCTAATGCATCTTTATCTACAACATATTTTACATAAATGTCTAGGTCCTCGCCTTCTGGAATAGTTATCTTATCCATACCTCTAATGTACAAAGAGTTGTAACCATCTTCAGCAAAATCATTTCCTTTATCTGAGAAAACATCTTTGCCTCTTGAAGAAGTGTCTGATAATTCCAATTTAACTTTTACATATTCTCCTAAAGGATCTTCTTTAAATGTTGGTTTTATTTTCTTCTTTGCTTCTTCTGTTATAGTTTCATCTTCTTTTTCTTTTACTACAAAAATACCTGATTCATTTACTTTGTAAGTTTTTTCTTCAAAATCTACAGTTTCTTCAAGATCTTTTACTATTGAGTATTTTTCTGTTGATTTTTCAAAACCTTCTATAACTTCAGATTCCTTCATAAATATCCAAGCTTCTACTGCCACCCTTGATTTATCTTCTAAAAATCCTTCACTATTTTTTATTTTCACTGGACCTAATGTTGTTCCATATTTTTCAAAGTTTTGATCATATAAATCTAATACTTCGTGAACTTTTACATCAAGTTTTGTATCTCCTGCATTTTTTATAGAATCATCATCTGTTGTTGCAACATTTTTCAAATTGATTCTATATGTTACTTCAATATTAAGCTCATCTTCACCTTCTGTACCTTTATATGCTTCTACCGCTTTTGAAATGTATTGCTCAACTCTATATTTATAGTCTGATTCATAGATTTCAAATCCATATGGTTGTTTAACTATATAATCATTTAGATATTCATCTGTGTCTCCTAAATTGAAATCATATTCTAACTCTTCACCATTAATTGTAGTTTTTAATTTATAAACGTCTTTTGTTAGTGCTAAATCAACATCCTCTCTTAACTCTAATCCTAAATTAATGTATTTTAAATATTCTGTTTCAGGCATTGTACGATCAACTGAACTGTTAAACGAATATAACCATAAGTATCTAATCATTTGAGTATCACCTGTATCATTTGCATTCTCTTGTAATGTATTATATACACTCTTCAAATACGATTGTGCTGCTTTTCTACCAGCTGTAGTATTTGGATATAAAGAATCATCTATAATTCCCATTGAAATTGCAACTTGCCAATCATCCCAGTGATTTGAACATTGTTTCCATTTTGAACTACCACAACTATTCATTGCTGTTTTACATGCTTTAAGTACATCTGATGTTTCATATTTTAAAACAAAACTCTTTGAAGTCATATCTCTTGAACTATCTTCAATTAAATATGATTCATGACCATCTTTTTGGAATACTAAGTCTCCACCTCTTCCATTTTCTGGATCATGTTCTAAATCTAAATCATAAGCTATATCATAAGAAATATATTCATAGCGATTATTGAATTCTTTTCTATCTTTATCAAGTTCTGTCGCATTTGAATCTATTTCATATTCTCCTCCATCTTTTAAAGGCTTAAAATAACCATTATTTGTTTTTAAATTTTTCATACCAGCATAAACATCTGTACTCTTATATACAACACCATCATATACAAACTCAATGTAATATCTGTTATATACACTATCACTTGTATAGTTTCCATTTTCATCTTTATTGTTAGCTTTATCTATACGTTGATATTTTGTATCTTTTGAATAATCAATTGTATTATTATAAGTGTCATACCAATCTAACTCTTCATCTCTACCAAATGTATATAATCCATCTTCATCTGTCTTTGTTGTTCTTATTAATGTTGCATTTTCTTCATTGTCAACTTGATACAACCTAACTAAAATATCTTTCTTCATAGCTTTGCTATTAATATTGTTATTTCTCTCATCTAACAAACCTCTAGAAGTGTCGTTCATTAACCATCTTTATCAATATCTAACCAAACTTTACCTGAAATAACTAAATCTTTTAATCTAATATACTCTGTTGTTTCTTGTTGATTAGATATATTTCTTGTAGTTACATCAACGTCATTAATATTTGAAATTTTTTCTAACTTAGCAGAATTATTTATAGCAAACAAATACATATTACTTTGAACTACAGTTGCTTCCATATAGAATTCTATGTACTCATTTGGATTTATTATTATAGGTGTAGGAGTAGTAATATTGTAAATTTCATATTCTCCTTCTGTACCTACATGTTCACATTCAACATCCAAAGCGACTTGTTTTTCATTTCCATCAATATCAAATATCTTTGCTGAAATTGATTTATATTCATATTGTAAACCATTGTGTAATCTATCAACAATTAAAGTTGGTTTAAATTGGGTTGCCGGTTTTTTACCAGTTGGATCTGTATTTTCAACATCAGTTGCTTCATTAGAAACTCTGATTGCATAAGTTACTTTCTCATATTTTTCAACATTTACTGGATGAGCTTCTTTATATCCTTCATGAGCACCATTATCGACTCTTCTTTTATCTTCAACATTTCCATCACTTATGTTTTCTGTTACTGTATTTGTATTTAATCTTGTTTCTAATAGCACATTATCTTCATCAACAATTGATGTTTCTTTTGTTATTTTTAATTTATTATTTTCAATTTGTTCTGCCTCATCATATTTATACACATATTTATCAATAAATGTATTGTAATTATTTAGAATAAACCAGTCACTTGATTCAATTCTTGGTTCTTCTGTTGTTCCATTACATTGTACTTCAATATGATTTACAACTGGACCATCATCATCAACAGTTCTTATAAAATCAACATCATTTGGTTTTGGATCTGTTATGCTATCTTTTTCAAGTCCATTTCTTGTAATTATTTTTCCTAAATTCTCATATTTTCCTTCTAATGCTTTCACTTGAAGTGTAATTGTAAGTGAAGCTTCAGATTCAGCATTAATTTGTATAATACTTTGTCTTAAACTAATTAAATCTGTAATTTCAATTCCACCTACATATGCACTAATAAAATTAAATATACCTTCATCTGGAACACTTCCATCATCTGAAAGAAGATTTACTTCTGGTAAAATATCATCTACTCTTACTTTTACTCCAAAAGCAGATTCATTTGTTAAAACAATTTTGTAAGTTATAAAATCATCAGTTTCAACATATACCGGATTAGTTTCTTTAACTGCTTCATCTAATTCTTTTCTTGCATCAGATGGTCCAAAAGAATTATCTAAATTTCCACCTTCTTTAGCATGTTCAACATCATATATATATTTATTTACTTCAACTTTTGCTACAAGAGGAATGTTTTCGATATAACATTCTATAGTCATTTCATAAACTTCAGCCCAAACAATATAATTTAATTTTTGAGCATTCTTAACAGTATCCCCAGTACACGTCCATACACATTTTGCACAAAATGCATGATCATGTTCACATCTTGATGGTTCGTCTTCTGCCGGATTATATACTCCTTTTTCTCCTTTTCCTTCGTCACCACAACCATAGCAATCACCTATGTGTGTATCACCCCAATCAGAAGCTCCACATGAAGATCCTTCATGTTCTTCTGTTTTTCCACAAGTATGTTCACTTCCATCAAATCCATGTGGGCAATATGTATCAAACGTCTTTGTTCCATAACATCCTGTACTATTAGCATTAGACCAATCAACATGGGTATGTTCATATTTTCCACAACAACTATGATTACTAGCCGTATCTTTATGCCAGTGTCTAGCACATCCATCGTGTACGTGAGTTGAACATGTAAGTTCTCCATCATCTTCGCAAGAATCTGGACATTCATCATCACATTCATGATAACATGAATCATCATGTTCATGTGAAGAATAACCACATAAATATTCTCCATCTGAATATCCACAAGTCCAATTTCCACAACCATAACCATGTGTGTGTTCATATTTTCCACAACTTAAAGAACCTTTATGATATTTTGTATCACTTTCCCAAGTACCACCATTACAAACACTTGGTGTGTCATAGTGGTCACTACAATAATCACAATATCCTGTTGTTCCACAATCAAAATTATGTTTCGTATAATTCATTGTATGGTAGCAAGCTGTTTGTTGTGTTGAATTACATTCATATCCATCAATTACATTTGTACAATCATATTCATCTGCTGCACAACCTCTTAACTGTTTATTACCAGTCCATTCCAAATCATGGAAAGTACCTGTCATATCTCCAACTTCTCCATCCATTTCAGTCCATTTATATCTTGCTGTAATTTTTGTAATTTTTGTTGCACCAACACAAGATGAAATTGGAATATTTATATAAAATTCACTTTTTGGAGACGGAAAAACATATTCACTATGTAATGATGGTGATTCATAATAAGAATTCACAAATTCCGTTCTATTTTCATCAATTTTTGAGTATGTAATTGCAATTTCGTCACCATCCACATATAAAATTGTTCCATTATCTAATTCAACTTTCATTTCTATAATTCCACAAATTAATCCCTTGTAGAACTCTTTTTCAGCAGCATCCATTCTTTCAACAATATCCGCTGTATTCTCTGCGTCTAAACTAGACTCACCTGAATACTCTTTTACAGATTCAGACCAAGCATAAGTATAGTCTTTCATATATATAGGACCAACTTGATATGTAACTTGATCTGCCGCTATTGTTGTACCCGTTTTTAATGATGTGCCAGCTTCATTTGTAGAACTCATTTCTGGTTTTACAATTGAAATCTCGCCATACTCCTGTGTTATTTTTCCGTATAATGTATGAGTTACAGCAGCTGCTGCATTATATAAATTTTCTCCTATACCAGGAGCTGATCCATTTTTGTATTTCCAGTTAGCATACTGAGCAGGATCATTTCTATATGTTTCTCTATTTGAGTATGTAAAGTAATATACTTGCATTGGGTCAAAATATGGTGCACCTGCGGTATAATCAACTGTTACTAATGTATGTTGAATAAATTGTCTATCTCTTGCAATGTCAGTCGCATTCGCATCACTAGATATACTTCCACTGCTACCAGTCCTCCAGTCAAATTGGTATTCATCAACTGATACCTTACTTGGTATAACACCTTCAGGAGTCCAGTTTGCAGGTAATAAAGTTAATGTGTTTCTTCCTGTACATTTATACCAGTCATCTACCATTAAATGTTCCATATAATCTGTATAACTAGCTCCAACTGTATCTGCACTGTCCCATCCACCATTATGAGTATCTTGTTTGCCAATATGAAATGTTTGTAAATATAAGTTGTCAGGAACTGGGAAAGCAGCTCCATGCTCTGCGCAAAATATTGAAGCATTATTTTGTAATGAATACCACCACCCATAGCTTGGATTATATGCGTCTTCCAAAACGCCTGATATATATTCATTAATATCTGATATTCCAGTAGTTCCTTCAGCATCTTCATACGTTTTATTTAATTCGTAATATCCTCTATGTTCTCTTATCATTTCTTTTGTTTCCGTAATAGCTACAGAAGATGTTATTTGTCCTACCATTTTTTCAAAGTTTTTTAAACTAGATTCTACAGCTTTACTTATAGTTGGCAGAGACATATAGATTTCAATTGATAATATCATAAACAATATTAGTATTACGAATTTTTTTAATTTTGAATTACTTGGCTTTTTCATATATATCCCTCCCTTCTATTTATATTTCCTTTTGATTTTTCCTGTTTTTATTCCATATATAAATGCTGTTATTATTATTAATGTTGATATTATTGATATTCTACTAATTATTCTACCTGTACTAACTGTAATAATCATTTCCTGTGTACTTATGTTATTCTCTACATCTTCATTAAGAGTATTATTTGTCGACAGATTTGTAATTTCAACTTTATTACTGATTGTACCAACATTATCTTCTGTCATTTTCTTATTTAATAATAATTTCAATTCTTTACTTTCACCAGCTTTTATTACTGTACTGTTTAAAGTTTCATTATATAAAACTCCATCAGATCCTAATTTCCAGCCAGAATTTTCTTTTTCATCAAAAGTTAATGCTTCAGGTAAATAGTCTTTTATAGTTCCAACCACTCCATCTACATTACCGTTATTAGTTACTACAATTTTATATTCTAATTTTATTGTTGTATTTTTTAATTCTTTAGATCTAATTTCTAACTTTGCTAATTGTTCATTATTATAATTTTCAATTTTTTCTTTTCCTTTTGTATTAACAATTGCTTTTGTTATATATTTATTAACTTCAAAATCAAAATTATCTCTATCTTGAAGACCTAAATTAATTTCAATATTTGAATTAATTATATTAATCACTTCCGTTACTGCTAGTCCTTCTTCACTTTCTATCGCATCTGAATTTTCGCCTTCCATAACATTAGAAAGTTTGTATTTAGCTGCAATATATTGCGTTCCATTATAACTAAATGCAATTGTATAATTTCCAGGAGGAACTTCACTAAATCTATATTTACCTAAAGAATCTGTAATAGTAGTCTTTATTTTCGCATCTCCTTCATATAAAGTTACTTGTACTTTATTGATTCCTTCTTCATTTGAATCTTTTGCATTATTTTTATTCTCATCTTTCCAAACCTTTCCTGTAACTCTATATGTTTGCATTGGTGTTAATAAAGACTCTTCTTTTTCTACCACTTCTTGAATTTCTTCATTTTCAGGTTCTTTTTCTGGTTCCTTTTCTGGTTGTTCTTCAGGAACCGTTTCTGTGGTTTCATTTTTTATTTTATCTTTTTCTTCTTCAACGTCTTCTTTGTATTTGTCTCCGGCACTTGGATCTACAATAATGTCTTTTTCTTCTTCTTGTTTTTTCTCTTCTTCTGTCAAATCTCTATTTGGGTTATCTAAAACAGTAATCTCTAATAAATTCATTGAAAGTTCTCCAATATAACTTTCGGTTACTTGACTATTTATATTAAATACTCTATTACTTTCCCCCTCACCTAATGGTTTACATCTTAGTATTAAAATAAATGAGATTTCATCATTAGGTTCTAACATTGAAATTCTTCCTGTTACTTTGCTTCCATCAATATTTGTTGGAATAGGATATTTACTTTCTGATGTTAATGTTATAATTTCAAAATCTTCTGGTACATCTAATTCAAATTTTATTTCTTTTGAATCTGCTAAACCTCTATTTTTAACATTTACAACAACTTCAAATTTTTCATATTCTAGAACTTCATTTGCTACTAAATTTGTTTCTTGAGCAACTATTAACTCAGCCCCAACAAATTCTCTTTCTATTAAAGAACTATATTCTTCAATATCTCCTGATTTTACTATAAAACGATTTCCAACTATCTTTTTTGCTATATTTTTAAAGTTATCAATACTACAACTAATATACGCTCTAAAATTTTCTAAATCATTTAGAGTTCCTACATTTAAAGTTAATTTATTAGTTTCTTCATCAAACTCATATTCACAAGTATCAAATCTTTCATCCAGTCCTTTGAAAGCTACTTCTGATGGTAATATATCTTCTATTATTATATCTTCAATAGTTTCCCCAGAAATATTTTGAACATCTATAATATATTGAAATTCAGCTTCAGGTTCTAGTTTATTAACAAATTCCAATAATGTTGTTTCTATATCAAAATTTGAAGGAATTATCTTATTTTTTACTTTATTTGTTTCAAATCCTTTTAATGTATCATCTACATATATTGTTGCATAATTTTCTATAAATAATTCACTTGGAATTTCTGTTACATATTGTCTCTCATTATTTGAGTTTATGACATAATATTGGTTTGTTTCTGAATCAAACTCTAAATTATCAGTAGAAGCATAATATTCATCCATTGTTGTCGGAATCTGTCCAACTTTCGCAACTACAATTCTTTCTACACTTTCACCTCTTTTGATTTCATCTATATTAAATGTTGCTTTATTATATCCAACTTTATCATATCCATCATTTCCGCCATCCATGTCTGTTGTCACATCACATAACCAAGTAAAATTTGGTTTAATATTTTCTATAACAACATTTTTTAAGTCTACACTGCCTGTATTTTCTACTTTAATGGTATACTTCAAGAATCTTGCTTCTCCTATTTCAGTGCCATCACCAATATCAACAGACATTGTAGCATTTAATTTAACACCTGGTTCAGTAATAACACCAACTTTATCAGCTATTTTAGTTCTTGTTACAGATACTTCATTTTCATTAATACTATAGAATGCTCCGAAACTTCCAGATAAGCCGACTTCATATCCTAAATTCGCTGGAATTTCGAAATCATATTTATATTTTAATATGTTACTTGGTGCAACCTTTTCATCTACAATAATCATGAATGATTTAATAGGAGCAGATCCTGAATATTCTATTTCCCATCCATTTCCATCTTTATTTAAATCTCTATCAGCATTTGGATTGGCTGAATAATATATCTTAGCTGAATTTGTATTAACAGCATTTGGAATAATTAATGACTTCATTACAGTATCAACATTAGTTCCTAAATCTTCACCTGTTACAACATCTGTATTTCCTTTAAAAGGAATTCTACCTAGTAACACCATATCTGTATATTCTGTATTAGTATTATTAACAACTGTTAATTCCATTGTTGCTATATGACTTTCTCCTTTTATTGGAATAGTTTTTATAATCTCACCTTGATTAATAGATTTTACAGTTTCTCCCGTGCCATCATAATTTGTAATCGCGTTCACTGCAATTAATCCTGATGGTGCTTGATATTCAAATGTACTTGAGTCATAACCGTTTGTATCTTTTATTATTCCTTCTGGTATTTGCTTTGATATACTCCAATATGATTGTGTTTGATAATTAGTAACAGCTTCATTACAGTAGTATAATTTTATTTCATCTTGCTTTTGTGGTGTAATTTCATCAACAACTAAATTTGTGTTTATAATAATAGCCGTACCATTTGTTATATCTGAAAAATTAAATCCATTTTGAATCCCCTCTAAGTTAACAATTAATTTATTTATTCCATTTTCATTAATAACTTGGTAATCTCTAATTGATAATCCATTTTGATATAGCATGTAAATATTATTAAGTTTCACTTCTTTAACAAATACTGGAAATACTAATTCAAAACTTGGATTTTTATACAAGTCACTTGTCTCTAAATTGTTAAGTAGATCAATTTTGAACTCTACATTTTCATTCTCATGAATTGTTGATAGGTGAGTTCTGCTCATTAATAAATTCGCTTGTGTAATTGTATTTGTTAATCTTATTTCATCTTTTATTTCTGGTAATTGAAAAGTTTCTTCAAATCCAACGTATTTAACTTCTCCTTTGTATACGTTTTCTATTTTTTCAAATCCACAAAATTCAGTTAATGAATACTCACTTCTTTCAATTGATTTTATGAATTCTATTGATAAATTTCCATTTACCTTTACATCATTTATTCTTATTTTAACTTTATCAATTTTACTTGCAAATTCAATTTTACTTGCATTTACTTCTCTTGATATTGTATGGAATACATTTCCATCTCCATCTAATATATCAATTGTGCTTCCTTGTTCTAGCATATCTTTAATCTCTGCTGCATTAAATCTTACTCCAGCATACATTATATCTGACATTGCACTAAATTCGACATTATCTTTATTTTTATAATATTCTTTTATTGGTTCAATTACTATTTCTTCAAGAATATCACTTGTTAAAACTGCAACATTTATCTTACTTGAAAATCTTGTTTCTCCCACTTCTATATGGTAATTAGCATTAATTTTACCTTTTCCTATTGTTTCTTCATTTTCAATTACTGAATATGACATTAACTCCCCTGCAACAACATTTTTTTCTTGTAATTCATCTATCTCTCTTTCTTGAACTTTGTTTTCTTTTGAACTATATTCTTCAACTTTTACTGCAACCTTTTTATTTAAACTTATTTTTTCATCTTCCAAATAGTCTTCATATCTACAAATAACATCAAACTTATCTTCATCTTTTCCTACAATTCTGTCATGATTTATTATGTTTATTTCAATAATTCCGTTTTCTTTATCATAAGTCCAATTATCTTTTGTAAATTCTTTTCCTGTTAATTCCTTTCCTAGTGTTGCCATTAGTTTATTTGCAGATACATTAACAGCTATTGGTAATTTATCATTTATTTTAGGGATTTCAATTTTAATATTTGTTTGTTTTATTGGCAAAGAGTTTTGGTTTTCTATATTTCTTTTTACTGTTACAATATTTTCTAATATTGTTCCTGTATTTTTTCCTACAGTAAATGGTGAAACTTTTGCAAAATCAGAATTAACAATAATTTCTTTACTATATTCCCATCCTAAAGTTAATTCTTGCTTTCTACTAATTTCAATGGTTTCTAATTTTTTATTTATATAGTTACCTTGTAAAGTAATTTCAAGTTCACCATACAAATCTTCCGGCTTAATTATTTCTGAAGATTTATATGCAATCTCCACAAATATTTTTGTAGAATCAATTATATTTTTTAAACTTATCTCATTATCACTCGTCAAACTCACTTCATAAGAGCCTCTTGCTTTTTCAAGAAGATTTTCTTCATTGTTTTTTGATACAGCTTCATTTTGAACAATTGATTCACTTTCTTCTATTTTATCGTTGCTTATAGATTCATCTAATTTTGCATCTTCTGTATTTTCATTTAGAACATCACTTAATGCTTCTTTTGCATTACTAGATTTAGAAAGTGCATTTGAAACGTCTTTAGTTAAGTCTTCAACAACTGTATTTTTAAATAAATTACTAAATGGATTCTCTTCTGTTTCAATATCATTTGATTTGTCTTCAGACTTTTTATTATCTACTTTGTCGTCATTTTCTACTTTATTTTCAACAACTTCATTTTTTATTTCGTTGGAATTATTTATAACACTTTCATTCTTCACGATATTTTCATTGATTTTTGACTCTTCAAGCATTATCGTGTCTACTTTATCAAGCTCGAGTTCCGCCTTTTCTTCAATGCTAAGTGATTGAATTTTAAAGTTATTTTCGTTTCCATTTTTTAAATTAAATTTCAAACTACCACTTTTTAGATACCCCTCTATTAATGGTGATACCTCTAAAGTAATTTTTGCAGTATCATTTACATCTAAAATCTTTTCTACTTCATTAGGATTATTATCAAAGTATGCATCAAAAGCAATCTCGTTTTTTCTAAAAAAAGCGAAGCTAAAAAACGATTCACCTTCAGATGCAATTGCTTGTAGTGGCAATCCATAATTAACAAAAGTCATTGTAAATACCACTGCTAAAACCAAAATTTTCTTTAACTTCTTTGCCATATTGAAATCTCCCTTTCTTTTAATATTTAAGACATAATTTATCACTAATATCTTAGACTAAAAATTTAATTTTGTATATCCCACCTATCTATTAATATATAAGCATTTCACGTTTCTTTTACTACGGATTTGAATTACCAAAGATTTATATCTTCTAATATTAAGTTTTGATTAATTTTTTTAATATTGTTATAGAAAAAAACAAAAAAATCACAAAACTTATATTTCCCTAGTAATATAAAAATTTCTCTTTTAATGCTATAAATATAATTTTTGAGATTCCAAACATATTTATTATTCAATTTTAAATAATAATAATTTGCTACACTTAACAAATATTATTAATCAATTGCATATACATTTGGAACTCTCCATTTTGTATACTATATAAAAATAAGCGCAGTTATACATATTATTATTATACCACAAATTCAAGTCTTTTTCAACGTTATGTTAACTCTTTTTAAAAATTTTTTTTCATATTATTTATTAAAAAATTTGAAATATATAACTTATTATAGTTTGTATATTATTAAAATATTTCAATATATGTGTTGTATTTACAAATTAAAACCCCCAAAAAAACAAATTATTTTGTATAATGAAATCATCGTCCTAATTTTCAATTTAGATCCGACAGTTATAATTACTGCAACAAAAAAGGAAATGAATTAATTCATTTCCTTTTACTTAATTTATATTTATTGATATATATAACACTCTAAATTTCTTCTTCCAAAAATAATTGCTTGTGAGTGAGATCCCATAAATATGTCTATTTTATTATTAGATATTGCTCCACCTCTATCTTCCACAACAAACCATCCGCCATTAGGCTTATCTGCTAAAGCTGGAATGTAAATAACTGTTCCTATTGGATAACCACTACCAGCAGCTACTGTATACCATTCTTTTGCTATATTCCCTGAACTCGTTACTCCATTTGTTTTACCACAACAAGCCATACATGCACAATAAGCAGATGTATTTAGGCTTCTAATTGTTGGTGTTATACCAGCAACACTTGCTGCTATTGCTTCTGGAGATTGAGAACTTACTCTTTTTCCTGATCTTGAAGTAATCTTCGTAGAAATTTGAATTATTTTATCTACAGGCTCTTTTATAATTGTTTCAGAAATTACTGTTCTTTCTATTTCCTTATCATCTTGGTATCTAACTTTATATTTAATTTCTTTTAAACCATTTTTTCCATTTTGAAGAACTTTGTCTTTGGTCTCTGTTCCTTCTTTTGATACATCTTTTGTTATTGTTTCATAAGGAATTTCAACTTGCTCTACAATAATTTTATCTGTTATTGTTATATATTTACCTAATAGCTCTTCTGTTGTGACACTTTCTATTTCTTCTGCTATTATTTTCTTTTCGTCTGTAACTTTAGATATTGTTATTGTTTTTGTTATGTCTATTAAAGAATCTACTGATGGTGAAACAATTTCATCAGGTAAAATAATTATATGATTCTCAGCTAATATCTCTGAAACATTTACATTACTTGTCATTACTGTAGTTTCATAATTTTCTGGAAATACTATTGTCACATAATTCACATCAGATTTAGCAGCTTTTGCTCCAACTATAAACATACAAATTAAAATTATACTTATGAAAACAATTTTTCTAATAATAGAAAAACTTTCATTTAATTTCATAAATTAGCCCCCTTAATTTGCAAATTCATTATATAATTAATTTATATGTTTGTCAATTGCCAAGCATTACAAAAAAAGAGTCCAAGTCTAAGCTTGAACCCTTTGTAACCTTTAATTCTCTAAGTAAAATTTTATTTTAAATTTTCTATAGCTTGTATTCTTTCTTCTATTGCTGGATGTGTTGAAAACAAACTACTCCTATCAGTTTTTCGTTTATTTTTAAATGGTGTAACAATAAACATGTGAGCACTACTTTCACTAGCAGTCGCCATTGTTGTATCGTCTGAACTAATTTTTCTTAATGCTGAAATTAATCCATCTGGATTTCTTGTAAATGATATTGCTGTAGCATCTGCTAAATATTCTCTTCTTCTTGATACTGCAAGTTGAATTAACTGTGAGACAAGTGGTGATATAATTAAACATATTAGTCCAATTATCATTATAATTGCATTTGCACTTCCATTGTCATCATCGTTTCTCCTACGTCTATATGTTACTCTTAAAAATGTATCTGAAAGCATTACTACAAAACCAACCATTACACTAACAACAGCAGAAACCATAATATCATAATTCTTTATATGAGCAAGCTCATGAGCCACAACACCTTCAAGCTCATAATAATTAAGTTTTTGTATTAATCCTGTAGTTACACAAATAACTGCATTTTCTGGATTTCTTCCAGTTGCAAATGCATTTGGCTGATTTGAATCTACAACATATAATCTTGGTTTATTTTCTAAACCAGACGTAACCATTAATCCTTCTAATATATTTGTAAGTTGCAAGTCTTCTTCTCTAGTTGCAGGCCTTGCTTTCACAGATGCCAAAACTACTTTATCACAGTTATAATACGTCGCAATTGTTGAAATTATTGAAAATATTAATGCTATAATTATTGAATATTCACTATACCCAAAAGCATTACATATATAATAAATGATTAATGTAATCATTGTTAAGAAACCAAATACAATCATACCTGTTTTCATTTTATTTTTCCTTATATCTTCATACATAACATATACCTCCTAAAGCGCTTTATTTAGGTTTAAAATTCTTGGTGGACTTCTTTTACATTTAAAATATAAAATTGTCTTATTTTTAATCCTAGCTTGATTATCATTATATTTTTACTATATCTTATTATTTATAAAAAAGAGTTATCTATCCAGATAACTCTTTAAAAATTATTTGCTAAAATCTACTTTTACATTTTTTCTAGCTTCTTCTGAATCTGTTTTAAATAATTCCTCAGCTTGGAATTTGAAAATTCCTGCAATAATATTTGTTGGAACAAGTTCTATTTTTGTGTTATACATTGTTACACTATCATTATAGAATTGTCTTGCATAAGAAATTTTATTTTCTGTATTTCTTAATTCTTCTTGTAATTCAGAGAAATTTTGATTTGCTTTCAAGTCTGGATAATTTTCAGAAACAGCCATAATTGTTTTTAAAGCGCCAGATAATTGATTATCTAGTTCTGCTTTTTCGTGAACAGTTGTAGCATTTGCCCATGAAGTTCTAAGCTCTGTTACTTTTGTTAATGTTTCACTTTCATGAGTCATATAGCCTTTTACTGCTTCTACTAAATTAGGAATTAAATCAAATCTTCTTTGTAATTGTACGTCTATTTGGCTCCATGCATTTTTTACTTTATTTCTTGATTGAATTAAACCATTATATACTACAACAGCCCATATAATTAGAAATACAACAACTACTACAAGTATTCCCATAACCTTCCCTCCATAAATTAATTTGTTTATATTATAACAATATTAATAATTTTATGCAATAGAAATATTTATAAATTCACTTTGCATTCTAAATACGAAATATTGTTTGATTAAAAATTTGCAATTTTTCCTATTGAATATTTTTGAACATGAATACATTGATGTATAACAAAAGAAGAGATAGCTTTGTTGCTATCTCTTCAGGGATTATTAATTATTTAAAGAAAATATTAAACATTTTTATATTTTATATATCTATTATAGCTTACATAAGCTAATATAATTAATATTATTGCTGGTATAAGTATAAGTTTCGCTCCAGCTGCTGGTATTTTTGCACTTGATACTGTATTGTCTGATGTATTTTTTACACTATTATTGGTATTTTTGTTAATATTTTTATTAATATTTTTGTTTGTATTTTTGTTTGTATTTTTATTAGTATTTTTATTAGTGTTTTTATTAGTGTTTTTATCTTTATCAGTATTTGTGTTATTTTCATTGTTTGTGTTTACATTTTTGTTTGTATTTTCATTATTTGTGTTGTTGCCATTGTTATTTCCGGCTTCAACAGCTTTTACAGTTAATTTAATATCTTTTGTTATTTCTTCAGATTCTTCTGAACCTGCTGTTATAACAAACATTGAATAAGAAATAGCTTTTTCAACTTCACCTATAGTAGCTGTTTCTTTTACTTTAAACTTTATTGTTAAAAGTTCTGTATCTTCTGTAATACCTTCTTTAAAATCAATAACAATTTTAGCATCATTTTCTGTTGTTGGATTTCCATTAAATGCTATATATGATGATGTTGTTGGTATATCATCTAATCCTGCATTTGTTAAATCTTCAACATCTAATACTTCATTTCCTATTGTTATTGTATTTTCATTTGATTTTTTAATGCTATCAACACTAATAGCCTCTATAACATTTTCATCATAATTAATATATCCAGCTACACTTTGTATCTTTTTTTCTTTATCAACATCTTTTAAAGATAAGATTACATCAACTGTATCACCTCTAAAAGCTGCTGCTTCTTCTATTGAAATAGCTATTGTCGTATTTACTGTAGCATAAACACTTGTTGAAATTAACACAATGGCAATAAATAATTGCAATAATATCAATTTTGTTTTTTTCATAATTCATCTTCTCCTCATTTGCTAATACAATACAAGGATATCATTTCTCTTATTAAAATGCAATACCTTTTTTTTACATATTTCGTTGTTATATTTTCACTTAGGCGACTTTTAATCGCCTAAGTAATTATAAATTATTTTGTATAATTTAAATTATAACCAGTAACTTCGGCTCTATGGTATAATAATAATTTTGAATCTGCTAAATTTACTTTTCCATCATTATTAATATCAGCAGCAGCTTTTACTGCACCATCTAACGCTGTTACTTCGTTTCTATATGCTTTGATTAACATTGAATCTAAAGAGTTAGCTAAACCATCTCCGTTTACATCACCTTTTACTACTATTTCATAAACTACAAAATCACCATTTTTATCTTTTACTAAATTTCCATCTTTATCTTGAACTTGTACGAACATTCCTGTTGACATATTTCCAGATGTTATTGTTTTTCCATCTTTTTTAATTACAACATTATATTCTTTACCTTTTAATAAAATTGTTTTGAAATCTTCTACTGGTGTTTTTGCACTAACTCCTGTTAAATATTCTTCTCCTACTGTATATCCTAATGTAGCTGTATCTATTACATCTACTTCTGGGTTTGTTGTTCCTTCATTTCCTTCACCTGGATTTGTTGTTCCTTCATTTCCTTCACCTGGGTTTGTTGTTCCTTCGTTTCCTTCACCTGGGTTTGTTGTTCCTTCGTTTCCTTCACCTGGGTTTGTCGTTCCTTCGTTTCCTTCACCTGGGTTTGTCGTTCCTTCGTTTCCTTCACCTGGGTTTGTTGTTCCTTCGTTTCCTTCACCTGGATTTGTTGTTCCCTCGTTTCCTTCGCCTGGATTTGTTGTTCCCTCGTTTCCTTCGCCTGGATTTGTTGTTCCCTCGTTTCCTTCGCCTGGATTTGTTGTTCCTTCGTTTTCATTATCTGTAGCAACTGTTACTGCAACATCTATTCTTACTTTTACTGATTCATCATCTTTTGAAGTAACTGTAATCATTAATTTTTCTGATGTTTCTTCTGCATCAACAGTTAATAAACCTTTTTCTGAAATTGTTGTATTTTCATTTTGAGCATTTTCAACTTCCCATATTACATCATTTGAAACTAAATTCTCTCCAGTAATTTCTACTGTAAATTGTTTTGTTTCTCCTGCTTTTACAGTTACATCTTCATTTGGTGTAACTTTCATTTCTGTAACTTTTGGAGCTACAACTTTATATTTTATTTTTAAAGTAGTTCCAGCACCAACACATGTATCAACTTCTTGACCATTTCCTGTCATTGGTATTACTACAACTTCTCCAGTTTTATCTCCTTCTGTTCTTGTATTTAATGTTACATATGTTCCTTCTGATTCTATTCTACCATCTTGACTATTTTCACCAAAAGCTGTTCTTTCTGTATCTATTGCTAATAATTGTGTAAATATTTTTGGTAATTCTATATCAATTGTTGTAGGATATTCTTTAAGATTAATTGGCTCTTCTATATCGATTGTCAATTTTTGATTGTTTAAGTTAATATCAATGCTGTTTTCTTGTGCTATATAATTAGCATAATTTCCATTTGTTACATAATCTAAATAGATTAGTAAACTTGTTATATCAGAAATTTTATTTCCTGATAAGTTTAATTCTTCTAATTTTTTGAATAATTTTTCATATTGATATTCTGAAATATCTAATTTTCCTTCAATTAAGTTATTACTTAAATTTAAAGATTTTAATGTTGTTAATTCTGTAATTGGGCTAATATCTGAAATATAGTTATAAGCTAAGTTTAATTTTCTTAATTTTGATAATTGTGCCCATTCAACGTTTGTTACATCTGCAATATAACAATATGCTGCATTTAAATCATATAAAGATTTTAATGTTGTTAATCCTTCTAAATTATATAAGTCTGCATTATATGATATATCTAACGCTTTTAAATCTGGTAATATTACATATCTTTGTACATTACCATTTATTAATCTGTTTGATAAACTCATTAATTGGTTATATACATAAAGCTTATTTGCTTCGCTTTGGTATCCATTAACCATTTCAAATAATTCTACATAATTTATAACTGATCTACCTACTCTATTAAGAACTTGTCTAATCGCATCAGTATTTGTAGTAACTTCTTCTTCTGAAGCACTCTCAATCATTTCTAATACTTTATCAAAAACTTCTTCATCAGTATATGAAACATGAGAATCTATAATTCTATTTACTTCTTTATATTCTCCACAACACATATATATTGATTCTGTTAAACCTTCATTTGTATAATTATACATTGTTTCTGTATATTCTATATATAAGTTGAATAAATCTGTTAGCTCTGGAGCATTAATTTCTGAAGTTTCATCATATCTTTCAATAGCTTCTAATACTGCATTTTCTAGATCCATTGGAATCTCTTCCAATTTTAATTCTTCCATTCTCTTTTCTAAATATTCTTTTTCGTAACAATATCCAGCTGCAGTATCATCGTTCATTCTTTGAATTAAACAATAATTAGCCATTTCTGAATATAATCCCATTTCTCTAAACACATTTAAGTAATTTACTATAGTAGTTCTATTCATAGCATTGTTTTCTAACATTTATCAAAGAAATTTGATATTGGTGTTTGTGTTTGTGGATCATCTAAATTTATTCCCCACCATTCGCTAAAGAATATTTTATCTAAATCAGTTAATGATTTATGTGATTCAAGAGATTTTACATAATTAATTTGAGATACTAATAATTGATATGCAGAATCTCTAGAAGTTTCTGTTGCATTTTTATATGCTTCATATTCTTCATATGTCATATAATTTACATCATCAGCTAAAAATGTTGTTAATTTATACTTATTATTATATAAATCATATAATATTCCTAAATATGAATACATTGAATTTAATTCTTTATTTAATCCTGTTTCAGCATCATTTAAATGTTTATCTATTATATCTAAATATCCATCTACATGTTCACCTGATTCAGCTGTATATCCATAAATAGTATCTAAATATCCATTTATAGTATCTATTTTTGATTTTATTTGTGATTCATAGTCTTCAGCTGAACTTTCTAATGTTCCAGCATCTACTAAAATATTGAAAATTAAATTTTTTGTTTTTTCAATATTTTTAATTTGATCTTCAACACCTTTTTTAGCTGTGTTTACAGCTGATGTTGATTTTGATAAATTTCCATATTGTCTTGTTTTTAACCAGTGTGTGAATGTTTCAATCATTTGAGCTTCCCAATAATCTTTATGTTCTTGTAAACTATATATTGGGTCAATATCACTTAAATAATTGTGAGAAACATTTAACTCAGAGTTTAATCCTATAAATTTTTCAATTCCTGATAAATCTCTGATTTGTCTATTATTTAAAATTAATGATGTAATTTTATTTGTTAATACTAAATCATTAATAACAAATGTTTTTGCATCATCATATGCAGCAACATATAATGTTTCTCCTGTTTCATCACCTTTAAATGCAACTTTATATCCTTCTTTTATTGATACATTTCCATTTTCATCTACTGATTTTATCTCAATAGTTTCATAATGAGTATTGATAAAAGATGGCATTCCTGTACCATTATATGAATAAATATCTCCATTTTCTGAATTAATTGCATATTGAATTTCACCAGTTTTTATATTTGTTAATACTTTATATGTATCTCTACCAATTTCTTCTGTAGTATATGTAAATTCTTCATATACCATATCTCCATCTTTATTAACTACATATGGATAACTTGTTAAGTCTGAATTAACAGTTTGTCCACCTGTTAATTGTTCTTTGATAGCTCTATATAGATTTGTATCCATTGTTGTTATAGCTTCTGATGAACTATCATGAATTACATAATATAAATAGAATCTACTTCCATTTAATATGTTTTCTGAAGCTCTGTTTGGATTATTAGCTTGTGCTGCTTCTGTAGCATCATCATATATATATATAGTAAATTTTACCATACCATAATATCCAATACCTGTGTCTTTATCAGCAATTGTAATTTCTATTAAATTATCATCTGATTTAACATACATAGGAGCTTTTTCTATATATGGTGTTAATAATGATGATTCTGTTGGATTAATTCTTTGTGAATATCTTTTTTCTTCTTTCCATACAGATTTTAAATATCCAGCAAGTTCTAATATTCCTGGTAATTCAAATGAAGCTGTAGCAACTTGGTCTGATTCTTCTTCAGAATCTATAAATACACTATTTACTTGTGTAACTGTTTGACCACTTAATATTACAGTTCCATTTTTTTGTAATTTACTTATCAATTCAGATATATCAGAAACATCATCTAATTGGTTTGTTGATAAATCCAAATAATTTAAAGCTGTTAATGAATTTAAAACAGCTAAATTACTTTCTTTAGATAAGTTATTACCAGATAACTCTAAGTGTTCTACTGCTGAAAAAGCTTCAATACCTGTAATATCAAATATTGCAGATTCATTAAGATTTAATTTCTTAACTTTAGCTTTTTCTTCAGGACTTATTGTTATCGTGTGAGTAATGTCATCACTTTCAAATACTATTCCTTCTTGATAAAGGCTAGATTTGATTGCTTTGTACAATTTACTGTTTAGTTGAATCTCTTCACCACCTGACATGTTTGCATTTACCACTAGTAAAGGCATCATGCAGTTCAATAGCATAATCGTAATTAATGCAATTGAGATTAACATTTTCCTTTTCATAATAAATCCTCCCTGTTAAATTTGCATTTAGCATTTCATTAGCAACATAATAGCATTTAGTTTTTTTTTTGCAATACCAATTTTTTTCCTCTTTTTCAAATCATGTTCAAACTCACTACGGAACATCATTTAACATGTTTTTAATATCATTTATTAAGTTTTTGTTACTTTTTTTCGCACTTTTTATAGTTTTCTTACGAAATTAAGCATTTCACGATGATAATTACAATTATTGCAAGAACAAAATAGGTAAGTTTTAAATTATTTTTTCAAAAAATTTATTTGCCTTGTCTTTTGCTGATACTGTTAAAGCTTTGCTTGTTACAGTATCAGTATACTCTAGCTGTTCGTGTTCCAAATTTTATGTAATAAAATTTGTGTACAACAGTCATGTGAAGCATTTTATTTAATAGGAAAGGAGAACTTTCCTATTAAATAAAAAAAACCAATTGCGTATAAACAATTAGTTTTAAATAAGTATTTATTATACTATATTTCAAATATTCTATTAGCATTTTCATAAGTAATTTTAGCAATTTCTTTTAGTTCTATGCCTTTTGTTTCAGCAAGCTTTTGAGCTACTAATTTTACATTTCTAGAATCATTTCTTTTTCCTCTATATGGTTCTGGAGAAAGGTATGGACAATCTGTTTCTATTAGCAATCTATTCAACGGTACTAGCGATATACAAGGTTCTGATTTAGCATTTTTAAAAGTTATATTTCCACTAAACGATATATAGAACCCTAATTTTATTCCTTCTTTTATTAATTCTTGATTTAGTGGACAACAATGAAAAATCCCTTTTTTAATTACTGGATATTTCTTTAAAATTTCTATTGTATCAACAGCGGCATCTCTTGTATGAATTACAATAGGCTTTCCAATTTTATTTGCAATTTCTATTTGTTTTATAAAAAGTTCTTTTTGCTTTTCTTTATTTTCCTTATTCCAATAATAATCCAGCCCAATTTCTCCAATTGCTACAATCTTTTTTTCTTTTGCTAATTTCTCTATAATTTCTATATTATTATCCACATAATCATCAATATCGTTTGGTGAAATTCCACAAGTTGCATACATAAAGTGAAATTCTTTTGCAAGTTGTAGCGCTTTTTTACTTTGTTCTAAATTGTATCCAACACAAACAGTTCTTGTTATCTTTTCATTATAAATTTCATTTATTATAGATTCCCTATCCAAATCATATTTTTCATCATTATAATGGGCGTGTGAATCAAAAAATTCCATTTTATCTCCTTATTTATATATAGCAATTGCATTTGCTACCGCATATTCTTTACAGTGAGAAAGAGTTATGCTTAAATTTTCTAAGTCTTTTATCTTAATACCTAATTTCACATAAGGTTTTCCTGTTTCATCATTTAATATTTCAAAATCTCTCCAAGAATATTCAAAATCTATATAATCACTTAAAGCTTTATATATAGCTTCTTTAGCAGCAAATCTAGCAGCATAACTTTGATATTTTTGAAGTTTTTTTGATTCACAATATTTAATTTCATTTTCTGTATATATTCTACTTAAAAATTTATCACCTAACGTCTCTATATCTCTTTTTATTCGATAAATTTCTACAATATCTGTTCCATTTATTATTTTCATATAAACATCCTTTACGACAATAAATACATTAATATTATAATGTTTACTGTATTAAATACTAGTGAAAATATTAATAATATAACCATCAAAGAATAATAAACATTATTCTTTTCTATATTTAAATCTTTATATATAACTTCGTATTTATTTTGAATTTCTGAATATAAACCATTCAAGTCTAAAGCTCTATTTAAAGTTTTGTAATATAAAGCTCCACTGTCATCTAGTGTAACTTCTTTATTCCAAACTTGTTTAGTAAACTTTATAAATATATCTTTCCTTTTAATAATTGTATCATATTGCTTAAATTCATAGTCTAACCTCATCAAAAAAATCTTTTTATACAAAGATAGTATATAGAGATAAAAATATTGATTTTCATACTCATATGGTAATTTAGTATAATTATAAGTATCTATTCCTGAACACATAATATTTGAACTCATATTAGATACTGTTGTCTTTACATATTTGAGCCTCTCAATTATATGCAGATTATGCTCTAAATTTGCTTTATTAAAATCAGAATTATAATCACTTGGTAATACATTTGCAAATTTTAAGAAATCGTTTTCAATATTTATAAAATCTGTTTTTTCATTCCAATTACTAGTTTCTACACAAACATAAGAATAAGTATAAAATTGAGAATTTAATATTTCCTCGCTATCATTATTTTTTATTTTAGCTTTTGTATTTATTCCTGTTATTTGAGTTATCAATTCTGTGATGTCTTTCATGTCTTTAAAAGTATCGGTTTGTATTTTTATGTTTTCATAATCTCTCAAAGATGCAAATTCAGAATTGATACCTTTAAATCTATAATTAAAATTTAGTAAATCCATAAATTTATTGGTATTTTCTAAGTGAGTTTTCATTGTAAAAAAACATATTCCTGAATTAAAACATATTATTTCTATTTCTTCAATCTTAAAGAATATTCCATTCTCTGTTCCAACTTTCCCTTGAATATCTTCAGCAAAATTATAAGTAAAATATGCTGCAGTATCTTTAGAAATCTTCCTTTTTTTATCTTCTATTTTTAATGAATTGAACTCTTTAAGTTTTTCGCCTCTTAGCTCAAATGATGGAAACATAAATGCTCTAATATTTGGTAGAAAAAAATTATAAATATCTAAATCTTTTTCCTTTTCAAATGTCTTATACACACACTTTTTATCTTTTAAAAGCTTAAGAATATATTTATCATATTTAGTTTCGTCAATAATATACGGATGTATAAAATACGTATATTGATATTTCGTCATTAGTTCCAAAATGATTTACCCCTTTTTCTTCTGTTACTTTGTATATACATTTAATCTTAAGTCATTATATCTATTCCAATCTGATATAAAATCAATATATAAATATTGCTCTAAATCTCTAGTTGGATTAACAATTACAGTTCCATCAGACTTTAATGCTCCCCATTTGCCGTCTTTTTTTACTGCACAATAACCAAATTCATTTTGCTCTTTGGCCTCTTCATAGATACAATCAACAATTCTTTCACCATTTTTATTTTCATATCCATATTTTTCATTTTCTTTTACCAAAAATAAAGTATTTGTTGATAAAATTTCTTTATTTGTTTTTTCTTCAAATTTGAAATTATAATATTTGTAATCTTTATTATCTCTTATTCTCAAATATCCTTTTTCTATATTCAAATCAGAAATAATAATATCTACTAATACTTTCTTAAAATTTCTATCTATAATATCAGTTTTATAATTTGCTTTTTCTGCTTGAAAAAAATCAGCTGATTCTATATAAGAAATTCTTTCATATTCATAATTGATAACAGTAGTTCCATCTTTTTTTATTATTCCTGTTTTTCCATCTTTTTGAGCTATAAAAACATCTGGCACACCAAATTTTATATTTTCATATTCAGCTGGAATTACTATATTTCCATTTTTATCTATAACACCATATTTTCCATCTTTGATTATTATAAAATTATCTATTTGTATTGCTTCTATACTATCAAAACCTGTATCTAAAATTGTCTTTTCATTTTTATCAACTACTTTTACTATTCCATTTTCAACAACAACATAATAACCATTTCCAGTAACATTTCTAATGTCATCGTATTTTTCTTCTAAAATTTTAGTTTTATCATTGGCGATTACTCCACATCTATTTAATGTGTTTTTTACTATATAGCCATTATCATGATTATTTGATATAGAAATTATATCAATATATTCTGGATTAATTATTACTTCGTTAGTTTTATTATTTATTAATCCTTTTTTTCCATCTTTTTCAATTATTAACGTATCTTTGACACCTGATAACGCATATATATTATCATATTGAGCTTCTATAACAATTTTTCCATCAAAATTTATTAAACCATATTTTCCATTTTTTTCAAATTTCAAAATATTATCTTCATACCATACATTAATACCATCATTATTTTCAATCGCTGTTATTTTTCGATATTCTGTAAATATTTCATCTTTATTATTATTTATAACTTTTGTATCAAATTTCTCATTATCATAATCTAAGTTGTAAGAACAAATAAAAATGTCTTCATTTTTATTCGGAATTACTACCATTTCATCATATATTAAATCTATAATTACATTACCTTTATTATCTATAACTCCCCATTTATTATCTTTAAAAGCAGATACATAAGTAGTTAGTGTCGAAACATCTTTATTTTTTTCATTTCCTGTTAATAGTTTTTTTATAGAAAGTATTATCATTATTATACCAATAATTACTATAATGGTAGCAATTACTTTTTTCATATTAAGCTTTCTAGAGTCATCATCATACCTTCTTCCTCTACTTCTACTCATCAAAGACCTCCATAATACTATTTTCATCCTAATATTACATACATACTATATCATTTTGCTTATTAAAATACAATATTTTTAATAAAAAAAGAACTTTGATTGTTAAATTTTTATTCAACAATTTAAGTCCTTTTTCAACATTTATACTATTTATTTAAAAAATATTGATATATTTCATTTTTACTTGTATTTCTATCTTTAGCAATTTTCTTTATTATTTCTTTTTTATCCAATCCTTGATTTAAATAAAATTCATAATGTTCTTCCAAAGTTTTACCATTTAGCTCTGATAATTCTAAATCTCTTTTAGATTCAGAATTTCCCTCTATTAAAATAACAAATTCACCTTTAATTTCATCAATTCTATTTAAAATATTACTTACATTATCTCTTATAAATTCCTCATGAATTTTTGTAAGTTCTCTCGCTAAAACTATATTTCTGTCTCCTAATATCTCATAAATTAACTCTAAAGTCCCTTTTAATTTATGTGGAGCTTCATATAAAATTAGTGTTTTTGTTTCATATTTAATTTCTTCTAATTTTTCTTTTTTCTCTTTTTTTACAGCAGATAAAAATCCAATAAAAACAAATTCTCTTGAAGATAAGCCAGATGCAATTAATGCATTTATAAAAGCACATGCTCCTGGAATTGGAACAATTTCAATTTCATTTTGAATAGCTATCTTTACAATTTCTTCACCTGGATCAGAAATTCCTGGTGTTCCTGCATCAGAAACCACTGCTATATTTTTTCCTTCTAATAATTTTTTTATTAATATTTCACTTTTTACTTTTTCATTTTGCTTATAATAACTAATTAATGGCTTTGATATCTCAAAATGATTCAGTAAACCTAGAGTATGTCTAGTGTCTTCTGCCGCAATCAAATCAACTTCTCTTAAAGTTTTAAGCGCTCTCAATGTTATATCATCTAAATTGCCAATTGGAGTTGCAACTAAATATAATTTTCCTTTCATATTATCATCCTTCTATATTATTTTTTCTTGTCATATATTTGTAATATTTCCTCTGTATATTCTCCATCTTCTTTGTATATTACAAGTGGTACATCTATTTTCAAAAATTCTTTTGCGCCTCTTACAGCCCTAACTAATATTAGACTTGGCTTTTCATTAATTTTAGAATGAACAAATCTTATATCTTTAGGTTCCATTTTATATTTTCTAAGTAAACACATTATATCTACTAATCTTTCAGCTCTATGAACCATATAAAATTCTCCCAAATCTTTTAAAAGTATACTAGATTTTTCTATTACATCTTCCAATGTGCATTCTACCTCATGTCTAGATATAAGTTGTTTTTTGTCTAAACTTTTTACTCCAGTATTAACTTTTTTATATGGTGGATTTGTCACAATCACATCATATTTATGGGGTTCCAAAAAATTTAGAATATCTTTTATATTAGTATTAATAATTTCGAATTTATCTTGAAGATTATTAAGTTTAGCACTTCTAGAAGCCATTTCCGCAACATCTTCTTGTACTTCTATGCCATATATTTTTGAAAGCTCCGTTTTTTTACAAAGAAGTAATGATATAATTCCTGTTCCTGTTCCTATATCAATAACTTTTGCATTCTTCTTTATTTTTTTTGCATAATCTGATAATAAAACACTATCAACCCCAAAACAAAATCCTTCTCTATTTTGAATTATTTTTAACCCTTTATATTCTAAATCATCAATTCGCTCATTTTCTTTTAATTCCATAAACACTCCAAATTTTATTCATACATTTATTGAATTTAAATTATCTTTGATATCATACCACAATTTTAAAAATATAGCAAATTCAACAATTCAATGTATATTACAAGAATAAATCTATTATTTACTATTTTTTTCTAACAAAAATATAGATTCAATTTATGCTATTAAAGAACAAAGGGGCAAATTTTAAATTATTCATCTTTCAAAAAAACTTATTTGTCCCGTCTTTGTTTGCGCACGACAGTCATGCGAAGTATTTTATTTAATATAAAAATTCTCTGTTTGTATTAAATAAAAAGACCATATAATACGAATTATTTCATATCATATGGTTTTTCTATTTCTTCTTGTCTTTCTTCAATATCCTTCTCGTCAGAAGATGCTATTGGTAATATAGTTTTTGCCACCTTTAATTCTCTATCAAAATCTCTATCACTACTTGTTACAAAATATTGCTCATCTGAGTCATATTGTTCTTTCAAAAACTTAGTCTTAAATACTCTTTCTAATAGAGTTCCTTTACATTTTCTATAATTTTCTCTTCCCATTCTTTTAACAATTTCTTCTTCTTCAGCTGTTATTTGCATAACATTTTTAAAATCTGAATATTTTGTTTGCCATTCATCTGGAATAAATTTTTGTTTGAAAGTTATTCCTGGAAATTTCAATGAAAAATTTTGTTTAGCAGAATTGAAATATTCTTCGAATTGATTATCTACAAAATGTTGGCCCTCTTTTCTTCTTACTCTTAATTCTGAAAATCTTAACATTTCATCTAATATATTTTGAGCCATTTCTGGATTTTGAACAAGTTTTATTTTTTCGTCAAATCCATATTTCAAAATCATATCTTGAATATTATCTATAGAAGTACTCATTGATTTTCTCAATTTTTGATTTTCTCTAGGGGAATTAATGTTATAAAAGGCTGAATAACAAAAAAATTCTCTATTAATTACAGTTATTTTTTTTGTTATATCATCATATTTTTGTTTTCCAAAAAATTCTATCATTTTATTTTCAAACGATAAATTTCCTCTTAAAATTGATTCTTCTAAAGACTCTCCACCTAAAACAGCATTTATTTGTTTTGTTAAAATATATTCAAGAAAATAACTAGAAATAGTATTTGGAAATCTTCCCCAAAAATTATCAAAAATACATGCTTTTGTATCCTTGCTTTTTAATGTTTCTGCCGTAATATATTCTGTACCAGCTTCTCGATATATTTCAGGAAGTTTTTTTATTTCTCCATTCCCAGCTAAATATCCTAATTTATGAACTATTTCATGAAATATTGAAGTAGTAAGTCTATTTAAAAAATGGCGTATACCTATAATGTTCTTCTGACTATCATAAAATCCTTTTTTATCTATCATATATGTAGTAACAATTTGCCCATTATCTTTAAGCAAATTATATGAATCTAGGTAATTAACAAATTGTGGATATTTATTAGAAAGTCTTAATGCTACCAAATTATAAAATTTATTTTCTTGTTCTCTAGAATAACATTTTGCAATATCACCTTGCCCACTTTTATGATATTGCAAAACAAGATCCCTAAAAGAAGTTATTTCTTCATTTTTCATATATTTGATTATTCTCTACTTTCATCATCATTTTTTTCTGTTTGTCCATTTGATTTTTCAGGATTCATTGTTAATTCTGTTTGCGCAGCAACTCTTTCCATATCAGCTTTTAATAATGATGGAGAAATAAAATCAATTACTCCTTGTGCTCCATTTCTAATAGCTTCTAAAGCATTAACTTTTCTTTCAGCAGCTTTAAATTTTCTTTTTACTTTATACTGAGTTCTTTGTGTTTCAATTTCTGTGCTTACATTATCAATAAAATCAGAAACTTCTTTTCCAACATTTATTATTTCCTGTTTTCTTTTATCTTTAAATCCAAAAACTCTATCCGCTACAGTTCTTCTACTCTTATTAAGATTTTCAGCATTATTCATTCTTCTAATGTTTCTTGCATGTGCATTTTCTATAACTTGTTTTCCATGTTGATCAAATCCTAAAACAGAAGCAGTCTTTGCATAAGCTTCAGAAACAGCCATATCTCCTTTAGAAATAACCTTAGCAGAAGCTGTTGTAACTTTATTTTCAAGTTTTGTCACTTTAGTACCCACTTTTGTTATTATTCCAGAACTTGTTTGTTTTTCTTCCCATTCTTCATCTTTTTTCTCTGAATTAGCTTGTAGTCCATCAACATTTCTTTTTGTATCCGCGGAAACTTTTTCTGCGTTATCGTATCCAGCTGTTCTTTTATCTAGTTGATAGTATAATGCTTTATTTCCCATTCCAACATTTCTCATAATTGCATCAGAGCTACTCACCGTTTTATCTGCTACCCATTCTGCAACTTCATGGAAACCTAAAAGAGCTGCTTTTCTTCCAACAAAATTTCCTACGTTTTCTACTAATTGTGCAGTCATGTTCCCCGCAAATCTTCTTCTGTTTCCTATATTAGCAAGAGATAAGCTTAAACCATTTCTTATGGCACCTCTAGAATTTCTTTCTAAAAATTCTTGAGTCATTGAATCTATTGCTCCTGCTTTCAATTCTCTTGTTGTATGGTGATCGGTCTCCTTTTCTACTTTATTAAAAGTTGAAACTCTCTTTCTTGTTTCTTCCGTAACACTTTCGTTTCGCTCTTCAAGACCTGTTAAAATATCTTTTACAGTAACTTGAGCTCTCTTAAGAGATATATCTCTTTTTTCTTCATCACCTTTTAATGCATAAAATGTAGCAGCCAATGTATGTGGAGTTTTAGCAAATATAGCAAGAGCCTTAGCCAAATTAGTTCTACCTAGTGTAACTAAATTTCTAGCAAGAACTACATTATCTAAATCTTCACTTCCTACATCTATTGTAGTTTCAAACTCTTCTATTTTTTGTTTTTCTCTTCTTGTTGTTGTTTTAATGCTTTCGTCCATCTCTTTTTTTGCTTCTGTTATAGCTTGCATCTGTTCAAGCTTTTTATGAATTGGTCTCATTACACTTCCTGCTAAAATATCAATTGATGCTTGTGAAATTTCTTCCAGCATGGGTTTATACTTTTCTAAAACAGCCTTTGCAGCTTCTATTTTTTCTATGTCTTGTTGTGACTTTACTTTACTAGTTGATTTTCCTTTTTCTGAATCCTTTTTTAAATATTTAGGATCATATTTATCTGCCATCACTTTTTCTCCTAATTATAAATTTTTTCTAATATATTATCTAATTTGTCTTTTAATATATTTTTCTGATTTTGAATTTTTTTGTAAAAACTTCAAAATTATTAATCGATGTAGAATTTAAATTAACAATTTTACATTATATAAAGATTTATTCTAAATTTTTCATATTTTACCACTATTTAAACAGCAGGATTATAAGTTTGAGTTATATTTGATTTGTATAACTCTAAGGAAATTAAATTTGTATCTAATTCATTGTCAATTTCTGATAACATATTGTCTGTATCATTTTTAATTTTCTCTAGATTCTCCAATTTTTTAAATACATATTCTTTCTCAAACTTTTTAACTCCTGATATTTTACTTAACAATTTAGAAAATATTGTAAATATTGATTTTTTATTTATTATAGTCAAAGCTCCAACATCATATTTCATAACACTATTTATTGCACTTTCAATTCTTTCATTACATTTTTTTAGTTTTGATAAATATACTTCTTCCAGCCCACAATATTTTACATATCTATTTGCAAATATATCAATTTTTTTATTATAAATTTCTATTGGATCACTTATATTGTTTAAATAATTATCAATTTTATCAAATTCTATTTTTGTTTCAGCATCGTCTCTTTGTTTTTCTAAATTTTCTATATTAGTCATAAATTCATCGTATTCATTTGATTCTACATATTTTTGTTTTGACTCTAAAACCTTCTTTAGGTTTGTAATAGAAATCTTTTGATTTGATTGAGTTTCTTGTAACATTAATGCAAAATTCATATATTCTTCTTCTAATTTTAATGAAATTCTATTAAATTCATTTTCATATCCTTTTATAATTTGATCTCTATACTTACTTAAATCAATCTTCTTTGTTCCATAATATTCACTTTTATCCAAAAACTCTTTATTCAAAAATTCCATATTTTTGTTTATTAAATCTTGTATATTTTTCTTGATAATAGCAATTATTAATGAAATCTCATTTACTTCTACAGATGAAAGATTTTTTATATTAGACGCCAAATTTTTATATACAATGTCTCTCTCCATATTTTTCTCCTTTAATTATATTCTTCATAATATTTTAAAATATTTTCTGCTCTAATAACTTTTTCATGAAGTTTTAATTCGGATTCTTTCATTTTAGCAAATAATTTCAATAGTTTTTCATCAGACATTTCTCCATAATCAATCACTTTACCTTGTATTAGCACTTTTTTATCACTCATAAAGACTTTCTCCATTTTAATATATTTCTATAATATTATAACATTATTAATATTAATATTTGCTAATTGTAATTTAAATGTAAAACAAAAGATATACTCTAATTTTATATAATTAATTTTTGTACAAAAATAGCCTTTGAAAAATTATTCAAAGGCTATAATATATTTAATTTACTCTACTAAAAACTTGTTTAAAATCTAGACCTATTCCTGTAAAACCATCTATTTCTTTTCCATCAACTATAAACTTAATTTTACTAACTTCATTTAGTTCAGTTAAAGTATTTACTATTGAGTATACAGAATTATATTTTTGTTTTTCTTCTCCATTATTTTCTACAAACTCTTTTGAAAAATTTATAATAACAGTTTCATTTTCATAAGCAACGTCTATTATTTCTGTCCCGTCTGGTATGCACTTTTTATATCCCTCGTTTTCAGGTCCAGTCATTAATAAATTTAATAATTCTTTATATGGATCTTTTAAGAGATTTTTTGAATCTATCAATCTATTTTCTTTTACCAATTCTTTAGTTTCTCCATCTTGAAAATATAAAGTCACAATTGTATTCCTAAATTCTGTTTCTGACACTTCACTTTCTGGTACATATTCTGTCTCGATATTTACATTTAAGACAATAAAAATTCCTATTATTGCTATCACTGCAATTATTAATAAAATAATCCATTTTTGCATAAACATTCCTCCTTTGTACATACTATTCTTATAATTTTAAATTATTCTATTTACACACATTTTATTTATACATATTTTCGTCAAAGCATACGCTAATTGACTATTTTATAGTTTTATAGTATTATGTTATACATAATTTTCAAACAAATACATAAGTATTATAAAACACTTATATAAAGGAGTTATCATGACAAAAGTTAGGGATTTTATGAGTGGCTTAACTCATTGTATTGGAGCTGCGCTATCTTTAGTAGGATTAGTTATTCTAATCGTTTTTGCTGCAATCAATGGTGATGCATTTGACGTCGTATCTTTTACAATCTTTGGTACTGGACTTTTATTATTATACCTATTTAGCACACTATATCATTGGCTAAATATTAGTGAAAAAGGAATTAATATCTTCCGAAAATTTGATCACATTATGATTTACGTATTAATTGCAGCAAGCTATACCCCTGTATGTTTAGGACCTTTGAGAGGGCCTTGGGGTTGGAGTATTTTCGGAGTCGTTTGGGGATTTGCAACTTTAGGTATAATATTTTCTGCAATTTGGATTAAAGCTCCTCGAATACTTACTACTAGCATTTATCTAATTATGGGATGGGTTGTTTTAATAGCAATTGTACCATTAATAAAAATATATCAACAAGCCAATCTTATATATAGTCTAATCTGGCTTGCAATGGGTGGTATATTTTATACAATAGGCGGAATTATATATGCATTAAAATGGCCAAAACATAAATTTAAACAATTCGGTTTTCATGAAATTTTCCATATTTTTGTAATGCTAGGAAGTTTTTGTCAATATTGGTTTATATTAAACTATATAACAATGTTTTAAAAGTATCCATTTTTAAAATTAATCTACAATAAGTAAAAAAGAGTAATTAAAATGAAATCTAATAAATAATCTTCATTTTAATTACTCTTTTTTCAACTTGCAAAAACTAACCATTTAGGCAATTATAGACATTGACAAAATGCGACAAAAGTTATATTATACGTATATTAAGGGGATTTTTATATAATTATAAATTTATATATTCTATTTCACAAATTTATAATTAAATTTATATAATATAAGTTTATAGATTTTCTTATAAAAATCTAAATTTATGGAAGGAAACGTTAGAAAAAACTAACAATATAAATTGTATGAATAAATTATTACATGTTGGATTAGATGTTGGGTCCACAACAGTAAAAATAGTAATATTAGATGAAAATTTTGAAATTGTATATTCAAATTATGAAAGACATTTTTCAGATACAAAAACAACTTTATATAATGTGCTTTCAAAATTAGTTAAAGATTTTCCAGATAATACATTTACTATGTCTTTAACCGGGTCTGGTGCATTAGATATTGCTAGAATATTAAATATTAACTTTATACAAGAAGTTATTGCTTGCAAATCAGCTGTCGAAAAACTTATTCCTCAAACTGATGTTGTAATCGAACTTGGTGGTGAAGATGCAAAAATTATATATTTTGATAAATTTATAGAACAAAGAATGAATGGAACTTGTGCTGGTGGTACAGGTGCATTCCTAGACCAAATGGCTTCTCTTTTAAATACAGATACTGAAGGTTTAAACAATCTTTCAAAAACTTATAAAACAATTTACCCTATTGCGTCTCGTTGTGGAGTTTTTGCAAAAACAGATATTCAACCACTATTAAACGAAGGAGCAAGAAAAGAAGATATTGCTGCATCAATTTTTCAAGCAGTTGTTAACCAAACAATAAGTGGATTAGCTCAAGGAAGACCAATTAAAGGAAAAGTTGCATTCTTGGGTGGTCCATTAAATTATTTGTCAGAACTAAGAAAAAGATTTATTGAAACATTAAATTTAGCAGATGACAAAATAATAATTCCTGAAAATGCACATCTTTTAGTTGCAACTGGAGCTGCTTATGCTTCTTGCGAAACTAAAGAAATTTTATCAGATGATTTAAAAGAAAGATTAAAAGATTTTAAAAAAGCAAAGTTTATTGAGGGAAAAACATTAGATCCATTATTTGTTGAAAAGAAAGATTATGATGAATTCAAAGCAAGACATGATAAAAATAAAGTAAAAAGAAATGATTTAAAAACTTACGTTGGTGATGCTTTTATAGGAATTGATGCAGGTTCTACAACAACAAAACTTGTATTAATAGATAATGAAGGCGCTCTTTTATATTCTTTATATGAAAATAATAAAGGAAATCCTTTAAAAAGTGTTATTTCAATGTTAAAAAAATTATATAAAGAATTACCAGAAAAAGTAATTCTTCGTTATAGCGGTGTAACAGGATATGGAGAAAAATTAATTCAAACAGCATTAAATGTTGATCTAAATGAAATTGAAACTATAGCACATTATACTGCAGCAAAAAAATTCTTGCCTAAAGTTACTAGTATCATTGACATTGGTGGACAAGATATGAAATACATAAAATTAAAAAATAATACAATAGATAATATTATGCTAAATGAAGCTTGTTCTTCAGGATGTGGCTCATTCTTAGAAACTTTCGCCAAAAGTTTAGACCTAACTATAGAACAATTTGTTGAAGAAGCAATAAACTCAAAAGCACCTGTAGATTTAGGTTCTAGATGTACAGTATTCATGAACTCAAAAATCAAACAAGCGCAAAAAGAAGGTTATTCAGTTGGAGATATCTCTAGTGGTCTTTCATATTCAATAATAAAAAATGCAATTCAAAAAGTTATGAAAGTTAGAGATGTAAAAACTCTTGGAAAAAATATAGTTGTTCAAGGTGGTACTTTCTATAATGATGCTGTTTTAAGAGCTTTTGAATTAGTTGTTGGAAGAGAAGTTGTAAGACCAGATATTTCGGGACTTATGGGAGCATATGGTGTTGCTCTTCTTGCTCAAGAACAATATAATTCTAATTTAGATATGACTTATAGATCAACTATATTTAAAACCGAAGAATTAGAAAATCTTAATATAAAAATTTCTCACGTTCGTTGTAAAGGATGTGAAAATAATTGTTTATTAACAGTAAATACATTTGAAAATGGAAAAAAATTCATATCTGGAAATAGATGTGAAAAAGGTGCTGGAAATCAAGATTCAGATATTAAAGATTTACCTAATATTTATAAATATAAATTTGACAGATTATTCAGTTATACTCCGCTTTCCGAAGCTGATGCTAAACGTGGAACAATCGGTATCCCTAGGGTTTTAAACATGTACGAAGATTACCCATTCTGGTTCACATTCCTAACAAAATTAGGATTTAGAGTTATTATTTCTGAAAAATCAAATAGAAAAACTTATGAAAAAGGTATGGAATCAATGCCATCTGAATCTGTATGTTATCCTGCCAAATTAGCTCACGGACATGTTATGAGTTTGTTAAAACAAGGAATAAAAACAATATTTTATCCTTGTATACCATATAACCGTAAAGAATATGAACAATCGGACAATCATTATAACTGCCCTATTGTTATTTCATATTCAGAAGTTATAAAAAACAATATAGAAGAACTAAGAGATTCATCTATTAAATATTTAAACCCATTCCTACCTATTGATAATATTAAAAACTTAGCTCAAATTATTTATGAAGACGAAAACTTCAAAGATTATAATTTTACCAAAAAAGAATTGCTAGAAGCTGCCGAAGCTGCCGAAGCAGAATATCAATGCTTCAAAAAAGATGTTAGAAAAAAAGGTAAAGAAGCAATCAAATACATAAAAGAAAATAATTTAAGAGGAATTGTTTTAGCAGGACGTCCATATCATGTTGATCCAGAAATTAATCATGGTATAGATACATTAATAACAAGTTTGGGTTTATGCGTATTATCCGAAGATAGTATTTGTGATCCTGAAAAAGGTGTTAGCCAAAGATTAAGAGTTGTTGATCAATGGGTATATCATTCAAGATTATATGCAGCAGCTGAATTTGTTGGAAAACATGACTTTTTAGAAATGATTCAATTAAATTCTTTTGGATGTGGTGTTGATGCAGTAACAACCGATCAAGTAGAAGAAATTTTAAAAAGTTACAATAATATGTACACTTTAATAAAAATAGATGAAATTAATAACTTGGGTGCTATTCGTATACGTATTAGATCTTTATTAGCAAGTATGAATAAACGTATCGCACAAAAAGAAAATGAAAAAAATGAAGAAGAACATTCAAAAGAACTTGGTAATTATCAAATTACAAAAGTACCATTCACAAAGGAAATGAAAGACGACGGATATACAATTTTAATTCCTCAAATGATTCCAATTCATTTTGAATTATTTGAACACGCATTAAAGCATTTGGGATACAAAGTAAAATTGTTAAGAGAATGTACAGAAAAAACTGTAGAAACAGGATTAAGATATGTAAATAATGATGCTTGTTATCCTGCAATTTTAACAACCGGACAATTTATTGAAGCACTTCAGTCTGGTAAATATGATACAAATAAAACAGCATTAATAATGTCACAAACTGGTGGTGGATGTAGAGCCACAAACTATATTGGTTTTATCAGGAAAGCATTAAAAGATGCTGGATTTGGACATGTTCCTGTCATATCTTTTAATGTCGCTGGAATGGAAAAGTCAACAGGATTTAAAATTACAATACCAATGGCAGTAAATTTAATTAGAGCAGTTTTCTATGGAGACCTTTTACAAAAAATGCTATTAAAAAATAGACCTTACGAAGTAAAAAAAGGTGAAACAGAAAAATTATATGAAAAATGGCTCGAAAAATGTAAAGAGCTTTCTTCAAAAGCAACAGCAATTCAGTTTAAGAAAAGTATTAAAGAAATAATTGCTGATTTTGAAAAAATAGAATTAGACACCTCTGTTGAAAAGCCTAAAGTTGGAATTGTTGGAGAAGTATTAATAAAATACCACCCATTTGGAAATAATGAGGTTATAAAGGTATTAGAACAAGAAGGGGCAGAAGTTATATCTCCAGATTTTATAGGATTTATAAAATTTGTTTGCACACACAAAACAACAAACTATGCCTTATTAAAAACTGATAAGAAAAAAGCAAAAATATTCAAATTTGTAATTGACTTAATAGAAATGATAGAAAAAGATATTGGAAAAGAACTTGCAAAATCTAAAAAAGGGTATTTACCACCAGCAAATATTTTTGAACTTGAAGATAAAGTAAAAGATATTTTATCAATCGGAAATCAAACTGGTGAAGGTTGGTTTTTAACAGCAGAGATGATTGAATATATAGAACATGATATTCCTAATATTGTTTGTGTTCAACCATTTGCTTGCTTACCAAACCATGTTGTTGGAAAAGGGGTTATAAAGTCTATAAGAGAAAAATATCCTTATGCTAACATCTCTCCTATCGATTATGATCCAGGAGCAAGTGAAACAAATCAAACTAATAGAATTAAACTTTTAACAACAGTAGCTAAAGATAATTTAAAAAAGAAAAAACAATCTAAAAAAGCACTTGAAATTGAAAATATTATTAATGAACAAGAAAAATCAAAACAAAAAAATAAAAATTAGTTTTATAAAATAATTTTAAGTAGAAAATATTTTAAGAAAGTAATTTTATTAATAGACGTTTTAAAATGGTTTAAAATCGATTTTGAAGCGTCTATTTTTTTATCAAAATAATATTTAATTTTTTTATCATAATTATAAAATTACATAAATTATTTTTATATCTATAATGAAAAAAATTTTTTATAATTAAATTTAATATTGTACAAATTTATATATAATTTAATGTGTATAAAAAATGTATATTATTTTTCATATAATAAATTATATATATAACTTTTAAAATAAATAATTTTTATTTATTTTACTTTATTTTTTTACCTATTTAAAACACGAAAAATTTTAAAAAAATTTAATATTTTCCATCTTTTTTTGATTTATGTAACCTTTTTTCAAACAAATAAATTTTATCTTAAAAATCACCAAACCTCTTATTTATAGTGTTTATACTAGATTATTTTTTTATTTTAATTTTATTATAACTACAATTTATTATTATTTTATTTTTTTTAATCAAAACTAATTTTTAAGAAATTTTTTATAATATTTTTTAGCTTTTTCTCAAATTTTTTAATAAAGTTTTATTTAAAATCTAATTAATAAAATAATATTAATTAGATTTTTTTATTAATTAGCTGAAAATATTACTATATTTTTATATTAATTAACAAAAAAATTAATATCTTTTTCAACATAATATA
>JAFXGW010000003.1 GCA_017536685.1 Clostridia bacterium | reverse complement strand
TTAATTAATTACATTTATTAATTATGGTTATCAATTACATCTATTAAAACAAAAGGAGAGTCAATAAAATTGTTTTAATAATCTTATCTACTCCCCCAAAATATTATCTATTTAAATATTCTTCTTCTGTTAAAACCTCTACTTCAGTTACCACAAGCTGATCTCCATCTATATTCATTAATGCATAATATATGTATTCTGTTCCATTTTCTGATATAGTGCATTTAATTGTACTTCCTTCAGGTAGTTCTAGATTATATCTATCTCCACAAGATTTTTGTACATTTTCTACTGTAAGAAAATCACCTAAATTTGCTTCTGGATTATACATTAGTTCAACTTTATAACTATTTAAAGCTTCATTTAATCCATTTGTTATAGCCACATCAATATCATTTCTAAGATTCTCTATATTTACAGGTGTTGTAGGATATAGATAATTATTATTATCTCCATCATCCGGAAAAGTAATTTCTTCATATCCGCTATAATCTTCAGCATAAGGCTTTTCTGCAGTGTAATCCTCAGAATAAATATCTTCTGAAAAAGATGGTTCTTCATCTTTTTTGGTAGTATTGAAATTAGCCATAATCATTCCCATTAATGAATATGGTTTTTCTAAAACAAGGTTCGTTGCGTTTGTTGTTATGTCTTGTAATAATTTACTATAATCTTCCATTGTATAATCATTAATTGCAACTGAATTTTCTTCATTTAACATTGTTATTTCATTTTTTCCAAATTGACATTTAAAATTTATATTTACAAAGTCATTAAATGCTTCTAAATTGTCTCCCTCAAATGTAATTTTAGCTGTTATAGTATCGTTGTTTGTTTTTTTAGTTTTTATAATATATTTTATTTTTTGGTCAGAATATACTTCACTATAATCTGCATTAAAATATTCTCTATAATCGCTATTTTTGGCATCATATTCTGCTTGTAATTCATTAATATCATCTTTATTATAAGTAGTTGCAATTTCATAAGTTAACTCACCTGAGTTATTAGCATATTTATTTTTTATAGTTACTAAAGATGTTGTTCCAATTTCGTTTGTATCACTTTTAGGTTCAATTGTTGCAAATGTTATAATACTTTCGTTTTCGTTATTTTCTATAATAAAGTATGCTTCATTTTTATCAACAGTTAATTCTGTTTTAACAGTTCTTCCATCTACAGCATATAATGAGATATTTAATATTTTATCTTCAATGTCATCAGTAGGTGTCTCTTCTAAAGCATTATTATATGATGTTTTCATTTCTTCTAATTCTTTGGCTGGTATTTTACCTTTGCATAGTTCTAAAAATTCTGGGTCCTCTAATAATTCTTTAATTGTATTTGTTATAGCACCGTATATTTTTTGAGTACTTATTGCTAACGTATATTTGTTACCAATCATTTCTTTTGAATTTACATTAATATTTATATCTTTTTCAATTATGTAATTGTTTTCATCCAATTTCTCCATTATCTTTAGTCCATATTTACTTAGTAGTTGACTTATTCTTTCTTCGTCTTCTATAGAAAAAATACTTGTAAGTTTATCTGGAATTATTTCTATATATTCTTCAGGCAAGTTAAAAGTTTTTGCCATCTTCTTAAAATCTCTATTCTCCACAGAAACAAATTTATCATATAAATCAGGAATACTTATTCCTAAGGTCTCGTTTACTAAAACTATATTTCCTCTAAAAAGTTCTTTATCATTATTATTTATAAGAACTTGGAATTCTTTATTTTTATTTGGGAAATCTGTTATAAAATCTAATTTGGCATTAACTTTTTCTGTTTCTCCAAGCCCACCAAGTATAGAACTTGGATCGATATCTATATCTAAAGTATGTGCCGTTACCTCTTCTTTTGATCTTTCATTAATTTCATTAAATGGTTCAAAGTTTAGTTGAGAAACTTCAATAACATTACTTAATAAATATTTTTTAAATAATTGTTCAGGTGTTTTAAATAAATCTGTTGTTATATATACATATGCACCTCCACAAATTAAGCCTATTATCAACAAAATAAGCATAAATATTATAATTACTACTTTTACACCACTTTTTTTTCTCATTTTATCCCTCCGAATTAAAATATAAATTAATTATATCTGTTTTTTTATCTTTTTTCAACAAATTTTGCAATATTCTATATATTATTTAAACTCCACTTGAGCTTTACTTTTTTCTATATATTTGATATTCTTTTATAAATCCAATATGAAAAGAGTGATAATTTGAAAAAAGAAAAAAATAAATCTAATAATTCAGAAAAAGCAATAAATGAAAATGTTGAAATCGAAAATAAAGACAAAAAATTTCATAAATTAAAACCAAAAATAAATTTAGAAAAAATAAAAAAGATCTTCGCTATAACTTTTATAATAATTATAATGTTAGCATTTTATACTGGACTTTATATTTCTAATTGGCAAAATCTAGCAAGAAATATGATTTACAATTCACCATCTTCTATTTTTGATACTAATGGAAATTTAATCGCAGAAATTGGAAATAGTAAAAAAACAAAAAATATTCCCTTGTCTGAGATGCCTGAAAATTTAAAAAACGCATATATTTCAATTGAAGACCAAAGATTTTATAAGCATTCTGGCGTTGATTTTCCAAGAACTACTGCAGCAATATTTTCTTATATAAAAAACTTGGGTTCTTCTTCTTTTGGGGGGAGTAGTATAACTCAACAATTAGTTAAAAATTTAACTGGTGATAATTCTTCTAGTGTATTAAGAAAAGTAAAAGAATGGATAAGAGCTATTGCGTTAGAAAGCATTTTAGAAAAAAATGAAATTTTGCAAGCTTATTTAAATATAATTTATGTTGGTCCAAATATTTATGGAGTTAGCCTTGGAGCAAATTATTATTTTGATAAAGATGTTAATGAATTAAATTTAGAAGAATGCGCATTTTTAGCGGGTATAAACAATTCTCCAAATTCTTATAACCCTTTTGGTGAAAAAGATAATTCTGAGAAAATAAAAAATAGAACAAAAACAGTTTTATCCAAAATGTTTGAGCTTGACTATATAAATGAAAATGATTATAAATTAGCTATCGAAAACGTTGAAAAGGGGCTAAATTTTAAGCAAAGAAAAATTGAAAATACTTCAAAAAATAATATCTATTCATACCACACCGATAGTCTTCTTAATGAAATCATTACTGATATTTCAGAAAAAAAACATATATCAATTGAATTCGCTACAAACTATATTGAAATGGCTGGTTTGAAAATTTATAGTACTCAAAATTCTAGTATACAAAAAGCAATTGAAAATGAATTATCAAATCCTAAATATATTATAAAATCTCAAGAAAATCCTTCAGTAATAGCTCAAGCAGCTATGGTAGTGATAGACCATACAAATGGACAAGTTTTAGGTTGTGTTGGAGGAATTGGAAAAAAAGAAATTTCACGTGGTTTAAATAGAGCAACTCAAAGTACACGTCAAACAGGCTCTGCTGGGAAACCAATAGCTGTACTGGTACCAGCAATTGATAAAAAAATAATAACAGCATCTAGTATTTATAATGATGCACCAACTAAATTTGATGATGGTACTGAAGAAGGTTACTCTCCTACTGACTATAATAACTATCAAGGAAATATTACTGTTCGAAAAGCTGTAGAATCATCTCAAAATATTCCATTTGTAAAAATAATGGAACAACTTACACCACAAGTATCTATCAATTATATGATAAATATGGGAATTACATCTCTTACAGATATTGATAATAATTTAAATCTAGCACTCGGTGGTTTAGATAAAGGAATTAGCCCTCTTGAAATGGCTGTTTCATATAGCACTATTGCAAATGATGGAGTTTATATTGAGCCTACATTTTATACGAGAATTGAAAATGCCAATGGAAAAATAATTCAAAAAACAAAACAAACTAGAAAAAAAGTATTTTCCAAAGAAGTTGCTTTTATTGTTAAATCATTATTAAAAGAACCAGTTGACGGCACTCATGGTACTGCGAAATATTGTAAAATCAACAATATAGATGTTGCAGCCAAAACTGGCACTACTAATGCTGATTATGATAGATGGCTTTGCGGTTTTACACCTTACTATACTGCCACAACTTGGTTCGGATTTGATTATAATGAAACAATTAATTTTAATAATAAAAATCCAGCTGGACAAGTTTGGAGCTCTGTCATGAAAACTATACACTCAGAACACCCAGGAAAGCAATTTGCAGTACCTGCTAAAATTGAAACTGCTGATGTTTGTCCATTAACAGATCTAATTGCAACAGATATTTGTAAAGATGCATACATGGAATATTATTTAGAAGGAACTGTTTCTACAGAACTTTGCCTTGATCATTCAAATGTTAAAGAAAATATCGTTAATGAACCAGAAGCAATTATGAATTCTAATTCTTTAAATACTAATATTGATAATGCATTCGAACAGTAACTCCAAAAGCCTCTTGCTTAAGAGGCTTTTGTTTATTTAATAGGCTTTTCGCCTTTCTTATTTCTTATTAAATAAAATGCTAAATGTAACAAAATAGCAATTATTGATAAAATAATAAAATTAAATTTTAACTTGAAAGAATCCAGTTTATTATTTCTTTTTTTATTTGATAATATTCTTCTTTTTCAAATTGCATATTTGATATACAATATTTTTTATCAGAAATATGAGAACAAAACATACATTCATCAAGATTTTTACAATCCTGTATGAAAAAAGAATTACTTATTTGTGACGAACATATAACATTATAACTGTTAATGCAGTTTCCTGAATCATCTACTCTAATACAGAAATTTGATGTACTTGTTCTTTGGCAAGCAATTATAAATTCTGAATTAGCACATCCATCTGAAAATAATATATTTTTACATTCTCTACAATCTAAACTTCTATAAACATTCTCCGACTTATAAATTGTATCGCTTTTTGATACATTTTCTGAATCATATATTCTTTCTGTTGTTGTAAAGTTCACCTTTTTCCATAATTTTAAAATATCATCTAAATTATTTACTTCTCTTTTTTTTATCATCCAACCATGTTGTTTTTCATATAATTCCATATTTCCTTGAGTAATAAATTTATTAGGATTTACTGATTCTGCCCAAGTTTCTTTTCCTGTCATACTATCATAAACCTTTTGAGGTAATTTTATATCAAATGCAAATTTCGATAATATTTGTTCAAGTTTATAATGGTTATTTTTTCCAAAAACATTTAAAAACACTTTGTTTGAGACTTCTAAAGCTTGCTTATTTTTCATCTACTATTTTTCTCCTTCCCGTAGACTGTGATTTCATTATTTCTAATAAATTAGCTGCTTCACCGATAATAAATTTTTTATATGATTTTACACTTTCTTTATTTTTTATTATTTCAGATTTTATAAAGACTTCGTTTTTAGGTTTAGGAACTACCTCAAGAGTTGAAGCTTTAAATGCTGGAAAAACACTTCCTTGGCTACTCACTCTCACAATGCATTCTCTATTAGCCAATTCTGTCAAGATTTTCACTTTCGCAAAATGGGAATCATGAATTGCTATTTCCATTTGCAAATTTCTACTTAAAATAACTGCATCTTCTCTTGAAATTCTAAAAGTATAGTAATTAACCATATTTGAAAATATTGCTTTTTGTATATCGTCATTTACTTGATTCAAATACTGTCCTGACAATATTATACTTAAATTATATTTTCTACTTTCTGCCAAAAATCTTTTTAAAATTGGATTTTGCACAACAGACACTTCATCTATAATAAAAATTATGTGTTCTTCAAATTTTCTTTTTTGCATTAAAGTAAACATTTGTCCCATCACAAGTCCTGAAATTGTCTTTGTGGTCTTCTCTCCTATTACAGTCTCATCAAGAGAGAATATTGATAAAAAATTTTTAGAAATTAATTCTTCTAAATTTGTTTTATTTGAGAATTCACTAAAAACTGGTAATATACTTAGTTCATCTATAAAAGATATTATTGGAGATATTGCTTCATTATGATATTTATTTTTTAGTTCGTTAAAATCTTTTAAGAAAAAATCTATAATTTGTTCTGATATAAATTCTTTATTTTTTCGTATTAAATTATTTCTAAATTCATTATCAGTTATTAATTCTCGTAAATTTTTAAGATTATTTTTTTCAAGCTGAATTAATAGAAAAATGCTGTGTCTTAATACTCTTTCTAATTTCGAATTAAAATCTTGATTCATAAGTGATTTAAATAAATTCAAAAAGATTTCTGTTTCTACTACCACATTATCTTTTGAACTTGAAAACAAATCTATTGAGTTCTCGAAATTTTTAAAATCTATTATAGCAGTATTTTCTAATCCACCTATATCTTTTTCTAAAGAACTATGAGGATCTATTATAACTATTTTGTATTTCATCCTATAAACTGGATTTTTATAAATTTTATCTACCAAAAGACTTAAAAATTTTGATTTTCCAGTACCAGATCCTCCTATAACTAAAGAATGTTTATCAAAATCATAATTATTTAAATTAAGGTAATAATCCTCTTGCAAATATGGAAATGCTTTTATTTTCAAAATTCCATTTTTATTATCACATTCAAATAATTTTAAGTTTTTTTCTATATTTAAATATTTTCTTATGTCTTTTCTAAATAAGAATCTTGTATGTTTAGAGAAGTCAATGCTTAAGAACTGATGAACAATATTTAGTAAAACCAATTTTGAAATAAAACGTCCTTTTTTATTCTTGAATATTAAAGTGGTAAAAGTAAAATAATTTTTTCTGCAAAAAGGATATATCTTAACTTCTGAAAAAAATAATTTTCTATTCTTTTTGCTTTCATTTCTATCATAAACATCTATTATATTTTTTTCTTTGTTTGTAATTATATATATAGTTTTGAATATTGTTTTTGGTATTTTGATTTCTTCAGTCTTTTTTATTAAAAAATCATTTAAATCACTTAAAGTAGTTGGTATTTCATTTTTAGTTTTTATAAAATATCTAACATTATTTTTTTCAAATTTTATATATATTTTCCAAGTTTTAAAAAGTCCATTTAATTTAGAAATATATAATAAAAATTTTCCCCAACTCTCTTCTGATACGTTATCTGTTGTTAAAAATACTTCATAATACTTTTTCTTTTTCATACAATCACCAATTTAATTTTACTTTATTTAAACATAAAAAAACTGACTTTTTATAATCAAAAAAAGTCAGCTCAATCTTATAATATTTTTATTAATCTTCTATTGCTATTAAAAACTCTGTAATATTATCATGATAATATTCAAGTTCTGGTATGGATTTTAATTTATATTTTGAACTTGGTACAAATTTACAATAAAAATCCTCAGAAGTTTTTTGAATATCTTTTGCATTTTGAGAATTGATTTTTAATTTTAGCCATTTAGATTTAGGTAATACAGTTCTTTCAAATTCAGAAATTTCTTTGTCATAGGCAATCCAATATTCACATTTGTTACTATCAAATCTAGATTCATAAACAATCATCCCATAATTAATTTCACCATATTTTTTTTCATAAATTTCACTCATTTTTTTGAAAAATTCTGGAGCATCATTTTTTATAGAAATATAATTAGTTTTTATCCCTTTTCCATAAAGTATTTTTTCTTCCATTTCTATAATGCTATATTCCATAGTAAAGTTTTCAATAATATTTTCTTCAAATTGTAACTTAGGAAAAACTTTTAATTTTTCAGGATTAGTTTTTACCATACTAGGTTTCATATTATGAAACTTTTCAAATGCTCTCGAAAATGCCGTTGCACTTTCATATTGATATTTAACAGCCAAATCAATTATTTTTTCATCTTTTTTATATAAATCAAATCCTGCATTTGATAATCTTCTGTTTCGTATGTATTCAGAAATTGAAATATTGGTAAGTAATGGAAATACTCTTTTTACAGTATTTTCATTTGTTCCAAGTATTTGTGAAATTATTTTATAATCAATTTTATTTTCTAAATTTCTCTCAATGTATTCAATTATCTCATTTAAATTTTTATAAATATTCAAATATTATTCTCCTATTTATTAAATTTTTGTGGTTCCGGATATTCTACTCCAAATGTTTCTACTGTAACTTTTTTCATTACAGGTGGTTCTACTGGTCTATCTTTACCTCCACCAAATGGGCTTCTTGTAATAACTCTCGATTTTACAATTTTGTCTACAACCTCCATTCCTTCTAGTACACTTCCAAACGCTGCATATTGTCCATCTAAAAATGTTGAATCATCTGTTACTATAAAAAACTGTGAACCTGCACTATTTGGCATACTACTTCTTGCCATTGATACAACTCCTCTTAAATGAGATATTGTATTTTCAACTCCGTTATCTTTAAATTCTCCTTTAATTCCATATCCAGGTCCCCCCATTCCGGTTCCTTCTGGATCTCCACCTTGCGCCATAAATCCAGGTATTGTTCTATGGAAAATTAATCCATCATAAAACCCTTTACTTACTAAACTAATGAAGTTATTTACTGTTTCTGGTGCTTTACTTGGATAAAGTTCTATTGTTATAATTCCTCCATCTTCCATTTCAATAGTTACTATCGGTTTTTTTACAAAATTTCCTTCCACTTTAAAAAGTCCTTTCTTACAATTTATTATTTTTGTAAATATCCTAAATTATTACTATATAATATTTATTAGAATATATTTATAAGTTAAATTTTCAGAAACATTATAATTATCTAATTTTAACTTTATAACTGTTTTATTTTACTACTAATTATTATTTTTTTCAATACTCTTTCATATATGCTTTTACTATTATTCTTTTTTTATTTGAATTGTTACAAGTCAAAAGTGTTAACTCAAAATTTTTATTTTTTTTCAATATAGAAAAGTCATTTTCTTCTGTTTCAAAAATATCATATATAATATATTCATATTCTAAATTTTCCAAATTAATAAGTTTTATAGTGTCTTTTATTTTTAATTCATCAATTCTACTAAAAAAACGATTGTCATTATAATTATGTGCAGCTATGCATATATTTCCTTTTTCTCCTAGTTGACTTCCATAAAATTTACATGGCGATATCTTTAATAAATCTTCATTATACATATTAAAAACACTATATTCTAAATTTATTTTATCTATAATTATTTTTCCAAAAAACATTTGAGAATTATTTGATGTTTTCTGAACTTCATATATTTTAGACAGTTCGAAATTTTTATCAATTATTTTTGAAATACTTTCTAAATTTTCATTTTCACTATAATTCATGTAAATATAAAATGCAAAAACTATCGCTAAAATTATAGATAAAATAAATTGAATTTTAAATATATAACTTTTTTGTTTACTTACATTTTTATCAAACAATATCTGATTCATATATTTATTATTATCAAATAATTAAAAAATATTAATTTACATTAATGACAACATTTTTTCCGTGGCAATTGACATCACTACTATTACAGCAATTGAAACAACAAATGAAAAGTCAAAAAACATGTATTTAAACTCAGAAACATCCATTTTGTTTTCTTTTATCTTTTTCAAAGTTAATTTAATATATTCTTTATTTTTTATTATAATTTTTATCAAACATAATAAACCAAAAAAAGCAAAAATTAAAACTGACATATCAATTATTTGTATTGCAACATTATTTCCAGCTAATAAAGTTGCTATTGTAGCATATCCATTATTTAGTAAATGCAAAATAATTGTTAAACTTATATTTCCTGTTAACGCATATATTGTTCCAAATACAATTCCAATTGAAAATGCAAATATCATTTGACTAATATTCATATGTATCAATCCAAAAAACAATGCTGATATAAAAATTGAAAAAATTGTTCCAAATTTTTTTGAATAATCTATAAATGCTTTTCTAAATAATAACTCTTCAAATACTCCAGCTTGCACAACAACCAGTAAAATTGTTAGTATATTTGTTAAAAGATTTTTTTCTCCATTGTCAAAAATAACAGTATTTACTGAATAATCAATTCCTAATTGCGTTATTATAAAAGAAGTTACAAATTGCAATACTAGTAAAGCAAATATTCCTATTAATATAATTTCTATTTTTTGTTTATTTTTTAATTTAATTTTTTTGACTTTATCTTTAGGGTTTTTATACGCATTTATAATTGATGCCGCACTTAATAAACTAATTACAGAAACAATTAATGAAAGTATTAATTCAATTTGTGTATCATTAAAAATATCTTTTATGAAAGGAGTTATTATAACACCAGCTAATACAGTACCTATATTTTGAAGTACAATATATACAATAATTGCAAGTCCTATTGCAAATGAAAATTTTTTATATTTTGCTTTTTTAAATTTTATTTCTTGTTCTTCCTTTAATGTTATTTCTTCTTTTCTTTTGGTTGTCTTTTGTTTTGTATTAAAATTCAAAACACCATTTTTAAACACTTTTGCACAAATATTAAATGATATTGGTATTGATAGTAATAATAGTGCAAAAGAAATTATTATTAAGGCAGGAGTTGCTTGACCTATCATTAAAATCGCTGGTACCATATAATTTGACAATAACGGCATACATGCAAGAACATATATAATTATTGACATATTAGTTTCGGGTGTAATGACTCCAAGTGTAATAAAGTAAGCAAATATTGTAATCATCGATAATAACATTACCGCATTTTGTGACTCAGACATACTTGTTGTTTTAGAAGAAATTGCAGCCTGAATTATTGACATCAATACTAATGTTATTAATGCATAACTAAACACAGTAATCAAATATAATATAATTTCAACATCTATATTTCTAAATAATTCAACCATACTTTCTGCAGCTGTAAAATCTGTTTGAACAATATTAATTAAAGAGCTTATAAACGTGCCTACAATATAATATAGTACCATATAAACTGCTTGTAGAAAAATAACCAATATTGTACTTGCTACTTTTGCAAATAAATATTCTTTTGCAGTAACACTTGTTAAAACATATTCGATAGATTTTGAAACTTTTTCTTGAGCAATTTCATTTGATATTGATGAAAATACTAAAATAGAAATCATATAAATAGCAAAAGTACTAATTATATTTATTAGTTGTTTTGTTTCTGCATTTTCATTATCTACACCTAACATTAGTATTTCAATATCAAGTTCTTCATTCATAACTTCTAAAGTTTCAAGTTTTATTTTATTATTTTTTGCAAATTGTTCTGCCCTTATTTCAGATAAAGGAATATAGATATCATCATACAAATATGGATCAATTCCTTCTTTAGATACTAAAGATACATTTATAATCTTTTCTTCATCACTTTCAATTTCTATAACAATTGTATTGTCTTCTATTGTCTCTTTTGTATAGTTATTTTGGGTAATTTTTTTTACTTCTACATATTCATCATCTGAAAAAGCTTCTGTTATTTTTTGAAAACCTATATTTTCATTATCTACTACTTCTATTAGTATTTCTGTTTCAAATAAATTTATATTATTGTTTTCTAAAAAATTTTTTATGTTAGTCAAATTCGTACTGATTAATGTCGCTAAAATTAATAAAACATTTAATATTATAAACCATTTGTTTTGAATGCTTTTATTAACATTGAATTTTATCATTCCTTTAATCTTTTGATTATTCATCTTCTTTTCCAACCTTGTCTATAAAAATTTCATTTAATGAATGTCCTCTTGTACCATTAAGTTCATAATTTTCAACAATTTCTTTTAGATTTCCTGATAATACTATATTTCCTTTATTTATCATTAAAAATTCTTCACATAAATTTTCTACCTGTTCCATTATATGTGATGAAAATATTATTGTTTTATTTTGATCTTTAAATTTTAAAATTGCATTTTTTAATTCAGCCGAACTCACTGGATCTAAACCTGAAAATGGTTCGTCTAATATTAGTAAATCTGGATTGTGTAATACTGATACAATAAATTGAATTTTTTGTCTATTTCCTTTTGATAAGTCTTTTATTTTTTTATTTGCATATTCTAAAATATCAAATTCTTCTAACCACATTAGTAAGTTCTCTTTTATTTCGTCCTCATTCATTAATTTTAACGAACCATAATATTCACACAGTTCTACAACTGTATAAGTAGGAATCAAGCTTCCTTCTTCAGGCAAATATCCAATTCTATCTAAAATATGAGAATCGATTTTTCTATTTTCATATAATATCTGACCTTTTGTAGGTTTTATAATATTAAGTATAGTTCTAAAAATGGTTGATTTTCCAGCTCCATTTCTTCCAACAATTCCAAAAATTTTTCCTTTTTCTACCTTAAAAGAAACATCATTAACTGCTATGTTTTCACCAAATTTCTTTGTAAGATTTCTAACTTCTAGCATATGTTTTCTCCTTTTTTATAATAAATTAACTTTTATTCAATTATATTATTAACAAATACTATTTACAATAAAATTTTTCATTATAAATCATATTTTTTATTTATAATAATTATTTAAATGATAATTTGAACACTTATCATAATTATATTTTTAATCTCTCCCAGCATTTATATTCATTTTACTAATTTTGTTTAGTAAAATTTGCTAAAATTAAATACTTATGTTATATTAAAAATAGATTAATTTTAGAAAGGATTTCTTATGGAAAAAATACTTATTAAAAATCCAACAGCATATCACAATTATTCAATTGAAAACACTATAGAAGCAGGTATCGTTTTAACCGGAACAGAAATAAAATCAATAAGAAACGGAAAATGTAATATAAAAGATACCTACGTTAATATAAAAGATGGCGAAATTTTTGTTTATGGAATGCACATAAGCCCTTATGAATTCGGAAATATTTTCAATAAAGATCCTTTACGTACACGAAAACTTTTGTTAAACAGGAACGAAATCGATAAATTGAATGGAATGATTAAACAAAAAGGAATTTCTCTTGTTCCCACAAAAATGTATATGAAAGGCAATAAAATTAAATTAGAAATTGGAATTGGTAAAGGTAAAAAAATGTATGACAAACGTGAAGATATGGCAAAGAAAGATGCTGAAAGACGAATTGATAGAGCTTTGAAAAATAATTTTTAAATTATGGTAATTTAATTTAAACTGACAATTATATATTTGTAGACATAATAAAAGAAGATCTGTTTAGATCTTCTTTTTAGTTGTTTTTATGCTATTTCTTTTACTTGCAGACTTATTTGTTTCTTTAGATTTATCTTCATTTTTTGTTTTATCATTTTTTTTAGTTGAAGACTTCTTTGATTTTTTCTCTGTTTCTTCAGATTTGTTTTCATTTTCTGTTTTATCATTTCCTTTAGCTGAAGAGTTCTTTGCTTTTTTCTCTGTTTCTTCAGATCTGTTTTCATTTTCTGTTTTATCATTTTCTTTAGTTGAAGACTTTTGGGTATCCCCTTCTTTATTAGGAGTTTTTTTAGATGTAGTTTTTCTTCTAGATGATTTTGGAACTTCACTTTCTTGTTCTGTCACTGTTTTTTCTTTTTCATTATTTTCTATTTCATTTACTTTATTTACAATTATTTCTGAAATCTCTTTAGTTTCATTTCCTTCAACAGCTACTAATTTATCAGGCAAATTGCTCTCTTCAATTTGAACATTTTCAACTAAATTGTTTTCTGTAGTTTCAAATTTTTCTTCTATTTTATTTTCGTTTATCCCTAATATTTCAGCAACTTCGTTTTCTTCTAATTCTGATTTCCCTTCTAAAACAATTTCAGTACTTTCGATATTTTCTATGTTTTCTACTTCAGTAAATTTTTCTTCTTGATTAATCTCATTTATTTCATTAATAGGTTCTTCTTTTTCTATTGAAGTTATTATTTTTTCAATATCAGAATTTATTTCACTATTATTTTCTAGTGTCTCTTCAAATTTTTCTTTCACTTTAGCATCTTTTTCTACCATTTTTTTGATTTTGCTTATAAGTACATTGAATTTACTAGATTTAACTTCTACTGGTGCTATATCGAATATTATTTTAAAACAATCAAACCTTTCTGTTTCATTCGCATCTAAATAATCTAAATATATATCTAATTGATCTATTGATTTACATGCTGTTATTATAGCTGGATGAAGATTGTAGTTAAAGAAAAGTTCCATTCCTAATTCAAAGGATTTTTTTAGTGTTTCTTTTTCTTTTCTTCTCATAAGCATAAATGCTTCTCTAAAACGAGCTATAGCTGTATTTCTAAATCTAGATAATGGTACTGTGTATTTATTGTCGATTATCTCATTAAAGTCTTCGTATTTTCCTTTGTTTCCTACATAAATTTTGTTTAGCTCATCTATTGTAAATGGTAATATTACAACATCTTCTTTTTCAGAAACTATTAAAGTATTTTCTGGGTGCTCTTTTAAATCAATTTCTTCTATCAAACATTCGTCAATTGGAATTGAATTCAACTGTTTACAATTTCTTTTTTGATTATTCATACTCCACTCTATATCTAAAGTTTTATTCCCTATATCTGTAATCAATTTATTTAATTTATTTTTTGAATCAAAAGCAAATTCTGAAAATGATAATATGTATTTTAAAGTTTGCTCAATTTGAATTGTATTAGCCAAAACAATTTCGTTTGTTTCTATAAAATTATTATTATATTCTTCAATTTTCTCAGTTTTTTTCTCGTCGTCTTTAGTAAAAATTTCTTCAATTTTCTTTATAGAATCCAATACATTATTTAATAAGTATATATTTGTTTTTGACAATGCTAAAGTATTTTTAAAATTATTTAAGAAAAATATAATACTGTCCATTTTGTCGTCCACTTTTTCTAAGTCTGTATCTGCATAATCAGCAAATCTTTGCATTGAATCTGATAATATATTACTTTTTATATTTTGTGATTCTATCATCATTACAATCATTTGTTCTTCTTTTTTTATTATTTCTTTAAAACTTTTGTTATCTTCTAATCCATCTTTTGTTAAAAAAATCATTTTCTCACCTCATGCAAATATTATATATTAAAGTTTAAAAAAATACTACAAAAATTTAAAATTAATTTTTATTAAAACTATTTCTTTTATTCTATTTGAAATATATCTTGGTGTTATATTATTAATTTAATTTTATTAATATCTTTTCATAAAAGTTTCTATTTGCTATTCACTTCTTTCTACACCAAAATCATTATTATCATATACTAGTGATGGATTTTTCTTAAAAAATTTAAAATTGTTTTCTGAATTTGCTTCAAAAGAAATCACTGTTGATCCAGCATTATATCCTGTATCTATATCTTTAAATTCCGAATTGGTACTATCTGGTGCGATTCCAGATGGCCAAGTTATCTTTACATTTCCTGAATAATCTTCAGATAGAACTGTAATTTGTAAAATTGGACTTTCTTGTGAATCATTAACCGTATAGCTTAATTCTTCCTGTTTTTCTGTTAATACAAAAGAAGCTTGAATTGTTTTGGTATAAGGAGATAAAGCTTGTGCAATAACTACATAGTTTCCTGTTGGGAGGTTAGTAAATTCCACAATATCTTTATCCATTTGATTTTTGGATAAAGTACCATTTATGGTACTAACCACATTTCCATCTTTATCTTTAATAGAATTTCCATGTATATCTGTTATTTTTATTTCATATTTTGTTTCAACTTCAGAATATCTTAATTCATCTATATTGTTTTTTATTTCGATCTTAATTGTATCGCTCCCAACACTGTATGTATATGCTGCCAAATTAGTATTATCAGTTAATAAATCACTTTCAAAATAAAATTTTTTAGCCTCATAAATTAAATCTGTCGTTTTGTTATTTATATATTTAGCTAGAGTTCCACCTATAAAAAATATTGGTATTAATATTAGACATATTGTATTAAAGTTCAAGTTCCTAATTGTTTTAAGTTTATTTTTTTTAATTATTTTTTTTCGTTTAAAATCATTTTTATATGACATAGTATCCTTTCCAATGTTCTTTTAAACACATATACAATATTGATTATTTTTATAATTTAGTTAGTCTATAACAATAAAGTTATATGGTATTTCTAATATTTTAGTACTATTTTCATCTAATACTTTAAATACTAATCTATATGTATTATTCTCTGTAGTAGATGAAAGATTAAAGTTTATGGTATTTATGCCTTCTTTGGCAGTTAAATTAAATATTCCCATATCATGAACTGTTGTATTATTCACTTTATTCAATTTATCAGTCATTTTTTGATATGCAGCTCCATTCTTTTTTTGCAATTCTACAGTTATAGAACAATTTTTTGCCGCAATATATTCATAAGTGGTAGAAAAAGTCTCTGATAAGTCTTTCCTGTGTATTATTCTTGTATTCATATTCGTTACTTTCAAAGATGGATTTTTAAAATTTTCTACATTCAGCGTAAAAGTTTTACTTGAAACTTTTTCTCCAAATTTAGGAGCTTCAAAATTTGCTGTTGCTGAAACCCATAAACTAGCTTCAAATTCATAACTTTCACTATTATATATTGGTGTATTTGATAATAATTCTAATTCTATAGTTGATTTAATGTTTTTTATATCTGTTAAAGGAATTATAAATTCGTTTTCTGAATTTAAATAATATGTTGTTGAACCATTTACCGTCAAACTTGTATCTTGCATTATGTTATTTGGAGCTTTCAAAATCAAAGATAATCTTCTTCCTTCATATGTAGATTCTGCTCCTAAACTTAAATTTGCTGAATATCCCACATTAAATTTGGTCCCTAAATTTACATTTTGTATATCATCTAGTGTAAACTCACTTACCTTCTTTGTTGTAAAAAGCATATCATCCGTTAAAAAATCTTCAATACTTGTGTTACCACCAAGTTTCATTTTGACTGCGTATGATTTTTCTTCTAAATAATTTTTTACTTCTGAAAAATCTACAATTAACAGTAATCTTTCTTCTATAACATCTATTCCAGTTGGTAATTTATATTTGTCTGAACTTGTTTTTCCCATTAAATTAAAATCCGTAAAATTAAAAGTTGATTTTTCGTCAGTTCCAACTTCGTAGTACCAATAAGTTGGCGTTTCATTTGTAGATAAATTTCCGAGAACTAAAGTTGTTCCATTCGGAAGTTTGTCTGAAAATTCAAAACTTTGTCCTGAATAATTATCTGGTATATATTCTACTATAAATTGAGCTGTAAAAGCAGAATTTTCACTAATTGTAACTTCTGTTGTTGTATCATCATAATTTAAATATCTTTTACCAGCAACTATTGCTGATTTAGGATCAGAAGCACCTGCTATCTCTCTATTAATATTTATTTTTTGCTTTATTGTTAATCCATTATCACTTTGATAAGTAAGCACTATATATCTTGTTTGTGAATTATCTGTAAGAGAATCAGCATTATATATTTTATATGTAAATTCAGGAGAATCCTTTTGTTCACATTTTCCTACTTTTATAGGATTTTCAGCAGTTATTGAAGATAATATATCTAATTCTTCTTCATTTTCTGTTTTTACTGAAATCGCAAAAGTTTTATTTGCCTCAATCCCTGACATACCAGTATTTGCCAAAATATAATCTTTAGTTTGTAATGTAACATTATAAGTTTCTACTGAAATTAAAGATAAATCATGTGAATTTTCAAAATTTACAAATGATGATTTTTCTACAACAAATTCATTAACATTTCCTGTAATATTGGGGGTCATATTTTTAGCAGCAGTTAAAGTAATATCATCACATTCAACTATATTTTTTATACTCATCTTAATTCCTGGAGTAATATAATTTCCAGCAGTTTCTCTGTCTCCGCTTATATATTTATAAAAACCACCACTATGCCATATATTTTCAAAACCAGTTTCCTCTAAATATTTTTCTCCTTCATATAATAACTTTGCTGTTATTCTAGTTTGATTACCATTTTGAATACCTACGTCTTTTACTGTTAATTTTATAATTGTAACATCTTGTATATTTAAACTCGAATCATTTTCAATATCATCTTGTGTATACCAATCAGTTGCTTCTTGTGCTTCTATATAATTTAATCCTTCTTCAAAAGAATATTCTATATTAAACAAATCATTTCCTGATATACTAACCGGTTCTTTAAGAATAAAATCAAAATTTCTTGTTGAACTTTGTTTTATTAAAAAATTATCTACTTTTGAAGATTTTTTTGGTATCGGTATATAATACGAAACATTTTCAGCTCTACCGCCTGAAAAACAGCCAATATCTAAATTATAATGAACTATATCTTTATCTGATAATAAATAGCCATCATTAGAATCTGAAATTACTATTCCTTGTCTTTCTATTGATATTGAGTCATTTATATCTAATGTTGAAGTTTCAGAAGAAATTTGACAGCTTTTTGTTACAGTTGTACTTGCTCTTGCAATTGCGTCCGTTTTTGAACCGTTTTCATTCAAATCATAAATATCTGTAGTTTTAGCCCACGCATATGAACCATCTGCTGAATTAGTTTGTTTATATGCTGCTGCAAAAAATATATCTTTTGCATATAATGTTGTACTATTCATAGTATAAGCAGTGTCTAATTGCATACTAAAAGTTATTCTCAAACCAGATGAAAAATTATTTAAATTTTCAGTTGCTGCTCCAATATATATATCTGAAGGAAACCTTATTTTCCATAGCTTATTACCATCAGATATATTTTCACTTGTTATTGAAAAACCATTTATTTTAGTTCCATTAACATTTTTTATAACAACAGATTGCTCATTTATTGAAATTTCTTTTGGTAAAACAGCTGCTAATGTAATATTTTTAATCCAAGTTGAATTTCCATAAGGATATGTAACTGCATTTAATCTTCCACTAACAGTAAGGCTTTCTCCAGCTCGAATACTTGTTTTATTCATATTTAAATTATCAATTGTATATGTTGGATTACTTGTATCTCTTAATGTTGTTGTTGATGTAGCTTTTAAATCTGCAATACTAATATTTTCGGAAGATACAACCATTGAACTTTGGCTTATATCTCCTGATATTCCATTTTTATCATCTACATATCCTAAAAAGTTTCCGGCTGCTACTAATGTTGCGCTAGCTGAATTTTGTTGTAATGAAGCATGTGCTTCTATTGTTTTTATTGTATAATTTATTGTTTTAAAATAATATTTTTTTTGAGAGCTAGGAAGCATTGAACGAACAAACTTATTTCTCAAATTGCTTTTTTCAGTTGAACCATAATAACTATTTTTCATATTATATGTCCATTGACTAATTGCTCCGTCTGTTTGAGCTGTTACTCTATTTCCCTCTGAGTCTAAGTAAACAATTTCTCCATTTTCATCTACTAATGTGTAATTTATTAGTATATATTCTTGTAAGGTATCTGCAAAAGTGTTTACTGTTGTAACTCTTATTTTATTTGTATTTTTGATATCAAATGTCATATCTATTGTTTTAGCACAGCTATCTCCAATACCAGTATTTTTCAAATAGAATCCCCCAAGCAATGAAACTGCTTCATTTGGTCGTTCAACTATTGTAACAGCTCTGCTACTGGAAGAAAGTGATACTTTTTCCAAGACTTCTTTTTGATAATTAGCTATTATCATATTTGTTGAAGAATATCGTATACCTTTTGAGCCATTTTTTCCATCTACCATTATAGTAATATTACCATTTGCAAATCTATAAGAATTTACATCTAACGCTAATATTTCATCAGTTGGTGGTCCAACTATAAACTGTACTACTTTTGATGTATTCCAATATGCATTTGTAAAAGTAATAGTTATGATTCCATCCGATTCTAGTTTTGTTGTATCTACTGCTTTTGAAGAAAAACTCATTCCTGGAAATTTTAAAGAATCCTGGTCAAATGGTATATAATATTTAGTTCCGTCTGTATGTGTATAATAAGGAAGTTTAATTGTCATTGTTGCATTTGGATAGAACTTTCTTCTAGATTTTAACTCGTTATCGCTAATTTCATAAAAAACTGTTATGTATTTATCTTTTGGAACAGTTAGGGAATTCGAATAAGACGTCTCACCTTGAATCATTCCTTGTAACGACATTGAGTCTACTATTCCTGTTCCAGCTGTAACTTTAGAAACAAATACTCTATTAAGCTCTGTAATGTTTCCAGCTGAATCTTTCCTTGACAAAGTAATTATAATTGGTTTTACTCCGTCTGCTGTAATAGATGAGTTTGCTTGTTTGTCCCATAAACGAACATCATAAGAAACTTCTAATTGAATTGTACCAGTTATTCCCATATTATTTAAAGTATATTTAGTAATTCCACTATAGCCATAAAGTTTTAAAGTAGTATTTTCATTTATCAGTATATCTTCATTTTTTGTAAATTCTACGCTTTGGTATCCCGCTTGTAGGGCAAGTTCTGAACCTACTATATAAAATTCCTGTGGCATAATAACAGAAATAAAATATGTATTTCCATCAGCTGGAACCACTGGATCTATTTGTAAATATTTATTAGTTTCAGCTTGCCACCCTAATATTTCTGTTCCCTCTGCTGTAAGTGGCGTCCCTGTTCCTGCTGAGTATTGGTTAGTATCCCATAAAGTTGATACTAAACTTGTTTCTGCTATAGGTGTTGCTTCTGATTCTTCGTTTATTGCCGCTATATTATTAAAAGTAATACTTTCTTTTTTTTCAGTTGAATTTGTTTTTAATGTGCTATCTGTTATATTAAATGTATTTGTTACAATATTCTCGTTAATATTTTCTTGATTATTTGAAACAGAATTCACATCTGTATTAATTGTATTTTCAATTTCAAAAGTATTGGTATCATCATTAATTTTATTTTCAATTCCCAAAATATTTGTATTATTATTAATTATATTTTCATTTTCAAAAGTATTTATACTGTTATTAATTGTATTTTCAAAAATTTGATTTGATTTATAATTTTCTTCTACAGTTACATCGGCTTTAGAAAGAATCACATTATAAGGTAAAAAGGCAAAGCAAATTAAAATAATTATAGATAAAAATACATTTTTATTTCTTTTTTTCATTTACTCTAATAACCCCTTTCTACTTATATTTTCTTATTCTATACTACTATCAGTCATATATTTATACGTATTTATCATACTATTTTTCACTCAAAAATTCAATAATTCCCCCTAAAATCTCATATTACTTTTCGGTTACTTTTTGATTACTTTTCAATCACTTTATATGTGTTTTTTACAATTAACAACATTAGTTTTTTGTATATTTAAGTCATATTTTTTATCTAATCAACTTTTTTGCAATATTTTATCACTTAATAATTTAACAAAAAAGAGATTTTAAGTTTTATGCTTAAAATCTCTTTTAATTATTTTTAAGTTATTTTTTATATTATATATTATGCTTTTCCTGCTGAACAGAATACATCATTGATTTTTTGTGCAACTGTTGCTTTTATTTCATCTCTAGCTGGTCCTAAATATTTTCTAGGATCAAATACAGATGGATCTTCATTAAACGCTCTTCTTATTTGAGCTGTCATCGCTAATCTTAAATCTGTATCAACATTTATTTTTGAAACTCCATTTACTCCAGCTTCTCTTAACATTTCATCAGGGCATCCTTTTGCTCCTGGAATATTTCCACCATTATTATTACACATTTCTACAAGAGCTGGAATAACAGAAGAAGCTCCATGTAATACTATTGGTGTATTTGGTAATTTTTCTTTTATTTTTTGTAAGATATCAAATCTTAATTTTGCTTCACCTTTAAATTTATAAGCTCCATGACTTGTTCCAATTGCAATTGCTAGTGAATCGCAACCTGTTCTTTGAACAAATTCATATGCTTGATCTGGATCTGTATATCTTGCATCATCAGCAGCAACATTAACTTCATCTTCAACTCCTGCTAGTTTTCCAAGTTCTGCTTCTACTACAACTCCTTTTGAATGTGCATATTCAACAACTTTTTTTGTTAATGCAACATTTTCTTCAAAATCATATTTTGAACCATCAATCATAACTGATGTAAATCCAGCATCTATACACATTTTACATGTTTCAAAATCTGGACCATGATCTAAGTGAAGAGCTATTGGAATAGTTGTTGATTCAACTGCTGCCTCCACCATTTTGATTAAATAATTCATTCTTGCATATTTTATAGCACTTGAAGAAACTTGTAAAATAACTGGTGATTTTGCTTCTTCTGCTGCGTCTGTAATCGCTTGTATAAACTCCATATTGTTTATATTAAAAGCTCCTATTGAGAAATGTTCTTTCATTGATTTTTCAAACATTTCTTTTGTTGTTACTAATGGCATAATATACCCTCCTTTAAATTTGTATTTCCTTAACTATTTTATAATCTTGTAGCTTCTCTGTCAAGTGAATTTTATATGTACAAATAATAATTTGTCGAGCTGTTTAATCTAAATGTTGCCACAGGTTAATTTATATATTTTTGTAAAAGTTTTCGCGCAGCAATGGGAGGGTGCGCCGAAAGCTTTGATGATTTGAAAATTAGCGAAGTAAAGCTTTTTAAAGCTTTCTACGAGCGATCAATTTTCAAATTATCACCCGACCAGTAAGAAAACGAATTACACAAAATATATAAATTAACCGAGAGCAACTTATATAATATTCCCGACAAATTATTATTTGAATATTAGTGATTACATTTGCATTGATAACTTCCACACATAGATTCATCTTGCGGTGTTCCTGTTGAACATCCAGGACAAGCTTTTACTTCAATTTGTTTTAATTCACAAATGTTGTTATCACAGTTATTAAAGCTGCAACTTTCAACTGTGCATTTAATTTTTTGATTATTACTAATTTTATCCATATTTTCATACCTCCATAATTCAATTTTATCTACACAATTATAAATAAAATATTATTAATTTTTTATATAAGTGTAAACAAAAATAGAACTATCAACAAAATAGTTCTATTTTATTATTAACTAATATATTTTATTTTAATTTCCAATTTTAGTATTCTGAATAAAATCTATCCCCAACAAATTTATAATTCAATGCTTTTAATCTCTTTTCAAAAATTTCATAATTAACTTCTTTATCCTCGTTTTCATTAGGAATTTCGTATATTAAATCATAAATCTGTTCTATTCCTTCAAAAATAATTTCTCCATCATAATTCATTAATTTCCAATTTGGCATTGCGAACTTATATTCGTTCGCTTTAATACCTTGACTTGAATCCATCACTAAATACAGCCCCTGTGAAACAAATCTTGGATTAATTGCAGCATATTTTTGTTCAAATATTAAATTATAGGAATCATCAATGATTTTAAATGCATTTTCTTCGTCTTGAACTATATATCGTCCATCATTACAAACAAAAATATCTTTATAAGTTTCTGATAATTTATTTCCCTCTAAATCGGTAAAATACACAGTTTTATCATTATAATTTTTTAAAAGTATTCTTTCATTACCATAAAATTCTAAAATTTGAGCTCGACCAGTCATTGAATTTTTCTTTCCATATGGAGTATACCAACCTTGAGTTCTTCTAGATAATTCATAAAATGGTATATTTCCATTTGAAAACAAATATAAATTACTAGAATCATAATCCAAGTTCGTAGTATCTAACTTTATTCTTATATCTAAGTCATCTTTTTTTGCCAATTCATAAGTATCTCCAAGTCCCATGTTAGATTGTGTTACAATTAAATCATATTCTTCATTGTAATCATATCTAAATGAATATTCTGGCGAAACTTCTAAATACACTGGCGCAGAAGATATATTGCTATTTATTAATGGAATTTCATAAACCATATTTCCAGTTTGACCTAATAAATTTTTATATATATTTTCTAGCTCTTGAATTTTTGCTTGATAATTTTCATTGACTATTTCTGTTCTATAAGATAATACAGCTCTTCCATTTTTTAGAATTACTGTTGTACTTCCATCTTTACAAACAAAGGCTATATGAAATTTTTTATCATAAGCTGTTATCTCAACAAATGGACTAGCATAGTCATATAAAAAGTCAATCATACATTCGCCTTTTGTATTTATATATCCGAACTTACCATCTTTTTTTACATTTAGATATGGTGTTTCATATAATTCTCCTTCTAATTCTGTTATATACTTAAAATAATCAGATTTATATTTCAGTTCATTTTCATTTTCTTTATTTTTTATATATTTTCCTATTGAATCATAATTTAAAGTAAAAATAGAAAGAATTACAGTAATTACCATTATAACTATAGCTATAGAAATCGCCGTCATGCTATTTAATTCTACTAAATTTTCTTTTAAGCTTTTAAAAAAGATTATAATCCCTGATGTTATACTAAATATGGCTATTATCGGCTCTTTTATAAATAAAAAACTTATGATAAATGCACCTAATAAATATGCAGTGTTGAATACTGTATCTGATCTATGATGGTAACTTTGAATAATATTAATTATCGCTGTTATAAACATTAGAATATAAATTCCCCAAATAACATATGTAACTATATTATTTTCTTGTACAGTCATTATTGTTTTATCCTGTGGAATTACCATTGTATATGCTATAATCAATATTCCAAATAAAATATTCATTAGGCCAATACATAAATTTACGATTTTTCCTCTCATATTATACCCTCATGAGTTTATTATTTCTTTTGTATTTCTTTATATACTATATTGTAAATTTCATTATGTATATCTTCTCTTGTTCTTATTTCATCATTCTTAACGCATTTAACTTCATTCCAATTATATTTTTCAACCAAACTACAGGCTGCATTATACGAATCTTCTAAGTGTTTTGCATCTCTTTCATGTATATCTTTCTTATCATTATGAGTAAACTTATTTTCTCTATTTTTAATTAATTCTTCAACTTTTTTTGGTGGCATATTTAAGAAAAATACTTCAGTAGGAACTGGTAATCCATAAATATTAAACTCTAAATCAAAAAGCCAATTCAAATATTTTTCTCTTTCTTTTTCATCCATTATTTTTCCAGCTTGATGTACCATATTAGCTGTTGTATATCTGTCTGCTAAAATTATTCCACCATTATCATAATATTCTTTTAAATCTTTTTTAAAAGTAGCGTATCTATCTGCAGCATAAAATGTTGATGCTATATATGGACTAACATCTTTTGCATTTTCACCAAACTCACCTGACAAATACATTTTTACAAGTGAAGATGATGGACTATCATAATTTGGAAAACTTACAGTTCTATATTCAATTCCATCTTCCGTTAAATGTCTTTTTAATAAATCAAATTGTGTTTGTTTTCCACTTCCATCTGTTCCATCTATTACAAATAATTTTCCCATAATTTTATCCTCTTAATTTTATATTTTATGTTTTCAAAAGGTTTAATTCAAATTCTAGATAATCTAACAAAACTTATTAGATTATCTAGATGTTTATAATTTATACATAAAATTAAACATTTCTATAATAATTTATGTTATTTTTTATCAATTCTTGTAAATAATGGTTCAATATTTTCTAGTTTTAATCCAGGTTCTACTGAAACAAAATTCCAAGAAGCATTTTCTAATTTTAAATACTCTCTTATTTTTCTGCATGCAGTAGGCATTACTGGCGCAAATAAATTTGCAAGGTTTGCTATTACTACTGAACATGTATATATGATATTATTAAACTCATCAATATTTTCCTTTTTTGCTATCCAAGGCTGTTTTTCATCATAGAATTTATTTCCTATTTCAACAAGTTCCATAACCTTTTTAATTGCTTCTCTAAATTCTAATTTTTCAATTAAATCTCCAGCCTCATTATATGTTCTTTCGATTTCGGTTTTAATTCCTTCATCTAAATTTCCTGCTGGTATTTCTTCTAATCCTTTAAATCTTAAAGTTCTATTTACTAAGTTACCAAATTTATTTAAAATTTCTCCATTATGAGTGTTTTCAAAATCTTCGATTGTAAAGTTTGTGTCTTTCTTTTCTGGTCCATTTGATAATAAATGATATCTTAATGAATCAGAATTATATAAATCTAAAGCTTCTAAAGCTGTCATGCCAATGCCTTTGCTCTTAGAGAATTTTTGATCATTAAAATTTAAATATTCCGCTGAAACTATTGTATCTACTAAATGATAATTTTCTTTTTGCCCCAAAAGTAAAGCATTTAAAATTATACTATGGAACATTATATTATCTTTTCCATGGCACATATATATTTTATTGTTGTGTCCTTCTTTCCAGAAATCTTCCCATGTGCAATCTGTTCTTGATTCACAAACTTTCATTGTATCTGTTATATATCCCATAACAGCTTCAATCCATACATACATTTTTTTGTCATCATATCCTGGAAGTGGAATATCTACGCCCCAAGTTAAATCTCTTGTTACTGCTCTATCTAGTAAACCTTGTTTTAAATATTTTAAAGTTTCATTTTGAGCATTTATTCTCCATTCATGTTTAACTTTATCTGTATGTTCTTCAATTTCTTTTTGGAATTTAGAAAGTGCTAAATATAAAACTTTATTTTCTCTTTCAACAACACTCGCTCCACAGTCAATGCAATTTCCTGTCATTAATTCAGCTCCTGTTGGAACATGAAGACAAGCGTCACATTGATCTCCTTTTGTTTCTTGTCCACATTCTGGACAAGTTAAAGTAATTTCTCTATCAGACAAGAATTTATCACAATGCTTGCAATATGCTTGTGGTTCTGTTTTTTCATAAATATATCCGTTGTCATATAATTTTTTGAATAATTCTTGAACTTTTTCTTTGTGATAATCATCAAAAGTTCTTGAATATAAATCATAAGAAAATTGATATCCATTAAACATTCTATTGAATTCTTCATCATATTTGCTAGCTATTTCTTTAGGAGTTGTTTTTTCTTTTTTAGCTCTTTCTGTAATTGGTGTTCCATGACAGTCTGAACCTGATACATAAAGAACATTATCTCCTTTTAATCTATAGTATCTTGCAAGCAAGTCTCCTGATATTAGCCCTGCTATATGTCCTAAGTGTAATGAGCTATTAGCATATGGCCAAGCTCCTCCAATAAGTATGTTTCTTTTCATAATATTTCCTTTCTTAGTTTAAAATTTTATTAATCATCCATTAAATGCTTCGGTAATCTTCCTTGCGAATATTTTTCATAAGGATCATCTTCATCTTTTTCTTTCCCAAACATAGCAACGCCTAAGCCTGTAACAACACCTGCAACAACATCTTCTGCAGTTTCTTTTGCATGGGCAACCTCAGCTTCTGCTGCATATTCTTCTGCTTTACTTTCTAAAGAATCTAAACTATTGTTTTCTTGTATGTTATATGCTGACTGTAAATCATTTAATCTGCTTTTAGTGCTATATAGTACATCTGCAATCATAGTTAATTTATCTGATCTTTCTCCAGGACCATCTTCAATAATTTGTATTTTTTCTGACAATTCTTCTAACAATTGTTTGCTATCACTTTCGTATCCTGAAACTGCTCTTTCGTTTCCTTTTTCTGCGAATTCAATAACAGGCTTTCCTGTTACCGGATCTATTGTTTCGATTTTTTTACTCTCCACACCTCGTTCTTGTATTGCTTTATCTATATCTTCAATATAATCTCCATTAGCTCCATCTTCTACAAGTTCTGTAATTAAGGTTGTATCTCCATTTTCTGGTGTATATAATTTAGAACCATCACTATTTAAAATTAAACCTTCACTTTTCACCGCCGGACCAGCAACTTTTAATAATATTACATCAGAGCTCGTGTCTTCAAGTTCTGTTCCTAATTGTCTTGATAATGCCTCAATATTTCCTGTTCTTTTGATTCCTAATATCTTACCATCATCACCAGCAACATCTCTAAGCTTGTCTTCCTCAATACCTAAAATTTCAGAAGCCTCTTCAATTGTCATTCCTTCTTTTGACTCTTCTTCATTTGTTAAATCTTCAGTATTTCCATCTTTATTTAATTCACTCTTATCGACATTAAGTTCTTTTACAAATTTTGCTCTATCTTCAGGAGTTTTTACTCTACTTAGAATTTGTTCTCTTAATCCACCATCTTTTGCAGCCATATATATTACATCTTCGTAAGTTTTTATTCCTAAAGCATTCATAATTTCATCTTTTGATGCTACTTGATCTATATTAGGGATTTTTTCTTTAAGTATATTTATACAATATTCTTCAAAAGCTTCTTGAAATTCAGTTCCTTCTTCTTTTCCTTCTTTTTCTGGATCTAACGTTAATATATCACCTTTTTTCATTTTGTCTGTATCGCTTACATTTACAAATTGATACGCTTTATGACCTCTTGTTTTATCCATTACTTCTGCAACAAGAATTTAATCTGTTACATCATTATCTATTCCAAACATTTCTAGATTAGATATTTTTAATGGATCATGAAATGCTAGAAAGTCTCCGCTTCTATATAGTCTTTCAATTTGTTTTGGACTATCTATTCCCATTTCTTTTAATTTGTTTGAATTTTCTAATACAGCAATTCTTAAATCTAGATTACCATTTAAAGAATTAAATGCATCACTGAATTTTCCTTTTTCTTCCATAAAATCCTCCATTTTTATCTATTGTATTCTATAATATTATATAGATATATTATTATATTTTCAAGATTTTTATTAGTTTTTTAAATAAAAATAAAAATATAATAATAATCCAAATATAGTCTTAAAATTATTTATAAAAGATTGTAAAACAACAACATTCTTATTTATTACAAAAAACGTAGCAAAATATGCTACGTTTTATTGATAAAATTTAAGATAATTCAAAAACATTGATATTTTTGTGTTAATTTATAAGTGATTTTGTAAATCTTTTATTTATTATAAATTTTTATTATTTTTAGTTTTGGGATATAAATTATCAACCAATAACTCTTCTTCTAATTTTGCCTCTTCTCTTTGTTTTAGTTTCTCACGTTCTTTTTGAAACTTAACCTCTTCTTTTTGTTTTTGTTTTTCTTTTTTTCTTCTAAAATTTTCTTCTTTTCTCTCTATTTTTTCAATTTCACGTTCTTTTCTTTTTTCTTCTTTGATTCTTTCTTGTTCTGCCCTTTTTTCAGCCCTTACATTTTCCTGTTCTATCTTAATTCTTTCTTGAGCAGCTCTTTTCTCTATTTCTAATTGTTGTTGTTCTAATTTTAATTCTTCTTGCTTTATTTTTCTATCCTCTTCAATAACTTGTTTTTCATTCTCTTCTTTTTTTCTTTCTTCATTATTAGCTTTCTCTAATTTTTTTTCAGCTCCTAGTATTATATCAGAATAAAATTTCTTTGTTTTTTTGCTTTTCATGATTTCTGATTCATTCTTCATTCTTTTCTCAATTTCATATAATCTAGCAAATTTACTCAAATTTAACTTATCAAATAAATTTATTTTCGTTGTTTTCCATAGATTATCTAATTTATATTCTATATCTAATTCTGCATTTTCTAATTCGATTTGTCTTAATCTTTGGCATCTTACTTTATATTGCTTATCTGTTTCACCTAATTCTTTTTCAAACTCTCTGCTCATAGCCAAAACATAATTTTCCGCTTTATCTGAAAGCATTTTTCTTTCAATCCATAAATATTCATCATAGTCTTTTAATGTTTCGTATACTAGTACATCTATCCTCTCTACTTGAGATTCTGTTAATTGATATCTATCTAAAAAATAATCTTTTTTTCTTCTTAAATTTCGTAATGAATAATGAGCTTTAGAATATCCAGTCTTTTTATCAACACCTCTAACTAATCTTTCTGTAAAATGTTCTTTACTGAACACTCTACAATATCCATTTTCAGCATCAATAACAATTAAAACCATTTTTTCATTTTTTATCGAATCGTCTAGAATTTCTTTTTTCTCTAAGCTCTTTTTCTCTTCTATAAATGGTTCTACTTTCAAATTTTCTTCAATATTTTCCTCTTTTTCATTTCTTTTCTTTATTTTTGCTATTAAATAGTTATACTTTTCAATACAGTTTATTTTACACTTTGAATATATATTTGAGAATTTTTGTTTTATATTTTCTTCAAGTATATTTCCTGTTTTTTCATTATTTTCCAACTTATTATTTTCTTTTAATTTGTCAGTCTTAAAAATTTTTTCTTTTAATATATTTACTTTTTGTAATATTTTATTTTTTGTATTAATCAATGCTTCTGAAAAAAACATTTTTTCTTTTATATGATTTTTTTCTTCAGTTTCTCCATTTACTGTTTGATCAATAACTATTTTTACATTTTCATTTTCTATTTTATCACTGTTACTTTCTAATTTTTCTCCTACATCTATATTATCTTCTGTTTTTTGAATTTTCTCTTTTAAAACATCTTTATTAGGAAATTTAATATTTTTTAACTTTTCTATTAAAAATATTTTTTTGCTTTCCTCACATTTTTCTACATTTTCTTTTTCTGTATTTTCTTTTTTCAACTCTAACTTTTCATTAATTCCCTTTTCATTTTCAGAAGTAGAATTACTTATTATTTTTTCATTTGCTTTTATATCTTCGTTGTTTTTAGATTCTTTTTGTAAATCACCTTTTTTTGCTTCCTCCAATAATTTTGGAGAAGATTGATTAATTTTTTGCTTAATTTTCTCTATAGTATCATGTATTTTTTCTTTTAATTTTAATCTTAATTTTAAAAATTCTTCTTTCTTTTGTTCTTTTGTTTTTTTCTCTTTCTTGCTTTTTACTTTATTTAATACTACTCCTAGTACTTTTCCACCAATATTTTCAATATCTTTTTTACAATTTTCTAAGTCTTGCATTGTTGTTTCATTATAACTAGCTACAATGATAGTAGAATTAACATTTTTAGCTAATAGCAAGTTTTCCGTTTTATTAAAAAGCTCACTTGAATCTATGATTATAATATCAAAAAATACTTTTGCATCTTTTATCATTTCAGCAAGTCTTTTTGAAGATAATAATTCTTCTGGATTAGGCGGTACAGTTCCAGAGGTTATTAAATTTACATTTTTTATTGTAGTTTCATTTATAAATTTGCTTAAAAATTCATTAATCTCTATACCATTTGAATCTAAATTTGATAAATAATTTGATAACCCTAGATTATTTGGAACATTGAAAATTTTATCTTGTCTTCCATTTGACATATCTGCATCTATTATTAAAACTTTTTTTCCAATTTCAGCAAAGCTTATTGCCATATTGGCTACAACATAACTTTTTCCTGTTTTAGTTTCTGGACTAGTTACTAACATAACCTTTTTATCTGTCATATTATTTACACATAAAAATTGAACATTAGTTATTAAATTCTTAAAAGCTTTTACTCTTAATGATTTTTCTTTTTCAAAAACTATTAGTTCTACTACATTTTTATCATCTTTTAAAGGTATTTCTGCAATTGTTTTTAAAGATAATTCTGTTTTTATCTGTTCATTTGATTTTATTTTTTCATTAAATACTATTTGCTTTATTCTTTTAAAAAACAACATTTCTTTCCCCTCTATTTCATATTAAAATCAAAAATAAAAAAAGACACAAATAACGCAAATTATCTGTATCTTTTGTAAAATAATTTTTTATCATTATAACAAGATTTATTTAAAATATCAACACTTTTAAAAAATTATTTGTATTTTTTGTAAACATTTATTTGATTTAAACTTTATTCTATAAAATACAAAAAGCACACTCTAATAGTGTGCTTATATTTATTGTTAGTTCATTAAATATTATAATCAGATACTTTTTTGTACGCATATACTGCTGATGCTACAAGGGCAATTACTACAAATACCATTGAAGAATTTGTTCCAGCATAAGGTAGTTTTGATGCTGATTTGTTTGTGTTTGTATTATTGTATTTTGAAGTGTTTGTTTTGTTAGATGAATTTACAGATGATGAAATCGCATTTGCTTTATTTGTATTATTTGTATTTTTATTGCTAGTAGCAGCTCCAACTGTATTTTCTACGCTTGTATTTGTTGTATTTGAATTTGACGTTGATGATGGTTTTATTACAGTAGCAAGTGAATTTACGCTACCAAATACCATAACAACTAACATAACAACTACTAAACTAACTAACATTTTTTCTTTGATTAATTTTAACATTTTCCCATCTCCCTATTCTTAACATCTGCTCATATTATAACAAATGCTATTTTTTATTGCAAGTTTTTTTTGTATTTTTTACTTTTTTAACAAAATTGTAATATTAGACATTAAATCTAAATAAAACAATATCTCCATCTTGCATTATATATTCTTTTCCTTCTTGGCGAATTAAACCTTTTTCTCTTGCTTGAACCATAGAACCATCACATTTCATTAAATCATTAAAAGAGATAACTTCAGCTTTTATAAAGCCTCTTTCAATATCTGAGTGGATTTTTCCTGCTGCTTGTGGAGCTTTTGTTCCTATTTTTATCGTCCAAGCTCTAACTTCTGGTTCTCCAGCTGTTAAAAATGACATTAAACCTAATAATCTATAGCTTGCTTTTATCAATTTATCAAGCCCAGATTCTTCTAAGCCTAATGCTTCAAGCATTTCTTGTTTTTCATCTTTTTCTAAAACGCTTAATTCTTCTTCAATTTTGACACATAGTGGTATAACTTCTGCGTTTTCTGTTTTTGCAAATTCCTTCACTCTAATAACATTAGAATTTAAATCTGCATTCTCTAATTCATTTTCAGAAACATTTGCTACATATAATACTGGTTTAATTGTTAATAAAAAGCTTTCTTTTAAAACATCTTTTTCTTCATCAGTATACTCTAAAGTTCTCGCACATTTTCCATTGTTTAAAACTGTTTTTACTTTTTCTAAAGTATCAATCTCAAATTGATATTTTTTATCTGCTTTTAGTAATTTTCTTGCTCTTTCTAGTCTTTTCTCTATTGTTTCCAAATCTGCAAAAATTAATTCAAGATTTATTGTTTCAATATCACGAAGTGGATCTATATTTCCATCTACATGAACTATATTTGAATTTTCAAAGCATCTAACAACCTGAAGAATACTATCTACTTCTCTAATATGAGATAAGAATTTATTTCCTAAACCTTCGCCTTTGCTTGCTCCTCTAACTAATCCTGCAATATCAACAAACTCAACTACTGCATTTGTAACTTTTTGAGGATTATAAATTTCCGCAAGTTTTTCTACTCTTTCATCCGGTACAGCAACAACTCCCACGTTTGGTTCTATTGTACAAAAAGGATAATTTGCACATTCAGCTCCAGCTTTAGTTATACTGTTAAATAAGGTGCTTTTTCCAACATTTGGAAGTCCAACTATTCCTATTTTCATAAATTATCATTCCTTTTATTATTATATTTTTCTTATAAAATTATATGGAGCCCACTAGCAGACTTGAACTGCCGACCTCTTCCTTACCAAGGAAGTGCTCTACCACCTGAGCTAAGAGGGCTTATCATTACAATATAACTAGTATAACATTAATTATATTTTTTTTCAACAAAATTTACATAATTTAAAGAAAAACATTGAATATTTTTAATAGAACAAAAGAAACAAATTTAAAGTTATTTATTATTTGGATAAATTCAATTTTAAATAAAAAACTAATTTCGACTTGTATTTTTTTCTTAACAATTCGAGATTAGTTCATTTTATTAATTATATTATAATTCTATTCTTCATTTTCTAAACATTTTATTGCTTTTTTTCTAATTCTTTGTATTGCATTATCTATTGACTTTACAGGTGAATTAAGTTTGCTAGCTATATCTACATAGCTTTCACCTTGTATATATCTATTTAAAACTTGTTTTTCAAAACCACTTAAATTTTTATCAATTCTATTTTCCACAAATTCCATATATTCTCTTTTTGTTATTGTATCTAGTGGATCTTCAACAAAATTAGTATCTAGTATTTCCATAATACTTGTATCATCATTTTCATCATATGCTGTATTATTTAATGAAAAAGATGAATTAAGAGGAATGTGTTTTTGTCGATTAGAGGTTTTTATAGCAGTTATTAGCTGTCTTTCTACACAAAGATTTGCAAAAGTTTTAAATGAATTATTCTTTTCTAAGTCAAATGATTGAATTGCCTTAAACAGCCCAATCATCCCTTCTTGAATAATATCATCATCTTCAGCACCAATCAAGAAAAATTTATTAGCTTTCATGCTCACTAAATTTTTGTATTTTTCTAACAAATAATTTTGAGCTTTTATGTCACCACTTCTTATTTGCCTAATTAATTCTTCATCTGGTTTATTCATATATTTACTATCTTCAATAAAAAAATGCATTTTATTATTAGACATTTTAATTTTAGTACCTCCAAGCCGATTTATATCGTCATTATATGTTCAAAACCTTGATATGTCAAGCCTTCCAAAGCAAAAAAAGACAGATTTTTTAAAATCTGTCTTTTTTGTATTTTAGATATATACTAATCGACATAAAATAAAACTTTTCATCGATAATTTATATATTAAATTTTATTTTGCATAATCAATTACTCTAGATTCCCTTATAACATTTACTTTGATTTGTCCTGGATATTCCATTTCACTTTCTACTTTCTTTGCTACATCTCTAGCCATAATTACCATGTCTGCATCTGAAACTTTTTCTGGTTTTACAATTAGTCTAACTTCACGTCCAGCTTGAATTGCAAATGATTTTTCTACACCATCAAATGAATCAGCAATTTCTTCAAGTTTTTCTAATCTCTTGATATATGTTTCTAAAGTTTCTCTTCTTGCACCCGGTCTTGAAGCAGATATAGCATCAGCAGCTTGTACAAGTACAGCTTCTAATGTTAGTGGTTCTACATCTCCATGGTGAGCTTCTACCGCATTTATGATGTTTTCATTTTCTTTATATTTTCTTAAAACTTCAACACCAAGTTCTACGTGAGTTCCTTCCATGTCATGATCTAATGCCTTTCCAATATCATGTAATAATCCTGCACGTCTTGCTATTTTTGAATTTATTCCTAATTCTTCAGCCATTATTCTAGCTAAATTAGAAACTTCAATAGCATGATTTAATACATTTTGTCCATAACTTGTTCTGTATTTTAATTTACCAATTAATTTTACTAAGTCTGGATGAAGATTATTAACTCCTGTTTCTAGAACAGCTCTTTCACCTTCTTCTTTAATAATTGTTGCTACTTCTTCTTTGGCTTTTTCTACCATTTCTTCTATTTTAGCTGGATGAATTCTTCCATCTTCTATTAATTTTTCAATAGCAATTCTTGCTACTTCTCTTCTCAAAGGGTCAAAGCCAGAAATGATAACAGCTTCTGGAGTATCGTCTATTATTAAATCAATTCCTGTTAATGTTTCTAATGCTTTGATATTTCTACCTTCTCTACCTATAATTCTTCCTTTCATTTCATCATTTGGAAGTGATACAACAGATACAGTAGTTTCTGAAGTGTGGTCAGCTGCACATTTTTGTATTGCAAAGCTAACAATTTCTCTAGCATTTTTTACAGCTTCTTCTTTAGCTTTAGCCTCTAAATCTCTGATAATTGCTGCTTTTTCTTGAGAAATTTCTTTATCTAAATCAGATAATAATTGTTGTTTTGCTTGTTCTTGAGTTAATCCAGAAATTCTTTGTAATTCCTCTAATTCTTTTTCGTAAAGTTTTTCAAGTTCAACTCTTTTTTGTTCATTGTCTGCAAATTTTCTTTCAAGTTCTTTTTCTTTACCATCATAAAGAGTTACACGTTTTTCTAAATTTTCTTCTTTTTGAATTAATCTTCTTTCTTGTGCTTGAATGTCGCCTCTTCTTTCTTTAATCTCTTTATCTAAATCATTTCTTATTTGTAGTACTTCCTCTTTAGCTTTAATTAATTCTTCTTTTTTAATGTTTTCAGCTTCTATCTTAACGTTTTCAAGTAATCTTTTAGCTTCGCTTTCTGCACTTTGAATTTTAGATTCTGCAATTTTTTTTCTAATTTGAACTCCCACAGGAATAAAAATTGCAGCTGAGATTAGAACAGTGGCAACGATAATTAAAATTGTTTGCATAATTACATTTACCTCTTTTCTATTAAATTTTCAATGTACAACAAAATTATTTCATAAATTCGTTAATTATTTATATAATTTATATTGTATTTTTACCTACGCTATTATTTTATATGTATTATTGTAACCTGTCAAGGCTTTTTAAAACAAAAAAACTCTTAAAAATATTATTTATCTTATATTTTTAAGAGTTTTATCATTTAAAAATAATCTATTATTATTAAAATGTTTCATATTTTTATAATATATTTTTTACTCAAACATTTTATCGATTGCTTTTGAATATATTGCCTTTGCAATTTCATATCCATTTGGAATTATTTCTGAAAATTTATTCATACATACACTTCCATTTACTTCCATAACTAATATTTCTTTATTTTCAGTTACAACCACGTCTACACTTGCAAATTTAATATTTAATGCATCTCCCGCTTTTATAGCAACCTCTCTAACTTGGCTAATAAATTCATCAGTTTCATCTATGACAATTGGTTCTGCACCACTGCTCAAATTATGTTTCCAAGATATTGTAACTTCCTGTCCATTAAATGGAACTTTATCCAGATCTAAATCTCTACATATGTCTACGTTCATGTTTTTATTGAATTTAAAATCAATTAATTCTTTTACTGTATTTCTTCCATTTCCAATTATATAAGGTTTTTTCTTTTTATATATGTACAATATTTCTCCACATAAATATATTGCTCTATATTCATAACTTATATCAACATATGGACAAGCACTTAATGTATCATTATTTTCTTCAAATAATTTTTGCACGATATTTTCAATTTCTTTTTCCTCTGAGCAAAAATGTACATCTTTCCCTTTGCAAGAGTCATTCGCTTTTATTACTAATTTGTTTTTATTTCGTCTAAACAAATCTTTTGCTTCGTTTAAAAATTTATTTTTATAATATCTACTTCTAGTTTGAGGATTAAAAATCATTCTATGCTCTATTGTTGGAATATTATTTGATTTTAACACTTCATATGTAGCAAATTTATCTCCTGCAATATTGTAAGCTATTGCGCTATTTAAATCAAATTGATAACCTATTATATATTTTGATACATTATTTTTTTTAAGCTGAGTTATCCATCCATAAGATATTTCATTTTGTATAATATTTTTCTCTTTACAAAGTTCATCCATTATTTGAAAAAAAGGTTTTACTGAATACATATTTTTTCCTTTCTGATTTATTTTAGTTGATATTGAATATTAAATATATTTTAACTTGATTATGGTTATATTTTAGAAAATATATTTCTTAATTTATTTTTTCAAAAATCTCTTCTTTATGTTTATTAATATATTTTCTAATAAAAAAATATATTAATAAAAAAATTGAAATTAGAAAAGCAAACAAATTATCTGTCTCTTTTATTTTATTTCCTATCCATAAAACAAATAATATTTCAAATATTGTTAAAAATAATACAAATATCATATTAATGTTTTGTTTTACAACACTATATTCAGTAATCCACTTTAGTTTTGGGTTTTTTAAATCTATTAAAATCGATACTTCATTATTTATAACATTTAGCATTTGCGAAATTAATAAAACATATATAATTGTCTTTACTCTTATTTGTGGAATTACAATAACTACAAATATCATTATGTATATTGTTGGAATTATATTTAATACTATTCCTGGAAATGCTTTATAAAAGATTTGTTTTTTATAATCTAATGGTATATACTTCATAAAAACAGCATTTTCTCCATCCCTTGATATTGCCGTAACTGAAGCATAATTGAAAATAAACATAAATAAAATCGAAACCAATATTCCAATTATTCCCAAACTACTATTTATAATATTGCCAAAATCTTGCTGTAAAACAGTAAAATCCCACCCCGACTCTTTAACACTCAATATTGCTGGCACACCTATTATAATTGGAAATATTATCGATGGCAATACACATTGCATAAAAAATATCGGTGTTCTAATTAATAATTTTATTTCTTTTTTTAAATAAGTCAAAAAAACACTATTTGATTTTATTTTTCTAATCGTACTTACTTTTACTTTTTTACCTTTAACAGTAGTAAGACTTGTTACTGTTTTTACATATATTGTGGATATAAATAATACTATTGCATAATAAATAATAACAGAGAGACTTAAAAGTTTAATTAAGCATACCAATCCTGTAAAATTATTATAATTTGAAATGGCATTTAAAATTAATTTTATATTTGGTAATTTTGAATATAAACTTTCAATCATTGTATTTGCTTTCAGAAATCCATTTGCCATTTCTTGTTTAGTAGGATTTTCTGAATTAGTAAAAAAAACTTGTATTATTACAATTAAAAATATCGAAAGTAATATACTTAAATATTGAACCATTTCTTTATTTTTTATTATTTTCGTAAATTTCATTATGATTGTTATTAAACCTGAAACAATCACTACTGGTATTATAGGAAATATTAAAAGGCATCCTATAGAAACAACATAATAAATTGCTTCTAAATTTAATAATTTTCCATACACAATAATTCCTGGTAAAATTATTAAACTTAAAATTACATATTGAGATATAATTAAGCAATTAATTTTTGCAATTACAATTTTCATTGGAGTTATTGGTAATGGCAATAAGTTTTCTAAATCTTTAGAAAAATATAATAAATTCAAACTTGTTATCATTGTTTGTATTACAGAAAATCCCAACATTCCTACGAATGATATATTTAAAAATACACTAGGGTTATTTATAAGTATAAGTCCTGAAATTGTTTCATAACTTATATACGTCATAAACCCAATTATATATCCATATACAATAATATATAGCAAAATCTTACTAAAAAAATTTTTCTTTTTTAATTCTTGCTTTTTACTATCATTCGTTGAACTTTTTAATAATGTTTTAGTTAATATAAATATTTCTTTCATAATTTTTTCCATTCTTTTAATTAGAATTTAAATTTTATTCTGTAATTTCTAAAAATAGTTCTTCCAAAGAAGCATTTTCTTTAAATTGTTTTTTCATTTCTTCATAAGTCCCAACAAAAACTAATTTTCCATTATTTATAATCCCAATCCTGTCACATAACTTTTCTGCTACTTCTAATACATGAGTTGAGAAAAAAACCGTATTACCTTTTTTTGTATGTTCTTTCATTAATTCTTTTAAATCATGTGCAGATTTAGGATCTAATCCAGTCATAGGTTCATCTAAAATCCAATTATGTGGACTATGCAAAAGAGCCCCTATTACAACAATTTTTTGTCTCATTCCATGAGAATATTCTTGAATTTTATCATTCAGATTGTCAAAAATATCAAATTTTTTTGCTAGATTTTCTATTATTTCTTTTCTGTTCTCTTTTGATACTTTATAAATATCAGCTAAAAAGTTTAAATACTCAATTCCTTTTAATTTCAAAAATAAATCTGGATTATCTGGAACAAATCCAAATTTCATTTTTGCTTCTATTGGATTTTCACTAATATTAGTTCCATCAATTAAAATTTCTCCATCATCCATTTTTAAAATCCCTGTTATCATTTTAATTGTAGTTGTTTTTCCTGCACCATTCGGTCCTAAAAAACCAAATATTTCTCCATTTTTAATTGTTAAGTTCAGATTGTCAATACATTTTTGATTTTTCACATAAGATTTACTAACATTTTTGATTTCAATCATATTTAAACCTTCCTTTACTAAAATTGCCAAAATTTTAACAATTTTGGCAATTTTATTTTTTGATTATCTCTACATTCTAAAATTAATCTATTAATTTTATTTATCATATTTTGTAACTATTTTTAATACTTCTGAAACACTCCAAGCTTGTGCAAAAGTTCCTCCTGGTTTGAATGGAGCTTGACTGCTATATACTTCCGAAATGCTTCCAATTCCTTCTTCAGATATTATTTCTGTTTTAAAGGTAGAATAGACACTCTTAATAAATTTTTCATATTCTATTTTTAATTTTTCTTTTTCTAATCTATCTTTTTCATCATCAATTATATTTTTAAGTGAATCATGATATAAGCCTATCAACCATACCCAAACAATACCTTGATGGTAACTCATATCTCTTTTTACTGGATCACCTTCATAATATGGAATATATCCTTCTTCTCCTTTTGCAAGTGTGCGTAAACCATATTTTGTTAAAAGCTTTGATGTTACTGTTTTAAATATTGTTTTTCCAATTTCAGAAGATGGTTTTATTACAGGATAAGTACAAGAAATGCTAAATAATTGATTTGGTCTTATTTTTGAATCTCCTATAACATCATCTAATGATTTTTTCTTTTTATTAAAAAATTGTTCTTCAAAAACTTTTTGATGTTTGTTAGCAGCTTTTCTGCATCTATTTTCTACATCTTTTTCTTCAAATTTATTTGCTAAATTTTCTAAAGTTCTTAATGCATTATACCAAAGTGCATTTAATTCTACTACTTTTCCGTTTCTTGGAGTTACTGCAAAATTACCAATTTTAGCATCCATCCAAGTATTTTGTGTTGTTTCAGTTCCCGAACAAAGTAGCATGTCTTCGGCAATATAGATATTATTGTTTTCTAAATCGATTCCTTGACTATAATTTTCTATAATGTCTTTTAAACTCTCATAGATGTTTTCTTTTATAAAATCATAATCTTTTGTGTATTGAAGAAATTTATTTACTTGTTCAAATAATAAAAGAGAAGCATCTGCGCTATTATATAAAGGTTGATTATCCGCTTCTGAATATCCATTCGGTACTAAACCACATTTAATATCTCTCGTAAATGTTAATAATATTTCTTTTGCTAAATCAAATCTTTTAGTTAACAGTAAAAGTCCTTCATATGCAATTAATGTATCTCTTCCCCAATCTAAAAACCAAGGATACCCAGCAATTATTGAATGAGTACCAAAATCTGGCCTATTAATCACAAAACTATCTGAAGAAATTACTAAGTCTTTTATAAAGTCATTATATTCTTTTTCTTGTTTTGTAAGTTTTGATTTATTTATTTGTAAATCTGTGGATTCTACTATTTTTTTCAATCTTTTAATTTCATTTTCAATTATTGAATTACCGTCAATGTTTTCTATATTTTCATCTAAAGATGCTATAAAAGTAATTTCTTTTGTTTCTTTAGGTTTTATCATTATTTCAAATCTTCCTGGTACTAAAAGATTCTCTTCTGGATAAAAACCTCTTTCTTCTTCTTTTAAGTAAAACATATTCCAAAAAGTATCATTTTCATGTTCTATATACTTTCCATCATTTACAAAAATATAAAATGGAAAATTACTATTATCGACTTCTAATTTTACCTTATTACTAATCACTTTTTGATTTAAAGAATATTGGTGATTTGTATTCATACTATGAAAATCTCTAAAATTAACTATTGGAGCCAATTTTAATTTTGATTCATTTTTTCCATTCTTTATTTTATATTGTACAACAACTGTGTTTTCTCCATAAACCATGGAAATAGTTTTAGTTATTTTTATATCATTTACTTTATACGTAAATACTGGTAAATATTCTTTTTCAAAACTCTCTAAATATTTATAACCGTCAGAAATAAAATTTTCACAAACATTTGTAAATAATTTGTGCTCTTCTTCATTTACAACAATGCTTTCATCTAATTTTGATATAATTAAATGCCTTTGTGCAGGAACCATGAGAGGAGCTATAAGTAACCCATGATATCTTCTTGTATTTGCACCTAATATACTACTTGATGCAAATCCACCTATACCATTCGTTATAATCCATTCTCTACCCAAACACTCTTTTAATTCTACTTGTTTTTTATTTATTTTCATTTGTACTCTTACCTCTCATTAACTTCTTCTTCCTTGAGATCTTCTCGTTTGTTGATGTACATTTTTTTCTCTTGATGACTTTTCAGAATTTCTTTTTGCTCTTTCCATTTTTTCGATTTCTTCAGCTATTTTTCTATTTTCAGCAGTTTTTGCATCTGTATTTTGAATTGATTCCACTCTTTCTCTATATTTTTCTTTAAATTTACTGCTTTTTCTGGTATCTTTTTCCTTTGGCAATTTATTTAAAAGTCCGCCTTTTTTTGAAACTTTTACTAATCGTTTTTCTTGTTGTTGTTGAAGTTTCTTTTGTTCTTTTAATACGGATTGTAGTAATAGATATTCTGTATCATTTTGCATATCATAAAATTTTAAATCATTGCAAATCATTTCAATTATTGTAGCTGCAATAATATCTGGATTATGTCTAATTTTTTCATTTTTCACACAAGACATATCTCTTTGGATTACTTTAACACTATATCCATTTAATTTTTTGCTGTCAATTTCTACAATATCAGAACCTTCTTTATTGTATTTTCTTATATATTCTGGAACGACTTCTCCTGTATCTGCTAAACAGTATTCTATTACTCCAGGTCCAACATGTTCTTGTATTGCTTTTATATGATCTGATAATGTATAGTTATCTGTTTGACCAGGTTCTGTCATAATATTTGAAATATAAAATTTTAATGCCTTACTATCTTTAATAGCTTTTGAAACATTCTTTACAAGTAAGTTCGGCAACACATTTGTATATAAACTTCCTGGACCTACTATAATAACATCAGCATCATCTATTGCTTCAATAACTCCAGGTGATGGTCTACAATTCGATGGAGATATATAAATTCTATTTATTGATTCTACTTTTTCTGTAACAATTTCAGGAATTCTATCTTTTTGCTTAATTGTTGTTCCATCTGTTAATTCTGCGCATATTGTTATTTCGTCTAATGTTACTGGCATAACTCTACCTGTTATATTTAAAACTTCTGTACTTTTTAATATTGCTTCTGAAATATTACTGTACATTTCATTCATAGCAGTTAAATATATATCACCAAAATTTAACCCTTTTAATCTTTCGTTTTTGAAATTCCAATTGATAAGTTTTCTCATTATATCTTCTTTATCTGACATAGCTATAATTGAATCTTTTATGTCTTTTAATGGCAAAGAATCTAATGCTCTTCTTGATGCAGTAGGAATATTTCCATAATCAGACATAGTTACTATTGCTGTAATATTATTAGTATATTTTTTAAATCCTTCAATTACAGTATTTAAACCTTGACCACCACCAATAATAACTACTTTTGGTCCTTCTTCATATACTTTTTTGTTGAAAATTAACGATTTAATATTTAATTTTGCTTTTTTTCCTGCTTCTGTATTTGTATTATTAGCTTCTATTATAATTTCTAAGCTTCTTTTTTGTATAAACACAACACTTGTAACTATTGCTAAAAATCCAGCCACAAATATTACTATTACTTTAGCAAGTTCAAAAAAAGACATTTCTTCTGATATTAGAATCTTTGAAATTCCATAACATACCAAAATTATTCCTATTAAAATCAAAAGAATCCATCTTTTTACTTTTGTACTTGCTTTAAACCATTCAAAAAAAGATTTCATTTTATTTATCCTCTCCTATTACCAATATTTCTAATTCTATGTCTAATCCAGTTTTATTTTTTATTTCTTTTTTGATATATTCAACTAATTCTAAAAAATCTTTTGCAGTAGCTTTTCCTTTATTTACTATAAATCCTGCATGTTTTGTAGAAACCTCTGCATCGCCTACATTAAATCCTTTTAAGCCGCATTCATCAATTAATTTGGCTGTTATTATTCCTTCTTTTCTTTTAAATGTGCTACCAGCATTTGGATATTCTAAAGGTTGTGATTTTTTTCTAGACATAGAATATTCATTCATTTTGCTTTCTATTTCTTCTTTATTTCCTTTTTTAACCCTTATTGTTGTATCGATAATAAATACGTTCAATTTTGAAAAAATACTATTTCTATACATAAATTCATGTTCATCTAAATCTAAAGTTTTAATTTTGCCATCATAAGTCATGTATCTTGTTTTAACAACAATATCTTTCATTTCAGAGCCATAGGCCCCTGCGTTCATTCTTATGGCACCACCAATTGTTCCTGGTATTCCTGCTAAAAATTCCAATCCAGATATTTCTTCTTTTAATGCAATAGCAGCTAATGCAGCAAGCGTCATTCCAGAACCAACAGTTATTAAAATTTCATTTGCCGTTTTCTTTATTTTAAATTCATTTAATTCTAATTTAATTACAACTCCTCTTATCCCGGCATCTTTTACTAAAAGGTTTGTACCGTTTCCTACAATTGTTGTTTTTATTTTATTTCTATTTGTAAGTTCTAAAATATTTTTTAATTCATCTACTGATTTGACTTTAATGAAATAGTCTGCTATTCCTCCAATTTTTAATGAAGTATGTTTAGACATAGGTTCATTTTTTAAAACGTTATCTCTCTTTACAATTTCTTGTAATTGCCTTTCTAAATCTAGCATAAAACATTTCCCTTCTGTCCTTATTTTTGATATTTTGTGCTTAAATATACACAATGCTATACTATCATTTTTTTCATTTTTTTACAAGTATAATCGACCATTATTTTAAAGTTTTAAATTCAAAAAACAGCAACAATTCTACTTTTTTCTTCAGTTTTAATAAAATTATTTATTGCATATCTCGATTCTCATATTAAATTTATACAATAAAATTTGTGTACATTTGTTATTCGCAGCGTTTTATTTAATAGGAAATAAGAACTTTCCTATTAAATAAAAAATAGAAGAAAACGTTTTGATGCTTTCTTCTATTTTTTATAAATATATTTCACTAAAAATATTAATTTGTAACTCTTTTAACTTCTTGTATATTAATATCTCTAACGTGTTCAATTTTTTCCCATTTTGTATTTGGTCTAATTAAACATTTAATATTTATTATTATCCAAGACCCCATAAATATAGGATACATTAAGATTCCTTTAATCATAGGCTTTATTGGTTTCTTTTCTAAAGCCATAATTGCAACTCCTGTAACAACTGGCATGCAGAAAGTTGCGAACAAGTATCTAGAGAAATTACCAACCAAATCCATAAATGTCATTTCAGCACCTAAATATAATAATGTATTAACACCTAGTAACAAGAATGTTAAAAGCATCATTGGAATACCGAATAAGTATAAGGCACCATCAAAATTCATTAATGTTTTGTATTCTTTTACTCCATTAATTAATTTTCCTGTATATTCTTTCATACATTGCAAATGTCCAACAGTCCATCTAGAACGTTGTGACCAACTTGCTTTAAATGTAACTGGTTGTTCGTCGTATACTATTGCATCAACTGCCCAACCTAATTTTCTTCCTTGTGCTATATTTATTAATGAAAATTCAATATCTTCTGTTAATGTAATTGTTTGCCATCCATTTGGTTTTAATAAATCAAATTTTACCATAAATCCAGTTCCATTTAATAATGGAGATAATCCTAAATTATATCTAGCTAAGTGATAAAATCTGTGCATCATCCAATAGAATATTGCATATCCTCCAGAAATCCATGAATCTGTAGGATTTTTTATATCTCTATATCCTTGAACTACTTCTTCACCTTGACATAACTTTTTATTCATATTTTTCAAAAAGTTTTTATCTACTATATTATCAGCATCAAATACACAAAGTGCATCATAATCTGCATTTTCATCAATTTTTTGTTTTATAAACCAATTTAATGCATGCCCTTTTGTTCTATTGACATCATCAAATCTTTTTAAAACAATAGCTCCAGCTTCTTTTGTAATTTCTGCTGTTGCATCTGTACAATTATCTGCAATAACATATATATCGTATAATTCTTTTGGATAGTTTTGATTTGATAAACTCTCTACAAGATTCTTTATTACTGTTTCTTCGTTATGAGCTGGTATTACAGCCATAAATTTATGATCTTTTTCAATTAATAATTTTTTATCTTTTAATTTGATTAAAGAACAAAAACTAACTACAATTTGATATGCCCAATAAATTGTTATTATCCATATCAATGCTTGTTGTAAAAGATATAAATATTTCATTTTAAACCTCTTTTCATACATTTTTATTCATTTTTTATATAGTTTACATTATTACACAGTTTTTATTATAACATTTTATGGAAATTTTTTCAAGTTTTTTACATAAAATTAAGATTTTTGTAACATTGTTACATTTCCTCTAACTATAAACTATTATCAGTATTTTATTATATGTTTTTATTATTATTTTATAAAATTAATTTTATATTATTCCTTATTTTTTTCCAAAATCTTAAACAACCTTTGCGATTATATCATTAAAATTTTAAAAATCAAGTCTTTCACAAAAACAAATCAAATATGACATACAAATATTATTAGATTTTTACACCTCTATTGCAATTCATATAATAAATATTTATACAATAAAAAACGAACATAAATAATAAAATCTATGTTCGTTTTTTAGTTACTTATATATTATTCTGTATATAAATCTTTTCTAGTTAAATTGATTCTTCCTTGATCATCGATTTCGTAAACTTTAACAGTTACTTCATCTCCAAGTTTTAATACATCTTCAACTTTATTGATTCTTTCTTTTGCTATTTTTGATATATGAAGTAATCCTTCTTTTCCTCCACCTAAATCAATAAATGCACCAAATGTAGCTATTCTAGCAACTTTTCCTGTATAGATTCCTTCTACTTCAATTTCTCTAGTAATTTCTTCTACTATTCTTTGAGCTGCTTGTGCACCTTCTAAATTATCTGAATAAATAAATACTGAACCATCTTCTTCAATATCAATTTTAACTCCAGTTTCATCAATAATTTTGTTAATTGTTTTTCCGCCAGATCCAATAACATCTTTGATTTTTTCTGGATTTATTTTCATATTAACAATTTTTGGAGCATATTTAGAAATTTCACTTCTTGGTTCTGCTATTTGTGGAGCCATTATATCATTTAAGATATATTGTCTAGCTTTTAATGTTCTATCAAAAGCTTCTGCAATTATTTCATAGCTTAATCCGTCAACTTTGATATCAACTTGGATAGCTGTAATACCATCTCTAGTTCCACCAACTTTAAAGTCCATATCTCCAAAGAAATCTTCAATTCCTTGAATATCTGTTATAACAACATATCTTGAAGGATCGTTTTCGTCTGTAATTAATCCTGTTGAAATACCAGCAACTGGTTTTTTAATTGGAACACCAGCATCCATTAAAGCAAGAGTTGAAGCACAAATACTTCCTTGCGAAGTAGAACCATTTGAACTTAAAATTTCAGATACTACTCTTATTGCATATGGAAATTCTTCAACTGATGGTAATACTGGAACTAATGCTTTTTCAGCCAAAGCACCGTGTCCAATTTCCCTTCTTCCAGGTCCTCTTGAAGCTTTTGCTTCACCAACACTGTATCCTGGGAAATTATATTGATGCATATATCTTTTTGATTCTTCATTATCTAACCCATCAAGCATTTGTTCTTCTGATTTCATACCAAGTGTTGCAATTGACATTACTTGTGTTCTTCCTCTATTGAATAATCCACTTCCGTGAACTCTAGGAATTAATCCAACTTCACAAGATAATTCTCTTATGTCGTAGATTCCTCTACCATCAACTCTTTTTCCTTCTTCAAGAATTAATTTTCTAACAGTTTTCTTTTCTAATTTATAAATAGAATCTGCAATATCAGATTTATCTTCTTCAGCTTTTTCTTCACCGAATTTTTCTACGTACCAAGCTTTAACATCTTCTGAAAGTTTATCTATCTTTGCATCTCTTTCTGGTTTATCTGGTGTTTGAACATCTATTTTCATTCTTTCACCAAACTCTTCAGCAATAACATTATAAACTTCTTCATTTACTGCAAAAGATTTGTATTCAAATTTTGTTTTTCCTATTTCGTCTTTCATAGTTTGAATAAATTCACAAACTTTTTTAATTTCTACGTGAGCTGTTTTTATAGCTGTTAACATTTCTTCATTTGTTAACTCATAAGCTCCAGCTTCAATCATAGCTATTTTATCAGCTGTTCCAGCTAATGTTAAGTTTAATCTAGAAACCTCTCTTTGAGCTTCTGTTGGGTTTATTATAACTTGTCCATCTATAAATCCAACTGATACAGCAGCTGTTGGTCCACCAAATGGAATATCTGAAATAGATAGTGCTGCTGATGCACCAATCATTGCACATACTTCTGGAGAACAATCTTGTTCTACTGATAATACTAAACAATCAATTACAACGTCATTTCTAAAATCTTTAGGGAATAATGGTCTTAAAGGTCTATCAATTGCTCTTGAAGTTAATATTGCTTTATCTGATGGTTTTCCTTCTCTTTTTGTATATCCTCCAGGGATTTTTCCTACTGCATATAGTCTTTCACTATATTCTACTGATAGTGGAAAGAAATCAATTCCTTCTTTTGGTTCTTTTGATGCTGTAGCATTTACAAGCACTGTTGTTTCACCATATTTTACTAAAACGCTACCATTGGCAAGTCCAGCCATTTTTCCTGTTTCAATTGTCAATAGTCTTCCTGCTAAATCCATACTGTAAGTTTTAAACATTTTACATTTCCTCCTATTAATTTATTTTTCTATTTATTTGAAATGTAACCTCTACAATATATTATCATTATAATAATCATAGATTATACAATATTTATTTAGATAGCTTTAAGAATAAGATTAATACATTGTACAAGCTACTCTTTCAAATAAATAACCATAAATATTTTACTATAAAAAGAAAAAAATTGCAATATAATTAATTTTTGATTTTAATCATTAATATGTTATAATATTTATATAAATAATCGAATATTACTCTCGCTTAAAAATTAGATAAATTTATTATTTTTTTAAGTAATACCTCAAAAAACAAAAGAGGTTTCGTTTTTTTTATTTTTTCACATTTAGAATATTATTTTAATATAAAATATAAAAGAGCTTGCATTTTGTACAAGCTCTTTTTAAAATTATTTTCTTAAATTTAATTTTTTAACGATTTCTCTGTATCTGTTAATATCTTTTTCAGCTAAGTAGTTTAATAGGTTTCTTCTTTTTCCTATCATTTTTAATAATCCTCTTCTTGAGTGATTATCGTTTTTGTGTGCTTTTAAGTGTTCTGTTAGTTCAGAAATTCTTTCTGTTAAAAGAGCTATTTGAACTTCTGGAGAACCAGTATCATTTTCTTCTCTTTTATAAAGATTAATTAATTCTTGTTTTCTTTCTCTTGTCATTGTCATTTTCCTCCTATTTTTTTATATTTTTTCCATGAACTGAGTAAAAAGTAGGTTTTTCCTAGAAACCAAGTACATGGCATTTTTTACATAATGTATTTTACTACATTTAACTCAAAAAATCAATACTTTTTAAATATTTAATTTTTCTATTTACAAAATTAATCTAAAAGTTATTTATACTTTTCTGCTTTTATAACTGTTTTACTCTCTAATTTGTATATATAAGTACATAATTCTACAACAGCTATAACAGCCATTATATTAATCATTATTGCAGATAATGGTATTCTAAGCACCGCAATAACACTAAATATTACAGCTTCAGTTAAAAGTATAATTCCAGCAATTTTACCTAGCAATTTCAATGCATTTTCTTTTCTAAATCTAATAATCATATATACAGCAATTAATATAGCAGAAATTAAAACAGGTTTAATATATGGTCTTATGATATCTCTTACTCTTATATTAGAAATTGTTTTTTCAGAAATATCTTCTAATGTGATTTCTACTCCGTATTTTTCATTTACTTTATTTATTAATTCATCCTTTTCTTCATTTGTAACAGATTCTACACTAATTGAATATGCGTCTTTAAAAACATCTAAATCATTTACAATAACTTGTTTATTTCCAAATACCTCTTTACAAATATCTTTCATATCTTTTAAATTTGTTGGTTTACCTATATAAATATTTATTTCTTCGTGTTGTTGTAATATTAAAGAAACTTTAACTCCTTTAAGAGCAACAACAACAATTCCTGCAATTATTAAAAGTATTATTCCTAATAATAGTATTTTTTTACTTCCACTTAATTTCATTACTTCTCTCCTTATATCTTTATTATACATTACACATTTAAATAAGCGTAATTAAGCTAAATAGCAGTTGTAATAGTAGTCCCCAGAATAAAGTCATTCCCACACTATTTATTACTAAAGCAGACATAAATGTAAATATTACTGCAATTATAACTACTGGAACAATTGCTAGATATAATCCTTTCAAAGTAGTTTTCAAAGCTATTTTTCTATTATTTACCTTTTTCAATTCATTCAAGAATCTAATTGCAAAAATATAGTTAACTACTACTACACCAACTAATGCAATCAAAGAATTAAATGTAATTGCAACATTGGTATATCTAAATAAAATTGTTAATGATGCCAAATATCCTATATTTAATATAGCTTGTCTTAATCCTTCTAATTTATATCTAATTATTATATATAGAGAAATAACTAATATTAAAATAGCACAAACAATAATAATATTATTTCTAACATTCTCTGTTATTATAGATTGTATCTTTGCTTGTTCAGTAACTTTATATTGTAAAGGCATGTTTTCTTCATTTATTATATCAGAAACTTCTTTAACATTATTTAGTAATTCCAAATATTCACTATAATCTGTAGTACTAGCACCTATTGGAACATGTATCGTTCCAGATGAAATTGTATCTTGAAAATGTGTTGATATTATTGTTTGATTATCAAGTCTTACATCAATATTTTTTGAAATATCATTTCCATCTTTGTCAGTAACTTTAGTATATTTTTCTGTTATCTCTTTTAAAATTTGTTTTCCAGTTTGATCAAATTCTAATCCTAAATAAACTTGATATTCACCATTTTCACTAGTATTACTAAATGGAGATGCTTTATACAAATTAGAATCATCTAACAATATTACTCCTGTTTCTGTGTCAACAAGACTTAGTTTTCCTATTGTTGTAACAATTGAAGCATTTAAGTCAACGTCTTCATCATCAAGAATTTCTAATATGATTTTTCCGGTAACAGAATCTTGTCTTAAATTATATTCATATGAATCATACTTTTCTAATCTTTTTTGTATAATTTTCTGTGTTTTTTCAAAATTTTCTATATTTATTTTGTCAGAATCATTTGCTGCTATTGTTCTATTTTCAATCTTATAATTTTTTTCTGTTGCTATCTCTTCAGTAGAAGTGTCCCCCTCTTCTTTACCTGTAGCAACATCACCTTTATAATTTCCATTTTCATCAACAAAAATATCCTTTGTTTCTTCTGAAGAATCTAATTCAAAATGTAATTCCCTATACCCTGCAAGTTCCATTCCTAAATTATATTCAGGTAATATGTTATTCCATACTCCATTATATTTTGCATATACTCCAAAAAAACCTATTGCTATTATTAAAAGCATTATTATTGTTATAGCTATTACTTTAACTATTTTTAAAACCTTCTCCAATTCTATTACCTCCTATAATAAGTTTGTATCATTGATAATTAATTCAAACCATAAACCTAAATATTTTGCTGCTCTTTTGCTCATTTTAGTTCTTTCCATAAAAATTTCAAAATAATCAATAACTGGACAAATTTTTGTATCTATCGTCAAATTAAGTATAACTTTTCTTTCTTCAGTATCAATTTTCAATTCTGAATGAGTAACAGCATAATTAACTTCATCGTGCTTATCGAATAAGCTTCTATCTTTTTTTGAAACTCTACTTCTATGTGCATCAGATTTATCAGCTAAAATTAAAGCTGCTGATATATCGCTTACTGCAGTTCCTGTGTGTTCATCATGATTCCCTATTGCCATCATAATTTCCGTTCTATCAGAAACGTTCATATTCATATCTTTTAAAATATTATAAGCAAGTATTGCTCCAGTATGAGCATGATCTACTCTATTTACAGAATTTCCAATATCATGCATATATCCAGCAATTCTTGCAAGTTCAATTCTATGCTCGTCATATCCTAAAGTTCTCAAAACATCTGCTGCTCTTTCTGCAACAACAGAAACATGTCGTGTAGAATGTTCTGTATATCCTAATACATCTAGTTGTTTTTGAGCATTTTTTATAAGTTCTTTTACTTCTTCGTTATTAACAACATCTTCAAATGTAACCATATATCCTCCTTTGTATTGTTATGTAAACCCAGTTATTTTTATTCTATTCTTGTAGAATTGTATATTAAATTTATAAAAATATCAACTGTTTTCTTGACTTTTTCTAATTATTTCCAATATCTTAATTACTATTCTTTACAAATTAACTCCAATTATTCCTCCTACTACTCCACCTATTATTCCACCTATTATCATAATCAATGATTGTATTCCTATTGAAAAATCCTTCAAAACAATACTTGAAATCAGATACATAGTTAACATATAAATCCCGCCTAATATCGCTCCATTTATTATTCCTTTTTCTTTCTTACTTTTAGATACTCGTATCGCTCCCACCATTATAGAAATCGAACTAATAATTATTATTCCAGGATTTATAAAATCCTCTGACATTGATGTATTACTAATTAGTAATGATAATATAAATATTAATATTATCGTTATTAATATAGATATAAAAGTTTCTCTTGCAAAAATTTTCATACTTCCTCCTAAAAAAATACTTCTATAAAATTATATTTATAGAAGTATTTTTTATGTGTAAATTTTTACATTTTATTTTTTAATTTAAAATCCTGTATTTTCATCTATTTCATTTGATTCTACATTTTTATTTAATTCTGTATTTTCATTTATTTCGTTTAATTCTGTTTTAACATCCGGTTTTTCTGTTAACACTTCTCCATTTTCGTTAACATTATTTAGGTTCATTTCTTTTAGGTATTGTGAAAGTTCTAATTCTTCTTCATTATAACTTACATAATATGTTCTTTCGCCTTCTTTTTTTACTGAATAAACTTTATCAAATACTGTTGGCAAAATTAATGCTCCTGCATTAACATCAAATATACCATATTTATCATTATAATTTACTACAATACCATTAATACCTACATAAGAAGGAATTAATAATGCGCTTTGTTCACTTCCTGAAGATGTTGTTTTTACAGGAGTCTTATATCCAAATCCATCGTATACAGATTCTAATAATTTGTTACCTTCAATGTCATATAATCCATACTTATTATCTTTTTTTACAGGAATACATTTTCCAAAAAGTAACTTTCCATTATCGGTTTCCTCTTTTATGAAATCTGCTATATCTATTCCTATTTCGTCATATTCTGCATATATCAAGATATCTCCATTTTTATCAAGAATACCATATTCTCTATTTTTTTCAACCAAATATAGTTTATTCTCTTGATCTAGCAATGATATTTTTTCAAATTCAGAAGGAGCTATTACAGTTTCACCTTTATTATTTAATATACCTACTGTACCATTTGCAACAGTTATATTAAACTCTTGTGAATTTTCAACAAATACAATATCATCATATTTTGTACTAATTATTTCTTGACCAGTTGACAAATCAATAACACCATATTCTTTGCTTATTATTCCACTAGTTGCATCTCCAACAACTATATATCCATAATTTAAAGCTCTCATATTTTCATAATATTCTTGAATATGAGTTAATCCTCTTCCAGCTGCAGTACGTTGAGCTACACTAGCTAAGTAATTTAAAGTATAAAATCTAATCCTATATTCTTGCCAGTCAATTTGAATGTTAAACATTGTTGGAACATATTCTTGTAAAACATATAAATTCCCATCTTCAAATCTAACTGGTTTTTCTAACTTAAAAGATTCACTATAACCATTTTCATTTTTAAATCTTATGCCAGTTATTGGGCCAATTGTCGCTTGAGCAGGATCTTTCATCTCTAAGTATTTTGTGTATTTTTGTGCACCAGCAGTTATTGCAACTATTTCAAAATTATTTTGTAAATAGCAACTATCATCATCTTCTGTATATTCTCCATATATACCTTTTGTATAATTATATCCAAATAATTCTGCTAAAGTTCTAATATTAACATATCTATCACCATCAATAACTTTGTATAATCCAGCCGGAATTCCAATTTGAACATCATCTATAAACATTTTTTCTGTTATTGAATCTTGATATCTTACAAATCCTATTAATATAACTAGTAAAACTATTAGAAAAGAGCAAAATACTAAAGATATTACAACATTTCTTTTACTTCTTGCATTCCTTTCTAGTTCGTTTTTAAATGAATCACTTTGTTCTAAATTCATTTCTGTTTCCTCCCCAATAATTAATTTTCCTTTGTACTATAACCATAATTTTTATAAAATTCATCTCTGAAAGTTAATAAATTATCATTTTCTATTTCTATTCTAACCCTATCCATTAATTTAGTCAAGAATCTTAAATTATGAATTGACAATAATCTTACTCCAAGAATTTCTTTTGTATTTATAAGATGTCTAATATAAGCTCTAGTATAATTTTTACACGCATAGCAATCACATTCAGGATCAATCGGCGAAAAATCTCTTTCATAAGCAGCATTTCTTACAACTAATTTTCCATGCGAAGTCATCGCTGTTCCGTGTCTTGCAATTCTAGTTGGAAGTACACAATCACACATATCAATTCCTGCAATTGCAGCTTCAATTAAATAGTCTGGTGTTCCAACTCCCATTAAATATCTAGGCTTATTTTCTGGCATAAGTGGAGTTGTGTGTTTTAAGATATCTAGAAATTCTTCTTTAGGTTCCCCAACACTTATTCCTCCAATTGCATATCCTGGAAAATCCATCTCTATTAAATCTTTAGCACTTTGCTCTCTTAAATCTTTATAAAAACCTCCTTGAATAATTCCAAATAAACCTTGTTTGTCAACTGTTGTATGAGCTTCTTTACATCTTGCAGCCCATCTTGTAGTTCTTTCCATAGATTTTTTTGTATATTCATAAGTTGAAGGATATGGACAGCATTCATCAAAAGCCATTATTATATCAGCACCTAAAGCTTCTTCTATTTCCATAGCTTTTTCAGGACTAATAAATTGTTTACTTCCATCTAAGTGTGATCTGAATTCTACCCCTTCTTCTTTTATTTTTCTTAACTCTCCTAAACTAAAAACTTGGAAACCGCCACTATCAGTTAAAATTGGTCTGTCCCAATTCATAAATTTGTGAAGACCACCTGCTTCTTTAACAAGTTCATGACCAGGTCTTAAAAATAAATGATATGTATTTGATAATATTATTTGCGCTTCTACCATCTCTTTTAATTCATCTGGTGTCATTGATTTTACAGTTGCTTGTGTTCCAACAGGCATAAATATCGGAGTTTGAATATCTCCGTGTGGTGTGTGAATTACTCCTCTTCTTGCTCCTGATTGTTTACATACGTGTAATAATTCGTAAGTTATTGCATTTTCCATTTTATTTTCCTTTCTATTCAAATTCTCTTTCTTGTTCTGTCTCATTTTTTATTACATTATTTTCATAACTTGATGGTTGTATTGGTTCAAATTTATATTTTTCATTAAAATCACTTTTACTTTGATGACTTGTTATTGTAGCAACATCAACAGCCTCATTCATAGCCATTCTTTCTCTAACTTCTTGAATTGCTAAGTTTTGCGCATTTAGCCCATATTTTTGTTCAATTTCATCAAAGGTTAATTTTGGTTTTTGGAAACTTTTCATATAGTCACTGGCAACACCTATAATTCCATCTAATCCACCTCTACTGAATATAGCTGTAACATATTCTTTAGCCTCAAAATCCAAACCGTTTTCTTTTGTAGAATTAAGCATAATAATTTTTCCGTTCAAATATATTCCTATTCCTGGATTTGTTGGATCTAATACGACTGTTAAATTATCTTCAGGAACGTCTACTAAAGTAATCATATGATTTCCTGTTATATTCGTTATTACTTTTTCTAAATTAGATAAATGATCACTTTGCCCATCACTATTAGTAACTGTTTGGTTTGGTTCTATAACAGTTCTTCCAACATCTGCAATCTCATAATAGCCATCTTCTCCCATTCGAGCCGCCATTATTCTTGCATTATATTTAGGGTTTATTTCATTTAATTTTCTTGCCACATCGCTTGCCATATTTCTACAAACTCCAAATCCATCTTCTGTTGCTAAATCTAACTCTAAATAACCATGTATATCTTTTTGTGGATTAGCATATCCCTTTATTCCATTCCACATATCATCAATTACTTTAACAAAAATTTGAACATCATTAAAAGCATATCTGTTAACTTCGTTTGCATAGTTTTCAATTTTATCATTGTATGCTTTAATTTCATCTTTATAAATATCCGCATTCTCAGAAGTTTCCATTTCAGAAAGCATTGCCATACTTCCAGAAATAGAAAGTGATAAAGCCAAAGAATATAACCCCATATTTTGAAGGGTAGATTTTATAAATTCTTTTGTTCTCCAAGCAGCGGCAGCACCAAATCCTTTAGCTTCCTTTATCTCATTATACATAGCAGTTATTAATATTTTGTTATACTCAGATTCTCCGTGTTTATTGAAAATATCTTCATATCTTCCTTCTTTTTTTAGCTTTTTTAGATCTTGATTTCTATGTTTGGCAGGAACATATCTTATATATGCATCTTTTCCAAATTCAAAAAAAATTTCTTCATATTTTCCTTGTGCTTTTAATTCTTTGATTCTTTTCTTTACTTGACTTTTCAACTCTTTAATGTTTTCCTTAAAAGCTTTATCCATTTTTTTCTCCTATTTTATAATCATTGCATCTCCGAAACTGAAGAATTTATATTCCACTTTTACCGCTTCATTATAGGCTTTCATTATAAAATCTTTACCCGCTAATGTTGAAACAAGCATAATTAATGTTGATTCTGGTAAGTGAAAATTTGTAATTAAGCCGTCTATACATTTAAATTTATATCCTGGATAAATAAAGATGCTTGTATCTCCTTCTATTTCTTTCATCATACCATTTTCATCCGCTACTGATTCTAGCACTCTACAAGAAGTTGTTCCAACTGCTATCACTCTTTTCCCATTTCTTTTAGCTTTATTTATTTTGTCTACATCTTCTTGTTTTATATAATAATGTTCTGAATGCATTTCATGTTCTTCGACATTTTCAACTTTTACTGGTCTAAATGTCCCTATTCCAACATGAAGTGTTACATTTGCAACTTCTATACCTTTTTCTTTTATTTTTTCTAAAAGTTCTTCTGTAAAGTGAAGTCCTGCTGTTGGAGCTGCTGCTGAACCATCATATTTTGCATATACAGTTTGATATTTGCTATTGTCTTCTCTTGTTGCTTCCGTTATATATGGTGGAAGTGGCATTAAGCCAATTTGATCTAATATCTCATTAAAAATTCCATTATATTTAAATTCAACTTTTCTATTGCCATTTTCCAAAACTTCAAGTACAGTAGCTTTTAATAATCCTTCTCCAAAAATTACTTTTGCACCAGATTTTAATTTACTACCTGGTCTTACCATAGCTTCCCAGAAATCTCCTTCAATTCTCTTTAAAAGCAAAAATTCTACATTAGCTCCTGTATCTTTTTTTCCATAAAGTCTTGCTGGTATTACTTTTGTATTGTTTATTACTAGGCAGTCTCCTGGGTTTAAGTAATCTATTACGTCTTTAAACACTTTATGTTCGATTGTTTTATTTTCTTTATCTAGTACCATTAATCTTGCTTCATCTCTTTTATCATAAGGATGTTGTGCAATTAAATGTTCTGGTAATTCATAATTAAAGTCTGAGACTTTCATCTTTATTTTATTTCCTTTCTTATATTCCTCTTTATAAAAACTTTATTCATTAGATTCAATATCTTCTAATTTTAGTATTCTCATGTAGTCCAAATCCATATTTTCTCCATAGGAAACTACATATACATAATCTTGTTCTTTTAGCCAATATCCAGTAGTTAATTCCACAGCTTTACGTTCATCATTAATAAATAAATCTACTGTAACTTTATAATAGTTGTTATGTCTACTATTAGACACTGGACGTATTTTTAATATTCGTGTTTTACAAATTTTAATGCCTTTATTCTTTTTTATATTTCTTAAATTAATTTCATAAGATATTGCACTCAATCCAAAAAGCAAAGAAAAACTCATAATTCCTATAACAAATACTCCAGCTTTTAGAGTAGTAAATGGTATCACTGCAAGCAGACAAATTATCATATAGATAATAATATTTATTTTTAAAGCAAAAAATATTACTCCTAATAATGAAACAAAACATATATATTTAATACCTAATATCGGCACTACTAACATAACTAATGGTATGAATAAGCAAAACATTATTTTAAACATCAGTCCTTCTTTTTTAAATTTTTTAATAAGTTTTTTATTTTCTTCATCAGTTAGTTCACGCCACATATCAATACTCCTTTTTTTCTATCCTTTTAAAATTTCTTTAAAGATTTTTTCAATTTCTGATTTCAAATCACAATTTTCTGAATTCTTAATTACAAAATTAGCTTTTTCAGTATAATACGAATCTTCATTTTGAATATTTAATCTGCTTTTAGCAGTTTCTTCATCTATCTTATCTCTCTTACAAATTCTTCGCACCTTTAAATCAAAATCTGCAATTAAAGCAATAACATAATCACAACAATTATCTAATTTTGATTCAAAAAGAAGCGGAGCATCTATTATTGCAAATTTTATATTTTTATCTGTTATGCTTTTGGTTCTTGTTATAATTTCTTTTACAACATAATTAAAAGTTAATTTATTTAATTTTTCTCTAGACTCATTATCATTATATATTTTTTGAGCAAGTCTTTTTCTATTTAATCTTCCATCTTCTAAAAATACTTCTTGTCCAAAAGTTTCTTTTATTGCTTCTAAATATTTTGTTCCCGGAATGCTCATTTCTTTTACAACTTCATCTGCATCTATTACTTTTACATCTTCGCGTTCATTTAAAATTTTACTTAAAGTTGTTTTTCCAGAACCTGAACTACCAGTTATACCAATTATTTTCATAACTTTCTCCTAACAAAATTACTAAAACTTCAACTATAAAGTTTTTATTGCACTAGTTGCAAGCTCATCACATCTATTATTAAATTCGTTATCACTATGGCCTTTTACTTTTATAAATTCAACTTTGTGCTTTTGAGTTAGTTCATAAAGTTCTTCCCAAAGTTCTCTATTTTTAACAGGATCTTTTCCTGCTGTTTTCCAATTGTTTTTCTTCCAATTTTCAATCCAACCTTGATTAAAAGCATTTACTACATAAGCACTATCACTATAAACTTTTACTTCACATTCTACTTTTAGTAATTTTAAAGCTTCTAATACTGCTGTAATTTCCATTATATTGTTGGTTGTATCTTTCCTAGCTCCTGATATTTCTTTTTTTACATCTTCATACATTAAGATAGCGCCCCAACCACCTGGTCCAGGATTTCCAGAGCAAGCTCCATCTGTGTAGATTGTTACTTTTTTCATAACATTCCTCTCTTGAACTTTAATAATCTATTTTGTTTTTTGATATAATTTGTGTTTTTATAAAATCTATGATATTATATCAATAAATTTAAAATATTACAATACAGGCGGTGATTTATTTTGGATGGAATTTTAGGAATTGTGTCAGAATACAACCCATTTCATAATGGACATATTCATCATTTAGAAGTTTCAAAACAATTAACAAAAACAGATTTTACAGTTGCAGTAATGAGTGGTAATTTTGTTCAACGTGGAGATACAGCTTTGGTTGATAAATGGACTAGAACTGAAATGGCGTTAAAAGCTGGAATCGATTTAGTTATCGAACTTCCTACAGTATATGCTTTATCAAGTGCCGAAAATTTTGCTGATGGTGCTGTTAAAATACTAAATAGTTTAGGTGTTGTTGATTTTATTTCTTTTGGTAGTGAAATTGGTGAAATCACACCACTTCTTGAAGTTGCTAACGTTTTATATAAAGAACCAAAAGAATTTTCTTCTCTTATTACAACCCAACTTCGTTCAGGATTATCATATCCTAAAGCACGTGAAATCGCCCTTTCACAGTTTTTTGGAAGTTCTCAAAAATACTCTTCAATTGTTTCAAATCCAAATAATATTTTAGCAGTTGAGTACTTAAAATCCTTAAAAAAACATAGAAGCCACATAAGACCTCTTACTATAAAAAGAGATTACGCCGATTATAATAGTACTCAAGAAAAAAATGGAATCGCTAGTGCTACTGCAATTAGAACTATGATTCAAAACGGAAAAAATATTCATAGAGTCATTCCTTACGAATCTTATGAATTAATAGAAAAATGTATAGAGGAAGGAAAAATCGTTCCTAGTTTAGCTATATTTGAAAAAGAAATTATATATACCTTAAGAAAAATGTCCCTTTCTGAAATAGCTTCTCTTCCGGATGTTTCAGAGGGATTAGAAAATAAAATAAAAGCTGCTGCCAATTCTTTTAATAACTTAAAAGAATTAATTGCAAACATTAAGTCAAAACGTTACACTCAAAGCAGAATTCAAAGAATTTTATTATATGCTCTTTTAAATATTTCTCAAAAAGATATTAATCAATCAAAAAGAGTTACTCCTTATATTAGAGTTTTAGGTTTTAACAAACCTGGAAAACGAATAATTTCTGCAATAGCTGCTGCTAACCCTAAATTAAAAATCATTGTTTCTGTAAATAAATTTATGGAAAATTCTAATGACAATATTTTAAAAAATATGATTTCTAAAGATATTTTTGCAACTAATGTGTATACTTTAGGATATAAAAACAATTCTGTTGCCAACCTGGATTATACTCATAAAGTTATTGAAATATAAACGTTTGTCAAAATAACTTATATTCAAAAATTTAATTACAAGTTATTATTGTTAAATAAAAGTTTATATTATGTAAAAATGAAAAAGTGATACCCGCTATACGTTCTAGCAGATATCACTTTTTTGTTACGTGGATTTATGGCTTTCAGCCGTTGCTCTCGGGCACATCAGAAAAGTCTTTGCCTTTCCCAATGCAGAAACCGTTCTCGTCATAAAAGGTACTTTCGCCGGCAGTGTTGACAAACAGGCTCAGCGCAGATATTTTCAGATCTGTGGTGAGATTAGCGTAACGCCAACTCTCGAGTAGCGCTCTCCTCACATGAATCTCATTGTATCCGGTTGCCGTACAACTATGTTCTTTCACATAGTACTCCGGCTGCAGAACCAGCTCATCAGGCTTAACATCCTTCAACTTTCCAACATACTTTTGACCATTGGTCAGCTGAATCACGATAACAGATCCCTCCGTACATCTAATCCGCATAACTTGCACCATTCCTTTCAATATTGATTTGGTTTGTTTTTCAAAGTGCGGCTAATAAATTATATCATAAATTAAATATTTTTTCAAACACTCTTATTCCATAACTTTCTCAATAACTTTAGCTAAATATTTCATACTTATATTACATTCTTCTAAAGTATTCCCTGTAGCTCCCACTTCTATTATGCAAGCTCCAGTAGTTACGTGTTGATTATATCTAGAATTTCTTAAGATTATAGGTTTAAACAATCCTGGATACATCTCATTTGCCTTTTCTTGAATCTTAATAGCTAACTTAAAATTATTCAACCACTTTGAGTGTTCTAATCCTCCACCATTTGTACCAATTACAAACATAAGCTGAGCAGCAACTTCTTCTCCTATTTGTACCCTTGGTGCATAACTACTATTGCTACCTAAAGCATCTCTATGTAAATCTATTACTAATTGCGAAGAATTATTAGCAATAATATTTTTTATTGTTTTTAATGACCTTGTGTATGAACCTGTGTATGCTGGATAATCATGATAAGTTACATCGTGAGTAACACTAAAACCTTTATCAATCAATAAATTTGATAATTCTTTTCCAACTCTTGTAACATTATAATTTAAATCTGTAGTTCTAAAATTCCCAGTTGCTTCATAATTGTTAAAATCTGTAGGTGTATAACTTTCACAAGTATGTGTATGGTAAATTATTAAATCTTTTTTATTAGAAAATTCTAAGTTTGGAGTAAGCATTTCTTGAGTTAAAGTATATTTAGATTCATTTTTTATTTTCACATTTTTATAAACATCAGTGTATGTGTCTGTTTTATTATTTTGGCTTATAATTTTAGTTGGTAAAATATCTTCAGCAATATTATTGTTTTGTACGGTGTCAATATCAGTATTACTTATACCCTCTTCTTTTTTCTTGCTATTGAGTGAATCATCTTCAGATTCTATAATATTATTTGACTCTTCCATACCATTTTTATTATTTATGGTTTCGAATTCTATAATTTCCTCTTGATTCTCTTTTTCCATTAGCTCTTCTTCAGTTGCAAGTATTGAAAGTTCAGACACCAAAATCTTTTTTATACCACTATTATTTATAATTTTATTATTGTTATAATAATTAGAAATAAGCAAATTTTGGTCTATAATATCACAATAATCATAAACAAATTTTGTTTTCAGTTCTTCTATTTTTACATAGTTTCCATTTTTAATACTTCCAAAAATTTTGCATACTATGCAAAAAAATATTACTGCAAAAATAATTTTTTTAATTAAATTTATTATATCTTTTATACTTATAACTGCTAAATTAATCATAATACCCTCTTTTCCAATAGTAGATTATATTAGAAAAAAATATTCTTATGACTCAAAAATAACATTATTATTTGTTATAACATATATTATCCTCATATTTTCGCAACAACAATTATGTGATAATAAAAACACTAATTAAAATATAATTAGTGTTTTTTATTGCATTTCTTTTTTATTATTAAATAATTTTAAATATAGCTTCAGCATCTAAATCTACTTCTTTTTCATCACCTGTTGTCATATTTTTCACCTTAACAGTTCCTTGTTTTAATTCATTCTCACCAATTACTATAAGATTTTTTGCTTTTATTTTGTCTGCATATTTCATTTGAGCTTTAAAACTTCTTTCAAAAATATCTTTTTCTATAATTAATCCTTTTTGCCTTAAATTTTCAGAAATTTCTAAAGCTTTTATATTTTCATTATTCCCTAAAGAAAGAATATATAAATCTGGAATTTTAGTATCTTGTAAATCATTGTTTGCATTGTACATTTCCATTATTCTTTCGACGCCAGTAGCAAATCCAACAGCCGGAGTAGATTGTCCTCCAAATTCCTCTACCAATCCATCATATCTTCCTCCACCTAAAGCTGTTAGTCCAGATTTTTCATCAACAAATTCAAAAACTGTTTTTGTATAATAATCTAATCCTCTAACGATTCCACTATCAATTTGATATTGTACACCTAAAGAATCTAACATTGATTTTACATTTTCAAAATGTTCTTTGCATTCATCACATAAATAATCAATCATCATTGGAGCGCCTTGATTGAATTCTTTACATTTTTTCTCTTTACAGTCTAATATTCTCATTGGATTCTTTTCAAATCTTGTTTTGCAAGTGTCACAATAATAGTTTAAATTTTTTCCAATAAACTCCCTTAAAATTTTTTGATATTCACTTCTACATTTTGGACATCCAATACTATTTATATTTAAACTAATATTTGGAATATTTAATGTTTTAAAAATATTATTTGCCATTAATATAACATCAACATCGGCTAAATAACTTTCTGAACCTATTAACTCCGCACCTATTTGATGAAATTCTCTAAGTCTTCCTTTTTGAACATTCTCATATCTATACATTCCCATGTTGTACCAAAGTTTCACTGGACTTGGTAAACTGCCCATTCCATTTTCAAGATATGCACGAACAACTCCAGCAGTTCCTTCAGGACGAAGTGTTATACTTCTTCCACCTTTATCGTCAAAAGTATACATCTCTTTTTGAACAACATCAGTAGTTTCTCCTACGCCTCTTTGAAATAACTCTGTATGTTCAAAAACAGGAACTCTTATTTCTTTAAAATTATAACTTTCTAATACTTTTTTTACTTTTGTTTCAACTTCTTGCCATTTATAACTTTCTTCTGGAAGTAAATCTTTTGTTCCTTTTGGTCTTTGTAACATTCTAATTTCTCCTTTTTATAAAATCATTAATAATCCTTAATTTATTAAAATTCAATATTTATTAATTATAATTTATAAATTTTAATGTAGTAAATAATATAATTAATAAATAT
>JAFXGW010000025.1 GCA_017536685.1 Clostridia bacterium | reverse complement strand
TGGAACACTTCCAATGATTACATCTTGTAGTCCAGGATGGGTTAGATACCTAGAATTAAATTATCCAGATTTAATTCCAAATCTTTCAACATGTAAATCACCACACCAAATGTATGGTGCTGTAATTAAATCATATTATGCTGAAAAACATAATATCGATCCTAGCAAAATTTTCGTGGTTTCAGTAATGCCTTGTGTTGCTAAAAAGTTCGAAAGTTCTAGAGAAGAAATGATAAATGATGTAGATGCAGTTATCACAACAAGAGAACTTGCAAGAATGATTAAACAAGCTCACATTGATTTTGTAGGATTAGAAGATACTTCATTTGACGATCCAATGGGAGAAGCTACAGGAGCAGGAGCTATTTTTGGAACAACAGGTGGTGTTATGGAAGCTGCTATTAGAACAGTTCATGAAATAGTTACAGGAAATTCTATGGAAAGATTAGAATATGAACCAGTAAGAGGAGCAGAAGGAATCAAAAAAGCTACATTAAACTTAAACGGAACAGAAGTTAAAGTTGCTGTTGCTTCAGGATTAAAAAATGCTCAAGTAATAATGGAAGAAATCAAATCTGGAAAAGCAGATTACCAATTTGTTGAAATTATGGCATGTCCAGGAGGATGTGTAATGGGTGGTGGTCAACCAATTAGATCTTCTAAAGAAAGGGCTACAATTGATATAAGAGCAAAAAGAGCAAATGCATTATATACAATTGATGAAAAGAGCGTTATTAGAAAATCTCATGAAAATCCAGTTATCAAAAAATTATATGAAGAATATTTAGAAAAACCAGGAAGCCATAAATCTCATGAATTACTACATACTCACTATGTAGCAAGAGAAAAATATAAACTAGATGGTGAATAAATCTTAAAATCGGGTATCAGTTAAGATATCCGATTTTTAAAAATTATACTTATAGTATGTATAGATAACTATATCTTTGGAATTGACAAAACTTTTTATATGAGTGGGAAAATGCCAGCAAAACGGGATGTTTTGCTGGCATCAAACACTAAATTATTAAGTGTTTAGAGAAGACACGGAATCTGGGGAACGATAGATATCGAAGAGATTTCTCCCTTAAACGTTTTGATACGTTTTTCCTCAAAAATGCTTTCGGAGCGAGTATAGGGAGCTTTTTTGTAAATCTCTAATTCAATCTCGCTTCCTACGTTCAGCATCATATCCATGCCGTCGTTGATTCGGACCAAATATCCGGAAACAAGAGTCTCTCCTTCTCGGATTTTGTCGGGGTCTAATTCACTCGAATCCTGATCATGGAAAATTGTATCTGGTTCGGAAATTTTGGCCTTAACGGTTTTATCGGGCTGCTGGAAAAATCTTGCGACCAAAGGGCCGTCTTCAGTATTAATGTCTACACGGATGTTCAAAAAAATCTGCATTGCATTGTTCAGCATGGATACACGCCTCCTCATATATTTAATTAACTTTATTATACTACAAAATGCTTGCAAAGTCAATTTTGACGCTTTTTAACATTATGAAGTTAAAGTAATATGAAGGTAAAAATTACCGAAAATATTCCTTGTAAAAATTTTCCTATAATATAAGGTTTTATAGAAATGCTTTCTTTAGAAATGATGCTATATATTTGTAGAAGAACTGAAAGTCCTCCAAAACCTAGTAAAAATGAGGTTAATAAAATGCTAATCAAATGGTAATTTTCGTATAAACCTGAACTAGCAGCTACACCATTTGTTAATTCAACAATTCCTGTAAATAAAGCAGAAGAAACTTCTATAGGGATATTAAATAAGTTCAAAATTTGAGATATGAAATGTATTATTTCCGAAGTGTTTAAAATAGATAGAATAACTGAAAAAAGAACAATAAATCCACCAATTGAGAGGATATTAGAAATTGAGGATTTTATAGCATTACCTAATATTTCTCCGAAATTAGAAAGCTTTATTGGAAGACTTGATGAGTTAAATTTTGTTTCTGTAAAAGTAATTTCTATTTTTTCTTTTTTCCAAAATCTAAAAAAATATGCTACAAGTAAGCTTGATAAAAGATGAGAGATTAATAAGGTAAATCCTAATTTTTTATTGCCAAATAAGGAAATTCCAACTGTTGCTAAAATAAATAATGGACCAGAATTATTAGTGTAGGCTATTAATCGTTCTGCTTCTATTTTAGAGATTATTTTTTCTTTTTTTAAATTACAAACAACTTTTGCTCCAATTGGATAACCACTGATAGTTCCTAAAATTATTGCTAAAGCACTTTCACCTGGAACATTAAAAATAGGTTTCATAAATTTATTTAAAAATTTTCCTAAAACATAAGTGAAATTCGTCTTACACAAAAGTTCCGTTGCTACAAAAAAAGGAAATAGACTAGGGAAAACTTTTGTACTAAATAAAGCTAGTCCATTTTGAGCGGCAATTAAATTACTATCCGAAAACAAAATTAAAGAAATAGTGAATAATGAAAAAAGTATTGTGAAAAAATATTTTTTTAAATTTATTACAAAAAAATTCATAGCTCCTCCATGAAAAATGTTCAATATATATATATTAGAAAATTGCAAAATTATTCTAACAATGAAATAAGTTTTTTATTGATTATTTTTATAAAATATGTTAAATGCCAAAAACCAGCTTTCTACTTGGAGAGCTGGCTTTTAAAATCTACATTAGTTTAAATTTAGATTATTAAAAAATAATAGATTAAGAAGTATAATATAATTATTGTAAAACATTTTTCAAAATAATTGATATTGTAGCAAAAAATAAAAATATATGATAAAATTTTATAAAAATGGAACCAAAAAAAATAATAATATGTCTAATATATGAGGAGGAACAAATGAGAGAATCAAATGAGCCTGTAAATAGCAATCCGGAAGCTTTTGAAAGACTTATTAATACAGTAAGAGTAAAACTATATAAAACAGGTATGGCTATTTTAAAGAATGATGATGATGTCTGTGATGCAATTCAAGAAACATTACTTAGTGCTTATAAAAATTTTGGAAGTTTAAGAGAAGAACAATATTTTTCTACTTGGATTATAAGAATTATGATTAATAAGTGTTATGACATAATAAAAAAGAAACAAAAAGTTGCGTATTTAAATGAAAAAATGGAAATAGAAGCAGATGATGCTTATTATGACAGATACAAAGAAGATTCTACTGTTGAAAGAGTACTAAATCAAATTAATCCAGATTTAAAATTAGTTACTGTTCTATATTATTATGACGAATTCTCAGTTAAAGAAATCTCCGAAATGCTTAATCTGCCAGAGGGTACGGTGAAATCTAGATTAGCAAGAGCGCGAGACAAAATGTATGAAATATTAAAAATGGAAGAAGGTGAACGCATTGGATAATCAAAGAGATTTTTATATAAAAGAAAAATTTGCACAAGATGATTTAATATCTAAAAAAGCAGATGACGTATTTAATAACTTTTTTAAAGGGGAATTAAAGATGGAAGAAAACAAAATGGAAGAGAAAGTTGTGGATATTAATGACGCTAAAGATAAGAAATTTAAAATGAAAAAAATAATGTCATTTGTTGCAACATTAGTGGTGGTATTTTTAAGTGTGAACGTATATGCAGCAACACAAGGATATAATAATATATTCTTTATAATTAGAAATTTAGTTAAACCAGAAACTGTAAATAATAGAGATGAAATTTTGTCTGATAGAGATATAACAATTTCATATCAACCAATAGAGATTGCAAATAATTTAACTATACAAGTAAATGGATTAATAGTAAATGAAAATAAAGCTACATTAACTTTAAAGATTGATGAAAAATATCCATTAGAAAATTGTCCTAAAAAATTTCTTGTATATGATGTTACAGGAGAAAGAAATGATTTATTAGAAAAGCAAGAAAGTTTGAAAATAAATGATAATAAAACAACTGGAGAAGATTCTTATGTGGAAGAACTTGAGTTATTAAAATTTAAGAATGATACAAAAAATTTAAAACTTGAAATTTTTGATCAAAATGATTTATTGATAGTATCACTTGAAATAGATTTAGAAAACAAAAATATAGATGTTTTAAGTAGTCAAAACAATAAATTACAAAAATTATCAGAAACAGAATTAAAAGAAGTTTTAGGATACTATGCTAGATTATTAGCGTATGATGCATTTAATTCAGAAGATTTTATCTACTCAAGAGAAGAGGCAATGAAAGCAGCTTTAGTTGAAAATGCAATGTTATTCATTGTAACAAAAGAAGAAAAAATTAGAGAAAATGGATATTCGGTAAATGAACTACATAGTGCAATTAAAGAAATTTGCGGAATATACTATGAAGAACCAATAGATTTGAAAGACTCATTAATATATTATGATAAAGAAAGAAATTGCTATGATTGGAATGATGGTGATGGGATGAATCCTGCATTATGTTTAGCAATTCAAGATATAAGTTTCTATAATGGAATATATACAATAGATTATGTATATTGTTTTGCTGGAGATGGAGACTATATGGATAACTCAATAGAAGAGTTAGATAAATTCAAATCAACAATACAATTAGCTTTAAATAATAATTACAAATATACTAAGTATTGTATAAAAAATTTAAATGAAATGGTTGGAGAAAAGTACACAGAAGAAAACTATGAAATAAATGATACAACTAATAAGATTGAGGAAGAAAACGATAGAAATGATTTGTTAATTTCAGATGAACTAATTCAATTTGATACCAAATTTTATTTATTGGACGAAATAGCAATTGAATATTGGGATACATCAATGGGAGATAAACAAATTTTTTATGATTTAGATAGTGATGGAATTGATGATGTAATTTCTATAAAAGTTGAAAAAGAAATTAATGAATTTAATGATTCTACATATGAAAATAACACTAATATATTTAGTTTGAATGGTATTGAATTTGAAAAAGAGTATGGAACAGAATTATATGTAGTAGATTTAAATAAAAATGATAATAATGTTGAAATTGTAATATTTGATCCAGGGCCAAGTGATGATCCTGTATATTCTATTTATTCAAAAATAGAATATGAAATGGTTTTACAAGGATGGATAGAAGGACCAAGCTTGAGAGCGGATGAAAAAGGGAATATATTAGCAGACTTTTGGTATGATGATATAACAGAACCTTCAATTTACTTTAAATATTATTATATAAATAACAATAAATTTGAGGAAAAATTATTAGACATTGAAAAAGTAAAAGATGTAAAGTTTAAAATAAAAAGTGAATTAATACCTTCAAATCAATATAAAACTTATTATTTTGCAGAAGATTTTAATGATGTACTTAATAAATATCAAAATTTTGAAGATGGCAAAATGCTAAGAGCAATTAATGAAAATGATGAATTTAAAATCTTAGATGTTGAAATGATAGAAAAAAAATATGATGAAGATTATACAGAAAAAATCTATAAAATAAAAATTGAATTAAATGGTAAAGACGTAGGATATTTATATCATATGCAATGGGCTGGATAAGATGAGTTTTAAATTTTAAATAATATACAAAATTAGAGCTTTGGCAAAATGAGAAATGCTGAAGCTCGTTTAATTTTATAAGAAATATTATTAAAAGACGAGGAAAATAAAAGTAAAACAATAAATTAATTAATTTTTTCTACTTTTATACAAAAAAATGAACCTTTTTTTAAAATCATAAGTCTAATGTATGAAAGAATTTAAATTTAGATTAATTATATTAAATAAAAAAGGAGAAATATATGGAAGAAAATTTCAAAAATGAAAACGTAGAAATTAATAATCATTCAAAAGAGAAAAATACTAAAAAGAAAAAAATAATGACTATAATTACAGTGATGGTAGTGTTGTTTTTAGGAGTAAATACATTTGCAGCAACACAAGGATATAATAATATATTCTTTATAATTAGAAATTTAGTTTCACCTGAAGTTGTGGAAAGTAAAGATAAAATATTATTAGATAGAGATATAACAATTTCATATCAACCAATAAAAATTTCGAATGATTTAAATATTCAAATTAATAAAATAATAGTAGAAGATGAAGAGGCTACATTATACTTAGACGTTACTAATAATTCAAATGTAAAACAAATTGCTAATTATGTTGTATATGATATAACAGATGGAAAAAAAGAATTAATTGGAAATCAAATGGCAAGTAAAATTATAGAAGGTCGTTATGTTGAAAAAATTGAATTGGTTAATTTTTTAAATACTACAAAAGTCTTACAATTAGAAATTTTTGATGAAAATAATAATAAAATAAGTTCTTTAGAAATTAATTTAGATAAAAAAGAAATAAATATATTAACAGTTGCACAAGAAGAAATTGAAAAAATTTCAGAAGTAGAATTAAAAGAATTTTTATCAAATTGTTTAAAAATGAGATATTATGATTTCCATATTGCTTTAACGGATAATCCAACAAATTACTATTACAATGAATTAAAAATTGAGATGGCTTTAAAAATATTAGGTAAAAAAGAAGAAAAACAAGAAGTTGTTCATAAAGTAATAGAAGAATTTTCAGGTGAATCAATTAATGAGACATTAAATTTAGCAGAAACAATAGTTGTTAAATCAAATGAAAACTATAAACTTATAGATGATGAATTTGATAAAAGATTCAGAGCATTCTGTATTGATATATCTGATATAAATTATTCTGATGGAATATATAATGTAACTGGTGTTTATGTATTTCCGGATGAAGATAGTAATACAAATAAAACAATTGAACAATTAACTAGGTATATTTCAACAGTACAAATAGCAATAAATGATAATTATGAATATTCAAAATATCGTATATTTGATATAGATAATATTGACTGTAGTTTTTATGAAGAGGGTATAAAAGAAGACGAACAAGAAAGTAATCCATCTTCTTCTAACACAACAGATAATACAATAGTAGATAATGTAATTGATGATAATTCTAACAATTCTAATACAAATACAACAGTTCCAGTAAAACCAGGTAATCTTGGAAATAGAAATGAAGATGCAATTTCTGGAAATCCAGAAAATTCAGCTTCAACAATTGATTGGAATGATTTCTTTTCACCAGGATTGAGAGGGAAAATACCTACTGGATGGAATATTAAAGAATTTATAAATGGATATTCAGGACCAGAAGATGATGGGAAACTTGCAAAATCTATTTCAGGAACTATAACTGGAATTGATAATTCAACAAATAAAGAAGTAATATCTAATATAATAATTAATTTCTATATGCCTGAATTTATAGATGTTCTAAATACAGAAACATATACAAGAATTATTGCAAGTAGATATAATATGGAAGCTTCTTGGGCAGGATACACAAGTCCACAAGGAATGGATTGGAAAATGGTTGTAAAAGAAAATAATCACAGACAATTTTATTGTCATTTAGAACCATTAAGTGGAAATAGAGAAGGAATAGGATATGTAATTGAAGTAATAAGTGATAACTTTGATAATGATAAGCTTATAAATGTTCTTTATAGAATGTTTATGGACTTAAATGGAGCGTCTTTTTAATTAATATATGGTGATAATTTAAAAATAAGAATTATGCTAATGTTTTTAGGATAATTCTTATTTTTTGAATTTAAGAAAAATACATAGTTTTTATTAAAAAATGCCGAAAAAATTCGTTTTTCTCTTAATTTCCTTGCAAGCCAATGTTTTTAGGTGTATAATAGTGTAGCATTTTAAAAATAATATATGAAGTAAGAAATATATATTATATATAAATATGAAAAGGTTTATGGGTATCCTTAAAAAACCTAAATTTAATAATATAAGGAAAGAAAAATGAATTCATTAATCAAGACAGTACCAAATGTTAAAAAGTTTAATGACTATTTATTTGAGCTTAATAAGGGCACTACACCAATTATGCTTTCAGGCTTAACTGATGTAGGAAAAATCCATATGGCTTATAGTACAAAATTTTATTCTGAAAAGCCAATTTGTATTATTACTTACAATGAAATGCAAGCAAAAAAAATTATTAAAGATTTAGCATTCTTTGGTGAAAAAGTAAGATTTTTTCCAAAAAGAGATGTGATTAGTTTTGATTATGTGGCGGAAAGTAAAGACACATTATTCAAAAGAATTTCTGTATTAAACGCTTTAGTAAAAAAAGAAAAGAAGATAGTAGTAACAACAATAGAAGCTGCTATGCAAAAGATGATTACTAAAGAAAAATTATATAAAAATGTAATGAAATTAAAAGTTGGAGATCAAGTAGATTTAGAAATTTTGAAAGAAAAATTAGTTTTACTTGGATACGAAAGATATGACCTTATAGAGGGAAAAGGACAATTTAGTGTAAGAGGTGGTATTGTAGATATTGCTACTTCTGTAAATAGTGGTGTTAGAATTGAATTCTGGGGAGATGAAATTGATTCAATAAGAAAATTTAGTTTAGCAACACAAAGAACAGTTAAAATGTTAGAGGAAATAGAAATATATCCTTCATATGAATTTTTACTTGCTGATAATGTAGACACAATTTGTGATAGAATTGGGGATAAAATATATCCAAATTCTGTAAAAGAAAAAGTAAAAGATGATATTTATCAAATAAAAAATGGTGATTTTTTAACTAAAATTGACAAATATTTTGATTGTTTTTATAACGAAACAGATACACTTTTAAATTATTTAGAAGATGATACAGTTATTTTTATAGATGAAATTGCAAAAATTAAAGCGAGAGCTGAAAATATAACCAAAGATAATACTCATTTAATAAAAGATTTAACTGAGAAAAATAAAATTGTTCCAGGAATCTTAACAGAGATAAAAGATTATATAAAATTCTCTGAAGGTTTAACTAAAAAACAAGTTGTTTATTTAGAAAAGCAAGACATAGGTTTTGTGGATAAAGAAAGTATGCATGCAAAAAGAAACGGATATAGCTTTAGCTATAGGGAGGTCAACTTTTTTCGTAGTTCAATGGATTTACTGTTTCAGGAATTACAAGAAGCAATTAACAGAGGGAAACAAACAGTAATTCTAGGCGGAAGCACGGAAAATTGTCGTAAACTTTCTAGTTTACTTTTAGAAAAAGAAATTCCAAATATATATACAGATTTTTTAGAAGATGACTTAACTCTTGGTGTGGTAAACATCACACCAGGAGCTTTTTCTACGGGATTTGAATTTTACGATGCAGAGCTTTTAGTAATTTCAACAGAAGAGCTTTTTGAAGCCAAACCACCAAAAAGATTAAAAACACCTAGTAGCTTTAAAGAGGGAGAAGTAGTAGTTTTTGCTGATTTAAAAGAAGGAGATTTTATTGTTCACAAGGCACATGGAATTGGACAATACTTAGGGGTAAATACTATTAGAGCTGATGGAATTACGAAAGACTATATAAAATTAAAATATAAAGATGATGATATTCTTTATATACCAACGAATAATTTAGATAACATTAGAAAGTATGTTGGTCCAGAAAAAGTTGGACCAAAGCTTAACAGATTAGGTTCTAAAGAATGGGATAAAACTAAAGCAAGAGTAAAAAATAATTTAAGAGAAGTGGCTGAGGAATTAATTGAGCTTTATGCAAAACGTCAAAAAATGGAAGGATTTGCTTTTTCTAAAGACACTCCATGGCAACAAGAATTTGAAGATAGCTTTAAATATGTAGAAACAGATGATCAATTAAGATGTATTGAAGAAGTAAAAAAAGATATGGAAAAGCCAAAACCAATGGATAGACTTCTTTGTGGAGATGTTGGTTATGGAAAAACAGAAGTTGCAATAAGAGCTGCTTTTAAATCTGTTATGGATCAAAAACAAGTTGTTTATCTAGTTCCAACAACAGTTTTAGCTCAACAACAATATGAAAGTTTTAAAGAGAGAATGAAAGAATATCCAATAAGGATTGAACTTTTAAATAGATTTAGAACTAAAAAAGAACAAGAAGAAACTTTAGAAAGAGTAGAACTAGGAGAAACAGATATTTTAGTTGGAACTCATAGAGTTTTAAGTAAAGATGTTAATTTTAAAAATTTAGGGCTTTTAATAATAGATGAAGAACACAGATTTGGTGTTAAAGCAAAAGAGAAAATAAAAGAAATGAAAAATACTATAGATGTATTAACAATGACTGCTACACCAATCCCAAGAACGCTTCACATGTCTGTTGTTGGAATGAGAGATATGTCTGTTATATATGAGCCACCTCAAAATAGAAAGCCAGTTCAAACATATGTATTAGAATATGATAAAGAAGTTGTAAAAGAAGCAATAACTCGTGAACTTGAAAAAGGTGGGCAAGTATTTTATCTATTTAATAATGTTGAAGGAATTGAGAAAAAAGCCTTAGAAATATCTGAGCTTGTAGAAGAGGCAAAAGTTGAATATGCACATGGAAAAATGACAGGAAATCAACTTGAAAATATAATGCAAGATTTTGTTGATGGAAAATGTAATGTATTAGTTTGTACAACAATTTTAGAATCTGGAATTGATATTCCAAATGCAAATACTATAATTGTTGAAAATGCAGATAGACTTGGACTCGCTCAACTTTATCAAATAAGAGGAAGAGTTGGACGTTCAGAAAAGCAAGCTTATGCTTATATTACGTATAGAAGAGATAAATTGCTTTCAGAAGTTGCTGACAAGAGATTAAAAGCAATAAAAGAATTTACTGAATTCGGTTCTGGATTTAAAATAGCAATGAGAGATTTAGAAATACGTGGAGCAGGAAGCTTAATGGGAGAAATTCAACATGGACATATGGAACAAATTGGATATGATATGTACTGCAAGCTTCTAGATGAGGTTGTAAAAGAAATAAGAGGAGAAGAAATTATTGAAGAAATTGATGTTCAAATTGAATTAGATGTTACAAGCTATATTCCTGAAGAATATATTGAAAATGCTGGCTTAAAAATTGAAGTATATCAAAACATTGCTTTGTGTAAAACGGAAGAAGATATTGAAAATGTAACTGATGAAATAATAGATAGATTCGGACAAATGCCTTATGAAGTAGAAAATCTTTTAGATATTGCTAGAATAAAAATTTTATCGAGAGAAAAATCAATTTTAAAAGTAGCTCAAAGACGAGAGAATGTAATTTTTTATTTTGATAATAGCAAATTCAATTTTGATGTTGTAGATAAACTTATGAAAATGTTTAGAAATAGAATTAAATTTTCTCCATCAAAGGAGCCTTATATAACTTTTAAAATTGCAGAGTTGAAAAATATTTTAGAAGAATGTAAAGAATTTTTAAGTAAATTATAATAAAAAAGAAAAGATATTAGCTATAGGTGAAGTGAGTTTACTTAACTATATGTTAATATCTTTTTTGTATTGTAATAATTATAATTGTTAGTATAAAAAAATTAAAATCTTGATGATGATTTAATTTTAATAATTATATAAAAGAATGCCCCGGTTGGCAGAAATTTCTGCTAATCGGGGTGATGCGCCTATAAGACGCTTGTGAATATCTTTTTCGATTACATGATGTCCAGATGGATAGTAAGATCAGTCAACTGGTGCATCGTCGTTTGGTGGACGGGGTGGTCACGGTCGCGGGCAGGATTTACGATATTTCGGATTTCCTCCAGTTCATCATAGTTCAAAGCTACTCGTTTGGTAAACGTGTAACTGAAGATGAAATCTGTGGCGCCGGAACCAGCGTCGAACTTGAGTACGTTGGCGTCAAATTCTTTAAGTTTCTTGTATACCGAGGTGACGACGTCGTAGTTCTTCAGGTATACGTGCAGACAGTTGGTTGCGATAGAGAAGTGGGTCAGACCAGCAGAGAACGGGACTTCCAGATTCCAGAAGAAAATGTTCTTGATGTCGACCACGTGCTCAGGTGTACACTTGAAGTTGGTGGGGAACTGGATGAATACCCAGTCTCCATTTGAGGCTACACAGCTAGTATCGAGGCCTAAGCCTTCAATGTAACTATGTAACCGGTTGACTGCATTTTCTTTACCCAGTACAATGGTGTTATCATTCATAGATATTCCTCCTCATGTAATAATTTTTGGGTAGCACAATTTATTATATCATAATAGGATAGAGATGTCTATAGAAAAGTATAAAAAGAAAAGCCCCAGCACGCAAAATTTTGCATTGTGCTGGGGTGATGCACCTATTAGGTGCTAGAACGTATTAATTCTTTAAAAGCTTGTGTTTAACAGTAAGTGTGTAATAAACGTCCATCCTGAATACGACAAGGTGTTTGAGTTCCTCTTTTTCTTCAGGATTGATGATTTGCTCGATTTCTAAAAGCTCAGTGTAGCTTAGAGGACTGCGACCATGAATATCATAGGTAAATGTATATCCACTATTGCCGAGCTCAAATGCTGTAAGAGCAATTTTGAAGCTTTTTAGCTTTTCACATACCTGACAGATTTCCTCGTAGAAGGAAAGGTTGATAAGCAGTGAATTGGTGAAATCGTAGTAATGGATTGCACCATCAAGATGCGAGTTCGAAAGTTCGTTGGACCAATAAAAGATGTTTCCAACTTTCTGAATAAATTCAGGAGAAGGTTTTGTTCCTTCAGGGAATTCAACGAGCAAGGTGTCGCGCTGATGGCTGATATTGGCGCTATTGAAATCAGTTGAACGGAGATATTCCTCGAACTGGTTAATTGCGGCCTGAGTATAAGTACTTACTATCAGAGTGCATGGTGTATTCATAATACATTCCTCCTCATAAAGTATAGATTTTTGATAGTAAAAAGTATTATACCACATGAAAGCTTTAAAATAAAGGCTTTCACAGAAAATTCACATGGCAAAAAACGACATTTATAATCGACATAATATTTACGAATAATAGAATTTGTGATATACTTATAAAGTATTTAGAGTTTATAAGTATCAAAATAAAATTGAATAAATAAAAGTAAAAATGGAAAAATATTAATAAAAAAGTAAAAGGTGAAATTATGATAATTACAAGTAAAGATAATGAAACTATAAAACATATAAAAAAATTAAAAGAAAAGAAATATAGAGATGAATATAATGAGTTTATAGTTGAAGGAATAAAAATGATAGAAGAGGCTATTATAGAAAATGCCAAAATTAAATATATTATAATATGTGACGATTGCAAAACTGTAGGAAATATTCCAAATGATTTGATGTATGAAATTGCAAAATTAAATTGTATATATGTAGCAGAAAAAATATTTAATTCTATAACAGAAGTAATAAATCCACAAGGAATAATGGCTATTATTGAAAAATCATCAAATAAAGAAAATGAAATTGACTATAAACAAGATAATTTTTTGATTTTGGATAATATACAAGATCCAGGAAATATGGGAACAATTTTAAGAACTGCAGATAGTTTAAATTTAAACCAAATTATAGTTTCTAAAGGATCTGCTGACATTTACAATCCAAAAGTTGTTAGATCAACTATGGGAGCAATTTTTAGAATAAAAGTAATAGAAGTTGAAAATCTTCCTAAAATTATAAAAGAAATGAAAAAGCATAAAATAAATGTTTATGCAACAGATTTAAAAACTGATAAAAGTATTTATGATGTAGATTATACTAAGGCTGCTATAGTAATTGGAAATGAAGCAAATGGAGTATCAAATGCAGTATTAAATGAATCTAGCTTAAAAATAAAAATACCAATGATAGGAAAGACTGAAAGTTTAAATGCAGCAGTTGCAACAAGTATAATATTATATGAAGCTTTTAGAAGTGTAGGAAAATTAAATAAATAGTAATTAAAAATAAGGATGAATATAAAAACTAAAAATTCTAATAAAAAAAGACAAAGACTTCAACTTCAAGTCTTTGTCTTTGCCTTTTTTTATTTAATAGGAAAGTTCTACTTTCCTATTAAATAAAATGCTTCGCATGACTGTTGTACACAAATTTTATTACATAAAATTTGGCACATGAACAAAGACGGGGCAAAAAAGTTTTTTTGAAAAATAAATAATTTAAAATTTGCCCCTTTTGTTCTATAGGTTATTCTCCGATTAATAATCCTAAAAGTTTTGGATAAATTTCAGTGGCTTTATTATTCCAATTTTCGACAATATTTTTGGCTTGTTCTCGAGAACCAGCATGTGCTTGTAAGTCAAAAATTGTTATATTATTTTCAACAATTTTACACCTAACAGAAAATTCTCTATCTGTTAATGGTGTATATTCTGCTGATATAGAAAATTTATCTTTTATTGTATCTAAATTTTCTTTAAATTTACTATCTACTTCTAATTTTAATATTCCCGGTATGATATCTATTGTAAGATCTATTGCATTTTTTCCTTCTGGAGTTATTTCATATATTTCTGAATCTTCTTGTATATATTTAAAAATAAAATTATCTTCTAATAAATCTAATAAAAATTGTTGGAAGTAGAAATAATTCATATCTACTATTGAAGATACTAATTCTAAAAATTCGTTATGAGATATAGGTTTTCCAACTTTGCTTAAAATGTATAAAAGCAATATTTTACTTTCTGCAAGAGTTTGATCATCTGAATTTAATTTCAATCTTAAGACCTCCTTTGGTATACGGTTTTAGATAATGTTATTATATCACAGAAATTGAAAAAGTAAATAAGTATTAGAAAATCTATACTTTGAGGAATACTAGAAAAATATAATAAAATTTTATTAAAAAAATAAGATTGAATGAATGTAAAAACTATGATAAAATGCAAGAAAATTAACAAAAGAGGAGGATAAAAATGGATAGTAAATACAAATGGAATTTACAAGAAATTTTTGAAAATCAAGAAAAATTAGAAGAAGCAATAAATGAACTATATAAATTAATAGAAGATATAAAAAAATATAAAGGCGCTTTGTCAAGAGGAGTAGACGAACTTTATAATTGTTACAATACTCTAGAAAAAGCATTAGAATTGCACGAAAAAATTTATGGATATGCAATGCTTAAATATCATCAAGATATGTCAAATCAAGAATCTATAAAACTTTACAAAAGAATAGAAAATATAACTACAGAATTTTCAGAGGCAGAAAGTTTTATATCACCAGAAATTAGTAAAATTGATGATTCTACTTTAGAAGAATTTTTAAAAGATGAAAGAATGAAAGAATATGAAAAATCTATTAGAGATATAATGAAAGAGAAAAAACATATTTTAAGTGAAGAAGTAGAAGAAGTTTTGGCAAAATATTCTGAAATATTTTCAAACTGTGAAAACACTTATGATATTTTTACAAATACTGAATTTGAATTTCCAAGTATAATAGATGAAGATGGTTTTGAACATCAAATGTCAACAGCAATGTACTCGCAATATTTAATGAGTAATTCTGAAAGTGTTAGAAAACAAGCTTTTCAATCAATGTATTCATTATATAAAAAACATATAAATACAATAACAGAATTATATTTAGCAAGAGTAAAACAAAGAGTAATTTCTAGCAAAATAAGAAATTATGAATCATCATTAGATGCTGCTACAAATCACGATGACTCAAATGTAAAAGTATATGAAACTTTATTAAAAGAATTAAACAAAAATTTATATTTAAATCATGAATATATGGAATTAAAGTCAAAACTTTTAAATAAAGAAAAAGTTCATATGTATGATGTGTATGTAAACACTTTAGACGTAGAAAATAAAAAAATTGAATATGAAGAAGCAAAAGAAACTGTTCTTTCTGGATTAGCCCCAATGGGAGAAGAATATGTGGATAAGCTAAAACATGCTTTTGAAAATAATTGGATAGATGTGTATACTTCTGATAATAAAATGAGTGGTGCTTATAGCATGGGAATACATTCTGTTCATCCATTTGTTTTATTAAATTATATAAATTCTTCAAGAGATGTTTCTACAATAGCTCATGAACTTGGACATTCAATGCATAGCTATTATGCAAGTAAAAGCCAAAATGCAATAAATGCCAATTATACAATTATGGTTGCAGAAGTAGCATCAACAGTAAATGAAATTCTTTTAGCAAATTATTTAATAAACAAAGAAACTGATAATAAAAAGAAAATGGCTTTAATAAATGAGCAACTAGATATGATAAGAGCTACTTTAATTAGACAATCTATGTTTGCTGAATTTGAAAAAGAAGTTCATAGTAAAATTGAAAAGGGAGAAAGCTTAACTTCAGATAATTTAAATGATATTTATTATAATCTTGTAAAAAAATATTTTGGAAATTCTTGTATTATTGATGAAGAAATAAAATATGAATGGGCAAGGATACCACATTTTTACAGCTGTTTTTATGTATATAAATATGCAACAGGAATTACATCAGCCATTGTAATAGCAAGTAAGATTTTGGCAGGGGAAGAAGGATATGTTGAAAAATATATAAATATGCTTAGCCAAGGTGGGGCAAAAGATTCATTATCTCTTTTAAGAATGGTTGATGTTGATTTAGAAAAAGAAGAAACTTACGAGAAAGCATTTGAATATTTTAAAAATAATTTAGAGACTTTAAAAAAATTGATAAATGATTAAGATTTCACACAAAAAACATAAAATTATGATATAAACAAAAATGTTAAAAAGAAAATAAAATGTCGAAAAAAGTTATAGAGGTATATATAATTTTGATTGAAGTAAAGTTGGAGGTAAAAAATGGGAGATGCAACAATTTTAGTAGTAGACGACGAGTCTAGAATGAGAAAGTTAATCAAAGATTTTTTAATACAAAAGAATTATAACATACTAGAAGCAGAAGATGGAGAAAAAGCTTTAAAAGTTTATGAAGAAAATAAGGAAAAAATAGATTTAATTTTACTAGATGTTATGATGCCAAAACTGGATGGTTGGTCTGTACTTCGTAATATACGTCAAGAAAATAAAAAACTTCCAATAGTAATGTTAACAGCTAGAGCTGAAGAACAAGATGAACTTTTCGGATTTGAACTTGGAGTAGACGAATATATAACAAAACCTTTTAGTCCTAAGATTTTGGTTGCTAGGGTGGAAGCAATTTTAAAAAGAGCCAAACCAGATGTAAAAGAATTAAAAAGTTATGATGGAATTGTTATTGATAATGAAGGAAGAACAGTTACAGTAGATGGAAAGCAAGTAGAACTAAGTTTTAGAGAATATGAGCTTTTAAAATACTTACTTGATAATGAAAATATAGCTTTGTCTAGAGATAAAATATTAAATACAGTTTGGAATTATGACTATTATGGTGATTCAAGAACAATAGATAGTCATATTAAAAAAATTAGACATAAGCTTGGTAAAAAAGGTAAACATATTCAAACAATAAGAGGAATTGGATACAAATTTGAAATAAAATAGTTGATTATAAAAGGATGAAATAAATGATAAAGAAAAATTTATTTAAATCAGTTCGTGCTAAATTGTTTTTAACATTAAGTGTGGTTATTTTAATGATAATTTTCTTTTTTATAGTAATCAATAATACCGTTTTGGAAACCATATATTTTCGTTCAAAAAAAGAGGCGTCACTAAATGTTTATGATTATATAAATAAAAAACTTCCAAAAACAGCAGACGAACTTAAAGAAGGACATTACTATTCAGAACTCGAAAAATTAGCAGTAAAGGATAATTTTGAGATTTTAATTTTAGATAAAGAAAATGAAGTATATAGCAGTAATAAAAATTTTGTTGCAGATTTTGGAGTAATAAATGATATTACTTATGATGTAGAATATAGTATTTTTAATAAAACAGATATAATGTATTCAAAGGAAGATGTTAGCATAAGAAAAATTGTTAACAAAAATAATGGTTTCTCCTATATTTTATTAGATGCAGTTCTAGAAAATGGTAATGAATTATATGTTAGAACACCAGTAGAACCAATTGAAGAAAGTGCATCAATTTCAAATAAATTTATTTATGTTCTAGGATTTGCTGCAATTATATTGGGTGGTGTAGCAATTTTGTTTATAACAGAAAGATTTACTAAACCAATTGAAGAACTAAATGATATTGCAAATGAAATGACAAAATTAAATTTCAAAAGAAAATATAGAATAAATGATTCTGAAGATGAAATTGATGAACTTGGAAAAAGTATAAATACTTTATCAGATAAACTTGAAGAAACAATTAATCAATTAAAAATAAATAATTCAGAACTTGAGAAAGATATTGAAGCAAAATCAAAAATAGATGAAATGAGAAAACAATTTATATCAGATGTTTCTCATGAGTTAAAAACGCCAATTGCTTTAATTCAAGGTTATGCGGAAGGCTTGGTAGAAAATGTAACAACAGATGATGAAAGTAGAAAATTCTATACAGAAGTAATCTTAGATGAGGCTAATAAAATGGATAAATTAGTAAAAAGATTACTAGAACTTATGAAACTTGAATATGAAGATAGAAAATTTAATGATGAAAAGTTTGATATTGTTGAATTAATAAATTCTGTAGTAAAAAATTCAAAAGTAGTGTTGACAGAACAAAAAATAAATGTAGATTTTTCAGAAGAAAGTCCAATATATGTATTTGCAGATGACTTTTATATAGAACAAGTTATAACAAATTACTTTACGAATGCTATAAAAAACGTAGAAGAAGTTGATAAAGTAAAAGAAATAAAAATAACAATTAAGAAAAGCAAAGAGACGGGAAAATATAGAGTTTCTGTATTTAATACAGGAAAGAAAATCGATGAAGAAAATTTAAATAGAATTTGGACTAGATTTTATAAAGTAGATACTGCTAGAACTAGATCAAAAGGTGGAACAGGAATTGGTCTTGCTTTAGTAAAAGCGATTATGACAAAATATAATAATGCTTATGGTGTAAAAAATAAAAAAAACGGTGTAGAATTTTATTTTGATATTTTAGAAGCAAAAAATTAAATTGTATAAGAGAAGTTTTATTAAAATTATAAAATTCACATAAAAAACACAAACAATATATTGACTAATCAAAAAAAATCTGATAATATTTAGTTGAAAATAATAGGAGAGGGGCTAAACTCTAAACAAGTTTTTGTGGTAGGGTTTAGCCCCGATTGTTTTATTTTTATTTATTGAAAATGTTTTGTAAAAAACATTTGTTGTTTTCATTCAGAGTGGATTTCCACGTTCTTATGCCTATGTCTAGGCGAAAAAATCAATAAAATATTATACAAGAAAAGAGGTGATACTTTGTTTTAAGAATATAAGTTTAAAAATTCTAGTAATATCTTTTATTTTTAGTACAATTTTAATAATTATTCAAATGGGAAAATTTGAAAATAAATTAAATATTGAAGCAACTTTAGAAAAAAATTGTATCAACATAAATGAAAATCTTTTAAGAAATAATGAAAAAATTTTAAATAAATATGAAAATAATTTTAATAATAGCCTTATTAATGAGTGGAAAATTATAATTCCAAAAATCAACTTAGAAGCTGAAATTCAAAATGGAACAACAAGTAGTGTTTTAAATAAATACGTTGGACATTTTGATGAAACACCAGTAGATCATGGAAATATAGGATTAGCAGCGCATAATAGAGGATATGATGTGAATTATTTTGAAAAAATAAAGTTGCTAGAAAAAGGGGATGAAATATATTATTCATATTTGGGGATAGAGAAAGTTTATATTGTATATATAAAAAAAATCATAAAAGATACAGAGTGGGAATGGCTAGAAAATACAAAAGATAATAGAATAACTCTTATAACTTGTGTTGAAAATCAACCAAATTATAGGCTTTGTGTACAAGGTATAGAGAAATAAAAAATTGAAAATATAAAAAAGGAGAAATAATATGAAAAAGATATTAATAATAAATTTATTGTTGATTGTAATAATAAATTCGTTTTCTATTTGTTTTGCGAGTGAAACAGAAAAAATAAAATATATGGGAGAGTGTCCTTTATATCTTATGTATAAAGGGAATTTTAAATCGGTTCATTATGCTGCATATGAAAAAAATTCACAAGAATTTCCAGCATATTGCTTAAATCCAGAGTTTGGTGGTGTTGGAAGTAATGGAAGAGAAGAATATGATGTAAAAATAAATAAAAGAATAACAAATGAAAAAATATGGAGAGTTATTATAAATGGTTATCCATATAAAAGTTTAAAAGAACTTGGTGTCGAGACTAAAGAAGAAGCATATACTGCAACTCAATTTGCAATTTATACAGTTTTAGATAATAGAAATATTAAAGATTATACAGCTGATGAATCTTTAGCAGGAAAAAGAACGCTTAATGCTTATTTGAAAATTATGGAAGCTGCTAAAAAAAATGGTGAAAATATGATTAATAATATAGAAATATTACCAGATTTTGATAATTGGAGAATTGATGAAAATGAAATAGAATATTTAAGTAAAACATATTTGATAAAATCAAATATAACAAATGGCTTTTATAATTTAAAAGTAACTGGAGATAATGTAGAAAAATTAAAGATAACAGACGAAAAAGGAATAGAAAAGACTGCATTTTCTTTAAATGAAAAATTTAAAATACTAGCTCCAATAGAAACTTTGAGTGATGATTTTAAAATAGAACTTCAAGTTGAAGTGGAGGCAAATACATATCCTATTTTTTATGGAGAAAGCACAATACCAGAAACACAAAATTATGCACTAACTGGTGAAAAAAATGAAAAAGTTCAAAAAAGTTATCAAGATATAATTCCTAAAAATAATTCAAAAATAAAAGTTATAAAGCAAGAATCTGAAAACAAGAAAAGATTAGAAGGAGTTAAATTCAATTTATTAAATGTAAATAAGGATTTTGTTATTCAAAATTTAGTAACAAATACTAATGGAGAAATAATTATAGAAAATATTGTACCAGGAACTTATTATTTACAAGAAATTGAAACTTTAGAGGGATATAAACTAATTGAAGAGCCAATTGAGATAAATATAAAATTTAATGATGAGAAAGAAATTATTGTAGAAAATTCTTTAAAAACAGAAGAACATATTTATGAAGAGCCAATACCGGATAATGTAATTATAGAAAATGTTGTTATTGAAAAAAAATTGCCAGTAACAGGTTATTAATTTTATAATAAATTTAATGTGATAATACCAATAGTAGAATTTAAGTATTTAGGTTGTATATAGCATAAAAATATACTATAATAAAAGCGAAAAATATAGAGGGAGTTAGTAATGAAATATTATATTATAGTTGCAATTATTATAGCTATTGGTTATTTAATATATTTTTTTAGAGATTATATAACTTGGTTCGTTAATGCATTAAAAGTTACCCATTTGAATCAAAAGGGAATAAAAGATATTCAAAAAGAAGGTATGAACAAAAGAAACTTAACTAATGAATTAATTCAAAAATATATTGATAAAGCAAAAGAAAATCTAGATAATTTAGGTATTGAAGTAAATAAAGAATTTATTTTAAATCAAGAGTTAGAAAGACATTTAAGATATTCTAGATTTTCAGAAAAATATGTTTTAGAATTATTTCATGAAATATTAGCTTATATGAAATTAGATAAAGAAAAGGTAAGCTTAAAAATTAATTATATCTCTAGTAAATATAGATTAAAATATGCTGGTATATATTCTGAGAAAAATGAAGATACTAATGAACGAATGGTAATTATAAATATTCAAAATGATATGACGATGGATACTATAATTTCAATTCTTGCTCATGAAAGTACTCACTATTTATTGTTATCTAACAAAATTCAACTTAAAGATAGAATAGCTAATGAGTGTTTAACAGATGTTACTGCAATAATGTTAGGTTTTGGAAAATATATGATTGAAGGTTATAAGATTTCAAATAAAGTAATTTATGATGAAGAATTCCATAGAAGTATAAAAAAAGATAGGGTAGGATACTTAAGTTATAAAGATATAAAATATGCTTTAAAGCAATTACAAAAATATAAAAAATAATGAAATAAAATATAAAATATGCAAATATAAAATATGCAAATATAAAATATACAAATATAAAATATGCAAATATAAAATATGCAAAAGGTATAAATGTGAAATAAAACTGTTGTCAAAATTTTTTAATTCGCGCCAACAATTTTTATTATTGCAATAAAAAAGCAGGACGCTGTTTTAGCGTCTTGCTTTTTGCTTCAATCGATATTGCAGTAATCTTTGTAAAGTTGCTGCCGGGGTATTGGTTTGCTGAGATAAATTGATTTTGATTCTTCTTAAAACCCGCCAAGAACCATCCTTTTCTTGAACAATGTAAGCTTTTACTTCAGGATACTTGTCGTTTTTTCGAAGTTTTTCTAATCTTTCTTCAGCAGCAGGATATGATTCTTCGAAAAATACATTAGTGAATGTCTGTTCCATAAGAAAATCCTTTCTTTCTATGATTGATAAAATAATTATATCATAATTAACATAATAATTCAAATTACTCAATTTCTAATAGTTGTTTTGCTTTTTCAATTTCTTCTGGAGTAGGAGGATTTATATTTTCTAATTCATATTTATCTCCAAGTTCTTCCCATTTAAACTTTCCTAAATTGTGGTATGGTAATAATTCAATTTTTTCAACATTAGTTAAAGAATTAATGAATTTCTTTAATTCTAAAAGATCAAATTTGTCGTCAGTATAAGTTGGAACTAATACTTGTCTAATCCAAACGGGGATATTAGTATTACTTAAATATTTTGCAAAATCTAAAGTGTTTTTGTTGGTAAATCCTGTTAAATCAACACATTTTTCCGGTTTAATATGTTTGATATCTAGTAAAACTAAATCAGTGTATTTTAAAAGTTCTTTTATATTATCAGATAAAGGAATAGAACCAGAAGTATCTAATGCTGTATGAATTCCACGTGACTTTAATTCTTTAAAAAGTTCAGTAACAAAAGCAGCTTGAAGCAATGGTTCACCACCAGAAACTGTTACTCCACCATCGGAATTATCTATATAAGATTTATATTTTAAAATTTCTTTTATAAGTTCATCTGTAGAAATTGATTTACCACCTCTAGTATTCCAAGTATCTCGGTTATGACAATATTTACATTTTAAAGTACAACCTTGCATAAATACTACAAAACGTATGCCTGGACCATCTACAGTTCCAAATGTTTCTATTGAATGTATTTTTCCGTTCATAAGCAAAATCTCCTTGTATGATTATTGAATATTTTGTGATATAAATTATACAAATAATTAAAATTATTTAGTGCTATGTTTTTATAATATAGGAAATAATAGAAAAAGGCAAACTTTTTTGTTTGCCTTTTAAAAATCCATTTAAATTTAATTAGATACTTTCGTGAATTGTTCTATTTATAACGTCTAATTGTTGTTCTCTAGTTAATTTTACAAAGTTAACTGCATATCCAGAAACTCTAATTGTTAATTGAGGATATTTTTCTGGGTGTTCCATAGCATCTTCAAGTAATGCTCTATCAAATACGTTAACATTAATGTGATGGCTGAATTTTGAAAAATATCCATCAAGTAATGCTGTTAAATTGTTAACTCTAGATTTTTCGTCTTTTCCTAACGCTTTAGGAACTACGGCAAAAGTATATGAAATTCCATCTTCTGCGTGTTTGTATGGTAATTTAGTCATAGTATTTAATACTGCTAAAGCACCATGTGTATCTCTTCCGTGAATTGGGTTTGCTCCAGGACCAAAAGGTTGACCAGCTTGTCTTCCATCAGGTGTAGTTCCAGTAGCTTTTCCGTAAACAACATTTGAAGTAATTGTTAATATTGACATTGTAGGTTTTGAGTTTCTATAAGTTGGTTGTTGTTTTAGTTTATTCATAAACATTTTAACAATTTCAACTGCTATAGAATCAACCCTGTCATCATCATTTCCGTATTTAGGGAAGTCACCTTCAACTTTATAATCAACAGCCAAACCTGTTGCATCTCTGATAACTTTTACTTTTGCATATTTCATTGCTGAGAATGAATCAGCAACTATTGATAAACCAGCGATACCACAAGCCATTGTTCTTAAAATTTCTTTATCATGTAATGCCATTTCTAATTTTTCATAGCAGTATTTATCATGCATGTAATGGATAATATTTAATGCGTTTATATAAACTCTAGCAACCCAATCGCACATGCCTTCAAATTTTTCCCAAACTTCATCATAATCTAGATATTCTGAAGTAACAGGAACAGTTTTGCTTGTAATTTGTTTTCCAGAGATTTCATCTCTACCACCATTGATTGCATATAATAAAGTTTTTGCAAGGTTTGCTCTAGCACCAAAGAATTGCATTTGTTTACCAATTCTCATTGCAGAAACACAACATGCTATTCCATAATCGTCACCCCAATATTCTCTCATTAAGTCATCATTTTCATATTGGATTGAACTTGTTTTTATTGATAATTTTGAACAATAATTTTTAAATCCCTTTGGTAATTTTGTAGACCAAAGAACTGTTAAGTTTGGCTCAGGAGCAGGACCTAATGTTTCTAATGTGTGAAGAACTCTAAATGAGTTTTTTGTAACTAAAGTTCTTCCATCAATTCCCATACCACCAATACTTTCAGTAACCCAAACAGGATCACCACTGAATAATTCATCATATTCTGGTGTTCTTAAAAATCTAACCATTCTTAATTTCATAACAAAATGATCCATTATTTCTTGAGCATCTTCTTCAGATAAAACTCCTGATTTTAAATCTCTTTCGAAATAAATATCTAGGAAAGAGGTAACTCTACCTAAACTCATTGCAGCTCCATTTTGTTCTTTTATTGCTCCTAAATATCCAAAATATGTCCATTGAACTGCTTCTTTTGCATTTTTTGCTGGAACAGAAATGTCAAATCCATATTTTTTTGCCATTATTTTTAATTCTTCTAATGCTGAAATTTGATCAAAATGTTCTTCTCTAGCTCTAACTAATTCTTCTGTTATAGATGAATGAGCTAAACTTTCTAAATCTTTTTTCTTTTCTTCAATTAAGAAATCAACACCATATAAAGCAACTCTTCTGTAGTCACCAATAATTCTTCCACGACCATATCCATCAGGAAGTCCTGTAATTAAGTGAGAGCTTCTAGCAGCTCTAATTTCTGGAGTATAAGCTGTGAATACACCATCATTATGTGTTCTTCTATAATTATGGTAAATATCAGCTAATTTATCAGATATTTTTTGATCATAAGCGGCACAAGATTTTTCAACAATTCTTATACCACCATTTGGCATAATTGCTCTTTTTAATGGCTCTTCAGTTTGAAGACCTACAATTTGTTCTAAGTTTTTATCTATATAACCAGCTTCATGACTAGAAATAGTAGAAGCAATATCGTTAGAAATTGCTAAAACTCCTCCAGCATCTCTTTCTTTTTTATATAATTCTAAAACTTCTTCCCATAATTTTGTTGTTTTTTCTGTAGCGTTTGCTAAGAAAGAAGCATCACCTTCATAAGGTGTGTAGTTTTTTTGAATAAAATCTCTTACATTTACTTCGTTTTCCCAAGTACCAGAATTGAAATTATTCCATTCTTCAAATCTCATATAATCCTCCTTGTAAATCTATAAATATTTTTAACCGAAAGGTTAAAGTTTATTCTTAATTAATTTTTCAATTACAAATTTTAACATAGTATTATATTTTTTTCAATAGTTTGAAATGTAACTTTTTTGTGACGAATAGTTTACTACGAAAGAATTCTGAGGAAAATAGGAATTTTTCCTAAAAATAAATAAAATTTTATGAATAATTGACACTAAAATTATTAAAATATATAATACATGTAAATAAAGATAGAAGAGGTAATAGATATGAAAGTTATTTTAGCATCACAATCTCCAAGAAGAGCTGCATTACTAGATTTAGCAAAGGTAGAGTTTGAAGTAATGCCAAGTACATATGAAGAAAAAATAAAAAGTGGTATGAATATTGAAGAACAGGCAAAAGAGTTGGCTTACGGAAAAGCTTTAGATGTTTTTAATAATACTCAAGGTGATAGAGCAATAATTGGAGCTGATACAATTGTTGTAAAAAATAACAAAATATATGGTAAACCAAAAGATAGGACTGAAGCTATTAAAATGCTTAAAGAATTGCAAGGTGATTATCATATTGTATATACAAGTTTATCTATATTAATAGAAGATCATGAAGAATATAAAGAATACAAAGAATTGAGCAAGAATTTAATAGAAGTTGCTCCGATGTCAGATGAAGAAATTAAAGAATATGTGGATTCAGAAGAACCATATGACAAAGCAGGAGCTTATGCGATTCAAAGTTATTTCAGTAGGTATATAGAAAAAATAGAAGGAAATTATATGAGTGTAATTGGACTTCCAATAGATAAAGTATATCAAATTCTAAAAGAAAATGAGATAATATGAAATATTAAAATGTTATGATATAATTAGTAATAAAAAACTGGAAAATTTCTTTTCCAGTTTCTTTTATTGCAACAATTATAAGGTTTGGTTCAAGGTTGAAAATTTTGACGATAATTTAAGAATATTTTCGATTTATTATATTTTGAGTGAAATTAAAAATATATTTGATTAATTCATTTTTGCAAACACATTAAATTGTAATGCTTTTTTTACTAAATTCCAATCAGCAGAGGGAATATCTGAAACGTAAATATATTTTCCTTTTACTTGAGAAATTTCGAAAATGTCAATATTGGCATATCTACTATTGGGTTCGAAAATATCATCTTTATTATTTAAAGCAATATAATTTTTTTTATTATCTTGACACGTAAAAGAAAATACTAATTCCATATTTAAAACTTCACCGTGTTTATTTAAAATTTTAATATCATTCATAATTATTTCTATGTTAATAAATTATTAACAATGCTCCTTTGTAAATTAATTTAATGGTGTTAATGTTGTAAAGAATGGATTTGAAAGTAAATCATCATCATATATATAATCTTTGTTTTCATTATCTTTTTTTGGTTGAGTAGGAGTAACTGCTGATGCGTGATTTTTTTCTTTATCATGAGAGATGCCTAAAATTTTACGCATTTTTTCTATTGTTAATACATTTGCATTATATAAAACTACAGAATTTGTTTTTGGTATATAGTTAAAATTCTTAATTTGAATTATTGTGGTAGCATGAGCATACATTTCAGCCATCTGTGAGGTCAATAAGTTTGTACGATAGAAATCTTTTAATGTTTCTAAATCTTGTTTTTGTAAAACTAAAGAACCATTACAAGGAAAAACTACTTTCATTTAAATATCACCATCCTAAGTATAATATATTTCATATTAACAATAATATTATTTTTTTTCAATATATTTTTTTCAAAATTGTATAGATGGATGAAAAAATATATGCTATAATAGCAATGAATTGTAAGGAGAAGAAATATGAAATTAAATATTGTATTAGTAGAACCAGAAATACCTCAAAATACTGGAAACATAGCTAGAACGTGTGCTGCAACTGGTGCTAAACTACATCTAGTATATCCATTAGGTTTTTCTATTTCTGAAAGAGAAGTAAAAAGAGCTGGGCTTGATTATTGGGATAAATTAGATATAGAAGAACATATAAGCTTTGAAAAATTTTTGCAAAAATATAAACCAGAAGAAAATAATATGTTTTTTGTAACCACTAAAGGAAAAAAAGTATATTCAGAGGTGGATTATTCTCAAATGGATGAAGTATTTTGCTTATTTGGAAAAGAAACAAAAGGATTACCAGAAGAAATTTTAAAAAAATATTTGGATAAAACAATAAGAATTCCAATGAGAGAAAATTTACGTTCTTTAAATTTATCAAATTCGGTTGCTATTGTTGCGTATGATATTTTTAGACAATGCGATTTTTATAACATGGAAGAAATTAGCTCATATTTTGAATAAAATCAAATTGCTATTTTCTTATATTTAGTATAGTATGAAAAAGAAAAAATGTAACATGTTTGGAGGTATATATGAAAAAAATAATAACAACAATTTTCTTAATTTTATTATTGCTAATAAATGTTATTCTTTTATCTGGATGTACTTTAACTGTGGAAACAACAGAAAATTCTGTAACAGCTTCTGTTGATGGAGAGACTACAGAAAAAGTTGATGGTATATTAGATTGGGTAAAAGATAGAATAAGTAGAGTATTTAATGTTGATGTAAAAACAAATGTAGATAAAAATTCTGTAAAAATTACAACAGGAACATCAGAAAAAATTTAAGGGGAGGATTATATGAAGATAAAATATATTGGTATTGTTATAATGTTAATAATTTCTTTATTTTTATTAACTGGATGTAATGAAAGCGAAGAAAATGTAAATAATGTAGCAACGACTACTTCAAAAACAAATGAAAGTTCAGAGAAATCTAATAATCAATCGCAAAAAGAAAGTGATAATACTCAAAATGAAATTGATTTAGAAAAATTTGACTATAAAACTGCGGCAGAAAATCAGATGTCAATGCCTAAAGAGGGAGAAACAGTTGCGATAATCAAAGTAAAAGGTTTTGGAGAAATGAAAGTAAAATTCTTTGAAAAGGTTGCTCCAAAAGCTGTTGAAAACTTCACAACTCATGCTAAAAATGGGTATTATAATGGAGTAACATTTCATAGAGTTATAAATGAATTTATGATTCAAGGCGGTGATCCGACAGGTACAGGATTTAATGGAGAAAGCATTTGGGGAACTGGATTTGGTACAGAAATAGCACCTGAATTGGTTCCATACAGAGGCTCTTTATGTATGGCTATGTCAAGCCAACCAAATAGCATTGGAAGTCAATTTTTTATAACCCAAGCAAACTATTCACAAAATATGGAAAATATGTTGAAATCAGGCGGGTATCCAAATGGTCTTTTAGAACAATATAAAGATTATGGTGGATATTTAAGTCTATATTTGCAATACACTGTATTTGGACAGGTATATGAAGGATTAGATGTTTTAGATAAAATTGCAGCAGTTAAAACTGGTTCTGTACCGTTAGTTATTGATGGTGTGAATTATGGTAATCAAGATGATAAACCATTAGAAGATGTAATTATTGAAAATATTGAAATAACAACATATAAAACAAACTAAAGATTAAATGGATACTTAAATTAAAGTATCCATTTTTATAGTTTCTTGTGATTGGAAAGGTGAAAAAAATGTATAAAGAATTTGGAATAAGTGAAAAAATAATTGAAATATCAAATCAAGTAGAAAAAGAGTTAAAACCAATTTTTGAAAAATACGAAGAAAATTGTTTAAAATCAAGTATGAAAGTTTTAAAAGCATTTCAAGATAATAAAGTTTCAACTACAGACTTTAATGAAATTACTGGATATGGATATTATGATGGGGGAAGAGAAAAATTAGAAAGAATTTATGCTCAAATTTTTGATGCTGAAGATGCTTTAGTTAGACCACAAATAATGTCAGGAACACATGCTTTAACAATAGCCTTATTTGGTCTTTTAAAATATGGTGATACAATGATTAGCATTTCAGGAGAACCTTATGATACTCTAAAAAGTGTTATAGGTATTTCGGGAGAGAGTGAAAATTCATTAATGAAACATGGTATAAAATATGAACAAATAGAACTTATAAATAATGATTTTGATTATGAAAAAATTGAATCAAGGATTAAACAAGGAAATATAAAATTAATAGAGATCCAACGCTCAAGAGGATATTCACAAAGAAAAAGTTTAACAATTGATAAAATAGAAAAAGTTATTTCAAAGATTAAAGCTATTAATAAAAATATAATAATAATGGTTGACAATTGCTATGGTGAATTTGTAGAGAATAAAGAACCTACAGAAGTTGGAGCAGATATTTTTATAAGTTCTTTAATGAAAAATTTAGGGGCAGGAATTGCTACTAGTGGAGGATATGTTGTTGGAAGAAAAGACTTAATACATCAAGTTGCAGAAAGGCTAACAGCACCTTGTATTGGAAAAGATTTAGGAGCTAATTTTAATCAATTACTTTCATATTATAAAGGAATTTTCATGTCTCCATCTGTTGTAAAATCTGTTTTGAAGACTATGACTTATGCAAGTAGAATGCTCGAAAAATTTGGTTTTGATGGTGTTAGTCCAAGATATGATGAGGAAAGAACTGATATTATTCAAACAATAGAATTAAAAACAGCAGAAAAATTAATAAAGTTTTGTCAAGGAGTACAAATGGGATCTCCAATAGAATCTTATGTAGTTCCTATTCCGGATGATATGCCAGGATATGAACATAAAGAAATTATGGCTGGTGGAAGTTTTACACCAGGAGCAACAATTGAGCTTAGCTGTGATGGACCACTTTGCGAACCATATACAGCATATATGCAAGGTGGATTAACTTATGAATATGGAAAAATAGGAATAATGATGGCAATAGAAAGTATGTTAAAGGATAGTAAATAAGTAATGAAAAATGGTATAACCCTTAGGGATACCATTTTTTTATGAATTTTGTTAATAAAAAATAAAGAATTATAAATATAAAATTAAGTTTGACAAAAAATAATATTAAGATTAAAATTATTTATGTAATAAAATACCAAAAAAGGTTCAAAAAAAAATGATAATTTTGGTAATTTAGGTTGATATTTTCTTGAATATATTGTATTATATTATGTGTATAATATTAGAAAAATTAACCTAAAGGAGGGTTTTTAATAAATTATGGCAAAAAAAATAACAATGATAATAATAATGTTTACTATGTTAGTTGGAATAATTTCTTCATTTTCAAACAGCTTTGCTGTTACAGGAAATGAGGTTCTAAATTCAACACAAGCAACAGAATTAGTAGAAATTAAAGAAACAGCGAAAGAAAAATTAGCAGACTACGTAGAAAAATACGGTTCAGCACCGTTTGGTGTTGCTGCATACATATTAAATATTGTTAGAATTTATAGTATCCCATTTTGTTTTGTAGGGATTGCTGTTGGATCTATTTATCAATATGTATTAGGTATAAGAAAATTGGATGTTAGGGATAGAGGTTTTATGCTTATTATCACTTTTGTTACAATTTTATTAATATGCCAAGTATTACCATTAATTTTTGCTATTGTAGTAAATGGTTGGAGGGGTTAAACAAATGAAAGTTTTATTTGCGGTTAGTAGTGAGAGTATTTCAGATGCAATTGTTAAGAAATATCAAAAAGAATATAAGGAGATAATATCTCATAAAAATGTATATTACTTTAACGCAATATTAAAAGAGATACAAAAAGATAAAACCTATGATAGAATTGTCATAAGTGAAGATTTAGAGGCTTTCTCTAACAATAATTATGATGCAATAGATAAAATTATCTTTGAAAAACTTGATAATATTAGCGATGAAGCACAAGATATAGATGGGAACGAAACTTCAATAATTTTAATTTGTACAGATAGACACCAAAAAGGTAGTTCATTCTTAGTAAAATTATTCAGTATCGGTATTTATAATGCGCTTCTAGGTGGAGAAAGAAGTATGGAGCAGGTTTGTAAATTAATTAACAAACCAAGAACAAAAAAAGAAGCTAAAATGTATTATAAAATAGATTCTGACGATGCTAATTACGATAATAAAAATACAGAAGAAGTTAGTGAAATGGAAATTCAAAATATCTTGAATCATTTCAAAAAAATAAGTAAAAACTCTGAAAAGTTTGCAGATAGTTTCAATAATATTGCAGCTCAATATACAGATGATCAATTAAAAATAATAATCAATTGCTTACCAACAAATGTAAAAGCAGTATTAGAAGATGATTGCAAAAAATATCAAGAATTAGTTACAGTTAATGGTATGGTTCAAAGAGTTAATAGAGAAGGTGCAATTAATCAAGAAGCTAGAAAACAAACAGGAATAAAAATAGATATTATAGACAATAAATTAAATGCACAAAAAATGACTGGACCAATTGTAATACCAGCATCAGTAAGAACTTCAAAAAATAAAGGACCAGCTCCAGTGAGACCAATTGGAAATAGTATAGAAGTTCCAATTACAGAAAAAAGAGAACCAATAAAAACAAAAAAAGTAGTAAAGAGATCTGAACTTAATGCAATGGGAATTTCAAATCCTGCTGAATTAAAAAAATCTATGGAGAAAAAAGCAAATGTTGCCAATTCAGCGTCTAGTATAACTAATAAGGCGGTAACTACAAATAAAACAACTTCTACAATAGAAAATAATGTTAAAAGTTCAGTACAGGATGTGAAAGCTAAAAGAGCAAGAACGTCTGCTGAATTAGTACAAATTCCTCCAGTCGAAGGGAATATAAGAAAGAAAGAAAATGTTGTAGAAGAGAAAAAAGGTAGAGGAAGACCTAAAAAAATAGAAAATAAATCTAATTTATTAGATGAAGAAGATGATTTTATCTTACCAGGAATGATGGATTTTGATGATGAAAAAATAGATGCAAAAAATGAAATCTTGCCAGGAATAGATGAAGAAATAGAAGAAGATATCTTACCAGGAATGGATGAAGAAGTAGAAGAGGATATCTTGCCAGGAATGGATGAAGAAATAGAAGAAGATTTCCTACCAGGAATGGATGAAGAAATAGAAGAGGATATCTTGCCAGGAATGGATGAAGAAATAGAAGAGGATATCTTACCAGGAATGGATGAAGAAGTAGAAGAAGATTTCCTACCAGGAATGGATGAAGAAGTAGAAGAAGATTTCCTACCAGGAATGGATGAAGAAATAGAAGAGGATATCTTACCAGGAATGGACGATGAAGCAGAAGAGGATATCTTGCCAGGAATGGACGATGAAATAGAAGAAGAATTTTCGCTAGAAACTGATGAATTTGAAGATGATACTTTATCAGGTATGATGGATGATTTTGAAGATGGTGAAGATGACGTAATACCTATGGTTGAGAATGAAGGTATTGAAGAAATAGAAGAATATACAGAAGAAGTTTCTTTACCTGACATAGATGAGCTTGATGATTTTGAAGATGAAAGTTTAAGCATAGACGAAAATGAAAATATAGATGAAATTCTACCAGAAATGGATGAAAGTACAGAACTTGTAGAAGATGATTTATTGCCTGGATTTGATGAAGAGGATATTTTAGAATCAGATGATGAACCTTCATATGTAAGCTCTCCTAGCAGTCAAATCGAAAGTATAAAGCAAAGAGTTGACTATTCTATGTCAAATTTAAACAGTTTATTAACTAAAGATAAAAAAATAGTTACATTTATAGGAACTAGTAAAAATGGAACATCGTTTTTAGTAAATAATTTAGCAGCTTTATTCTCTTTATCAGGAATAAATACAGCGATATTAGATATGACTAAAAATAAAAATTCTTATTATATATATACTAACAATGAAGAAGAATTAAGAAAAATTGCTTATAATTCAATAAGTAAATTACAAAGTGGTGGATATGCAGAAGGTATAAAAGTAAATAAATGCTTAAGTGTTTATACAGCTCTTCCAAATGATGGAAAAGATTATTCCGATGCTGAGCCAATTTTATCAACATTAGTTCAAAATCACTCTTTAATATTAATAGATTGTGATTATGATACAGATCCATCATATTTTGCTAGTTGTCAAGAAATTTATTTAGTTCAATCAATGGATATATTAACAATTCAACCATTAACAGCATTTTTAAGGGACTTAAAAAGTAAAGGTGTATTAGAATCTGAAAAGGTTAGAGTTGTTATAAATAAAATGCTAAATGTAAAGAGCTTAACAGAAAAAGCAATAATAGGTGGAATGTCATTTTATAATGATCCGTCAATGTCATTTATGACAGAGCTATTTAACAAAGATATGGTTAAAGCATGTACAATACCATTTGATGAAAATGTTTATTCAAAATATTTAGATGGAATTGTAAATTGCAAGGTATCTATTAATGGATATGAAAAATCAAGAAAATTCTGGGAAAAATTTAAGACTTTAGGTGATATGGTTTATCCATTAGTAACAAAATCAACTTATGGTGGGAAATCATCACAAGTTGGACAAATAGATTATGGAAAAAATAAATTTTCTAATAATATGAATAATACATTAAATCAAATGAAGAAAAAATATTAAAATATGAAGTAATAGGGGTGAATGGTTTTGATAATCGCAATAATTGCAGTGTTGGTCGTTGTAATAATCGTTTTGATTGTATACAATTTCCACATTCAAAAGAAAATAGACACTTATAATAACATAAACCAACAAATAAGTAATTTATCTGTTTTGCAAGAGTTTATGAAAGTTGCTGGAGAAGAAGAATCTGTTGATGCGAAATTAAATAAAATTAATGAAATAGTAATTGAGCAATATGATATCAAATATTCAACAATAGTTGTTTTTGATGGTGCTGAATACGTAATAAAAGCTACTAATGTAGATGAATTACATCATGAAACATTAACTAATCTACACAATGAAGAAATTTTTCAAGATAGTGTTGCAACTGCTACCCCTAAATATATAACTATTGAAAATGAAAATGAAAAATTGCCATATCAAAAGGTTGAAATGGGAAGAGCTAAATCTGCAATGTTTTTCCCTCTTTATATAGACAATATTTATATTGGATATTGGATTATGGAAAGTGGAAGAATGCACGCGTTTGATAAGACAGATACAACAATAATAGAAGTTGTAAAAGATAATATTATTTCAGTATTAGCAACTATGTCATATCAAGATGCGATGGAAAACATTATAAGAATAGATAAATTCACAGGATTGTATTCTGCTGAATATCTATATAGTAAAGCCAAAAGAACTTTTGATAAATATCCTACTTCAGCAGTTTGTATGTTTAAAATTACAAATATTGAAGAAATTAATGAAAATGTTAGTAGACAAATGGGAAATGATATTATTACAGAAATCAGTAATATAGTAAAAACCAAAATGGCTGCACAATACGTTTTTGTAAGATATATGGGACCTAAATTTGTAATTGTATTTTCAGGTGTTGAAGAAACAAGCGTTGAAGAATTCTTAAAAGAATTGAAAAAAGAAATGGAAGAACTTGAAATTGTTGAAGAAGCAGAAGAACTTCAAGTTGTAAAAGTTATTAATGGTAAAAAGGTGAGAGTAAAGGAACTTAAAGAAGAAAAATCAGCATCACCAAAAATTAATTTTGTTGTATCAACTTATTATAAAGGAACAGGAATTGAGCAACTAAATAAAAAGTTAGAAGAATATTTAGATTCAGCTAATAAAGCAGAAAATCAAATTAATTATATTTAGGAGGAAAAAAATATGGCTATGGATAAGACAATGAGTTTTAAAGTAGACAAAGATAAAAGTCTAAGGGCTAAAGAAATCTTAAAAGAGGTATATCAGGCTTTAGTAGAAAAAGGATATAATCCAATAAACCAAATAGTTGGATATATTTTATCAGGAGATCCAACTTATATTACTAGCCATAATGATGCTAGAAATTTAATTAGATTAATTGAAAGAGATGAACTCCTAGAAAAAATGGTTAAATATTATATAGGATTGGAAGACTAATAAAATATGAGAACACTAGGAATTGATTATGGAGACAGTAGAGTTGGAGTTGCTATAACTGATGCTTTAGGGATTACAGCACAGGGGTTAGAAACAATAAATCATAATGGTAATGACAAAGTTTTGCTTAGAAGGTTGGATGAGATTTTTGAAAAATATCCAGAAGTAGACACTATTGTTGTTGGTATGCCATATAACATGGACGGAACTAAAACAATAAGAGCAGAAGTTACAGAAAAATTTATTCATAAATTGAAATGTAAATATAATAAATTAAAAATCGAAACCATTGATGAAAGATTAACAACAGTTGCTGCTCATAAAACGATGAATTTTTTGGATGTAAATAAAACTAAAAAAAGAGGTATTGTAGACACAATATCAGCAGTGTATATATTAGAAATGTATATGAACAAAAAATAAATAACTAAAATATAAAAAAACTATTGCAAAAAAATAAGCTTTAGTATATTATATTTTTAGATTTGTATTTAATTATACAAAGGAAGGAGAATAAAAATGGACGAAGAAAATATCTTAGATGAAGAATTAAGTAATATTATAATATTAAATGATGAAAATGGAAATGAAGTACAATTTGAATTTTTAGATTTAATAGAATATGAATCAGAAGAGTATGTAGTATTATTACCTGTATTAGAAGACGGAGAAGAAGATGATGGAGAAGTTGTTATTTTAAAAGTTGATGATACAGACGAAAACAGTGATGAAGAATCATATGTAAGTGTTGATGACGAAGATACATTAACTGCAGTGTTTGAAATATTTAAAGAAAAATTTAAAGAAGAATTTAACTTTACAGATGGTGAATAAGATTAGAAATGAGCATGTAATGAAGTAAGCATAAAGTTGTTTACTTCAGAAATGCTCTTTTTTTGTTTTTATAATACTTGTTGAAATTTATGTAAATTTGTGCTAAAATTTTGTGTATAAGATGATTAAAACAATTAGATTTTATATTTTTCATAAAATCTTAAATATGTTTAATATTAGGAGGTACTTATGACAAGTTTATTTAGTTATTTATTAACTTTTTTTGGAATTGCTTATTGGTTTTTTAGAGTAATTGTAACATTACTATATCAATTAGATATGGATTTTTTTGCCCAACCAATAAATTTGACTGCAGAAATTACTGTTTTGTTTTTGACATTACCTTGTATATTATTGGTTGTAAAAAGAAATATTGTTGGAGCTGCAGCTTATTTAGGAATATATGTTACATATTTTGGAACAGCACTATATGAAACAATTCTTGGAGTACAAGCAACTGGATTAGATTTAGTAAATAGTTCTAATATGTTATGTATTATAGTTGGTGTAATAATACCATTGCTAACTTTTTTAGATATACTATTTAACAAAAATAGATCTATGGGAAAAGATAATAAAAAAGGTGATTGGTTTTACAAAAACGAAGCTTTTGATAGAGATTTTGATGAAAGAGCTGATAGAAATCAATATAAGATAAACAGATAGAAAATTTATTTTTTGAAGTAACAAAAACATATATATTAATTTTGATGATATAAATAGTTATTATTTCTAAAAAAGGATGTGATGAAATGTCAAGTAAAGAGGAACAAAAAAGTTTGTCATCTACTAATATAAACTGGTTTCCAGGGCATATGGCAAAGACTAGAAGGCAGATAGAAGAAGATTTGAAAATAATAGATGTTGTAATTGAATTATTAGATGCAAGAATACCAAATTCTAGCAGAAATCCAGATATAAAAAGGATAACAAGAAATAAAAAAAGAATTATACTTCTTAATAAATGTGATTTAGCAAATGAAGCTTCAAATAATAAATGGGTGAATTATTTCTCAAAAGAAGCACCAACTATATTAACTGATTCGAATTCAGGTAAAGGTATAGAAAAAGTTTCTAAAGAAATTGAAAATATAATGACAGAAGAAATTGCTAAACAAGCTGCAAGAGGAAGAATAAATAAAACAATAAGAGTAATGATACTTGGAATTCCAAATGTTGGAAAATCATCATTTATAAATAGAATTTCAAAAAAGAATTCTACAGAAGTCGGAAATAGGCCTGGAATAACAAGGTCAAAGCAATGGATAAGAATTGGTAAAAATCAAGAGCTTTTAGATACTCCAGGAGTGTTGTGGCCCAAATTCGAGTCTAATGAAGTTGCTTTGAATTTAGCATTTACCGGAACAATAAAAGATGATATTTTAGAAAGAACGGAAATTGCTTATGAACTATTAAAAGTTTTATATACAAAGTATAAAACAAATTTACAAGAAAGATATAAAATAACAGATGAACAATTCATAGAAATTAATGAAAAAATGAATCCTATATATGAGTTGATGCAATTAATAGCTAGAAAAAGAGGTGCCATTGTTTCTGGTGGAAATACAGATGACGAAAAAGTTGCTAGAATTATTTTAGATGATTTTAGAAATTGTAAAATAGGTAAAATAAGTTTAGAGGAGCCAAAATAAAATGGAATTTATAAAAAGGGAAAAAGATATAAATGAAGCAAGATTGCTTTCTCCACTTGTTTGGGCATATATTGGTGATAGTGTATATGAACTATTTGTTAGAACAGAACTAACGAATAAATCAAATGCTAAACCTCATAAATTACATATAGAATCAATAAAATATGTTAAAGCCAAAGCACAGGCTGATATTCTAAAAAAAATTCAAGATAATTTAACAGATGATGAAAAAGATGTTGTAAGAAGAGGAAGAAATACAGAAAATCATCATGTTGCAAAAAATGCTAATATTGCTGATTATAGTCAATCAACAGGATTTGAAGCTTTAATTGGTTATTTATATTTAACAAAACAAGATAAAAGATTAGAAGAAGTTTTGAATATGTGTATAGATCAATATAATTGCGAAAAATTACAATAAAAATGAAAATATGAAATTAGATAATATAATATTTAATAAGACTTATCAAAAAAGTACCTCTAATTGTTAAAACAAAATTTTAGCAACTAGAGGTATTTTTTTTAAATAAGCATATAATATTCTATAGTGAATAAAGCCAATTGATATATTTAGTTTTATCAATGATGTTGATTATAAAAGATACGAAACATTTAAATTAAGAAGTTTTAGAACAAATAAAAAAACAAATAGTATATGTAGATGTAAAATTTTAATGATTAACTTTGATGGAATCATTGAAATTAAGCTAAACATATACTATAATAACTAAATAGAATATAATATTGTCTATAATTAGATAATGTTTTTAAAGCTTAAGGGTGTGACAAAAATATGGACACAATAATAGTATTAAAATTTGGAGGGAGCTCCGTAGCAGACAATATAAAATTAAATGTTGTTGCTGAAAAAATCATTAGTCTTAAAAAGGAGGCCAAAAGTATCGTTGTTGTTGTTTCTGCACAGGGAAAAACAACAGATGGGCTAATAAAAGAGGCCCAAGAGTTATCTGCAATTCCAAATGAAAGAGAAATGGATATGCTTCTATCAACAGGAGAGCAAATAACTTCAGCAAAATTAAGTATATTATTAAATAGAATGGGGCATAAAGCTATTTCTTTAACAGGATGGCAGGCTGGAATAATAACAAATAATATACATCAAAGCGCAAAAATTGAAAAAATTCAAACACAAAGAATTGAAAAAGAATTAAAAGAAGGAAAAATTGTTGTAGTAACGGGATTTCAAGGAATTACAGAAGATGGAGATATTACAACTCTTGGAAGAGGAGGGTCAGATACCTCAGCAGTTGCTCTGCAAGCAGCACTAAATGCAGAGAAGTGTTATATATTTTCTGATGTTGATGGAATTTATTCAGCAGATCCAAATATGATAACAATGGCAAAAAGATTAAACGAAATATCCTTTGATGAAATGCAAGAAATTGCGGATGCTGGAGCAAAAGTATTACATAATAGATGTGTGCAAATTGGTAAAAAATTTGATTGTAATATTATTGCTAAATCAACATTTTCAAATGAAGGTGGAACTAGAGTTTGCAGAGGGATTGAAACTTCTGAAGTGAAAAGCATAGTGAGAAATGATAAATTGATTCAAATTAATTTAGAGTTTCAGAATAAAGTAGAAGAGGTTGAGATTTATCAAGAATTATTAGCTGCGAATATAATTGTAGAAAGTTTTAATGCAAATGAAAATTTTATAAAATTTATAATAAAAAAAGCAGAAGAAACAAAGGTATTAGAACTTATAGAAAGAAAATATCCAAATTGTAAAATAGATAGAAAAGTGGTTATAAAATTAAGTGTTGTTGGATATGGAATAATTCAAGATAATACAATATTAAATAAAATAATAAGAGTTTTAAAGGATAATAAAATAGAAATAGAAAATATAAATTTAACTCAAAGTAAAATTGAAATAATTGCAAAAGAATTAGAAAATAAAGTTCTTGAAATTTTGCATAAAGAGTTAATTAACTAAAAGAAAGGAGATATGGTATAAAATTTAAAATATATTATAATTATAATTGAAAAATTATGAATTACTAAATTAGATAGGTACTAAGAATTTTATATCATATAAAAATATATGAAAGAGATAATATTCGAAGGTTGTGGAACTGCAATTGTAACACCATTTACAGAAACAGGAGTTAATTTTGAAGAATTTAGAAAATTAATAGAATTTCAAATAGAAAATGAAGTTGATGCAATAATCGTGTGTGGTACAACAGGAGAAGCTTCAACAATGACAGAAGAAGAGAAAAAAGAAACAATAAAATTTGCAATAAATGTAGCTAAAGGAAGAACGAAAGTAATAGTTGGAACTGGAAGCAATAATACAACTGCTGCAATAGAAATGTCTAAATTTGCCGAAAGTGCTGGTGCTGATGGTATTTTAGTTGTAACACCTTATTATAATAAAACCACACAAGCTGGTTTAATTGCTCATTATACGGAAATAGCAAAAGCTGTTAATTTACCAATTATTATGTATAGTGTACCTGGAAGAACTGGAGTTAATATTTTACCAGAAACTTGCAAAGAGCTTTCTAAAATAGAAAATATTGTTGCTATAAAAGAAGCCAGTGGCAATTTATCTCAAGTTGCAAAAATTGCAAGTTTATGTAGAGATGATTTAGCAATATATTCAGGGAATGATGACCAAATTATACCTGTACTTTCTTTAGGTGGAAAAGGGGTTATATCAGTTTTATCAAATGTTATGCCTAAATATACTCATGATATGACTAAAAAATATTTTGAAGGTGAATTAGAGGAAGCAACAAAAATGCAATTAGATGTTATTGATTTAACAGATGCATTATTTGTGGAAGTAAATCCAATTCCTGTAAAATATTCTTTAAATTTAATGGGATTTGATTTTGGAACTCCAAGATTACCGTTAGTAGAATTATCAAATAAAAACAAAGAATTAATGAAAGAAGTTATGAAAAAACATAATTTAATTTAAACTTTAGAAATGAATAAAGCTATCAAGAAAATAAAAAGTGATCAAAATAAAAATATTAGATATTAAATATTAAATAGTAATAAGAATATTTATAAGGAGAAAAACTATGAATATATTATTAAATGGTGCAAATGGAAGAATGGGGAAGGAAGTAATAATTGCTTCAAGAAATTTAGACAATATGAATATAGTTTGTGGATTTGATAGAGAAGAAAATCTAAATGGAGAATTTCCTATTTATAATAAAATACAAAATATAAAAGAAAATGTTGATGTAATTATAGATTTTTCAGTACCTAGCGCAACTTTTGAAATATTAAAATATGCAAAAGAAAACAGGATTCCAACAGTAGTTGCAACAACAGGATTTTCAGAGCAAGAGTTAGAAAAAATAAAAGAAATTTCAAAACAATTACCAATATTTAGAAGTTCAAATATGTCATTAGATATAAATCTTATGGCAAGTATAGTTCAAAAAGTTGCAGAAGTTTTAAAAGATAACGACATAGAAATAATTGAAACTCATCACAATAAAAAAATAGATAGTCCTAGTGGAACAGCAATTCTTTTAGCAGATGCAATTAATGAAGTATTTAATAATGAAAAAGAATATAATTTTGATAGAATGAATAAAAGAGAAAAAAGAAATCCAAAAGAAATAGGATTTTCTGCAATAAGAGGAGGAAATATTGTAGGAGAGCATACGGTACAATTTTTTTCTGAAAATGAAACTTTAGAAATTACTCATAAATCATATTCAAGACAAGTGTTTGCAGAGGGTGCTTTAAAATCTGCAAGTTTTATTGTAAGTCAAGAAAATGGATTATATGATATGAAAAATTTAGTTAATAATTAATAGATATATAGTTTGCGAAAAGAAAAATCATAAGAAAAAATATAAATATTAATCTTAATAAAATATAAAGACATATTTTGTTTGATGAACTTTTTGGGGTTCATTTCATTGAAATATGTCTTTTTTTTATATTTAATTATTCTTGCTCAATATAATTTCTATATTTATAAAATTTCTTTTAATAATTCATTTCTTGATTTTGTAGAAAGAAATGAGAAAGGAACATCTAAAACTGTAATAGCACCTGTTAATCCTTGTTTTTTCAGTCTATAGAGTGCTCTAGAATAGGCTACTAAAACACTAGCAGTAAATTCAGGATTTGAATCTAATTTTAAAGAAAATTCAGCAATTTGATTTACAGAGTCACTTGTTTTTCCGCTTCTTAAAACAAATCCACCATGAGGCATTCCAGAATGTTTTTCTTTTAATTCTTTTTCAGAAATGAAATGCACAACTGTGTTATAAGGTTCAAAATAATTTGGCATTTCCTTAATTTCTTTTTCTATTTTTTTCGGATTTGCACCATCTTCTAAAACAACAAAACATTCCCTCCACATAACTTCACGAACAGAAGGAAAGTGCGGATTTTTGCCTGTTCTTACAGATTCAACAGATTCATCATAAGGAACGGTATATTGGACTGCATTTTTTACTCCAGAAATTCTTCTGATAGCGTCAGAATGACCTTGACTTAATCCTTTTCCATAAAATACATAATTTTCACCGTTAGGTAGAATAGACTCAAATAAACAACGATTTAAAGAAAATAATCCTGGATCCCAACCACAAGAAATTAAAGATAGTGTATTTGCATTTTTTGAAATTTCATCTATTTTAGAAAAATATTCAGGGATTTTTGCATGAGTGTCATAGCTATCAATAATATTAAAATTATTGGCAAGTTCTGGTGCTTGCATAGGAAGGTCTGTTGCAGAACCACCACATAAAATCATTACATTAATTTTATCTTTCATTTTTAAAACATCATCTGTAGAAAATACTTTTGAAGTTTTAAAAAGTGGTGAAATAGAAGAGGGATTTCTTCTAGTAAAAATTCCAACAAGTTCCATATCTGGATTGTTAGAAATAGCTAATTCAACACCTTTTCCTAAGTTGCCATAACCATAGATTCCAACCTTAATTTTGTCCATTTACAGTTCCTCCGTTATTTATATTGTTAATTAAACCTTCAAGTATTTGAACAGCATTACTTGCCGCTCCTTTTCTAATATTATCAGCAACAACCCAAAGATTTACACCTGATTCAACACTAAAGTCACGACGAATTCTTCCTACAAATACTTCATCATGTCCTGTTGCAATAATTGGCATGGGATATGAATTTGAAGAAATGTCATCTACTAAAACAATATTTGGAAAATTTTTTAAGGTAGAAATCAATTCATCTATTTCAAAATCATTTTCAAATTCAACATTTATAGATTCCGAATGAGAATTAGTAATTGGAACCCTAACAGTAGTTGCGGTTATTTTTAAATCTGGTTTGTGCAGAATTTTTCTTGTTTCATTTATCATTTTAATTTCTTCTTTTGTATAACCATTTTCTGTAAAACTATCAATATGAGGGAGACAATTATTATAAATAGGGTGAGGAAATTTTTTTAAAGGTTTAGAATTATCTATATTTTCTAAATCTAATAAAGCATCCTTTCCAGCACCAGATACAGCTTGATATGTTGAATATACAATTCTTTTGATTGTATATTTATCATCTAATGCTTTTAAAGGAAGCATTGCTTGAATTGTAGAACAGTTTGGATTTGCAATAATTCCTTTATTAGAATAAACATCTTCGAAATTTACTTCAGGAACTACTAAAGGAACATCTTCATGCATACGAAAATAACTACTATTATCGATAACGATGCAGCCTTTTTTACTTGCGATAGGAGCATATTTTTCTGAAATTTCTCCACCTGCTGCAAATATTGCAAAATCAAAGCCTTCATCAAAAGATTGTTCTGTTAATTCTTCGACGATATAATCATTTCCAAGAATTGAAAGTTTTTTTCCAGCTGAATTTTTTGTAGCGAATAAGCTGTATTTTTCTATTGGTAATTTTTTTTCTTCTAATACTTTTAAAACAGAGATACCAACAAGCCCTGTTGCACCAACTATGGCAATTTTAAAATTTTTCATTTTTTACCTCCCAAAAGGTATAAACAGAATATTTTAATTAAAATATTTCTGTACTATTTTATTACAAAAAAAGAAAATTTGCAATTATTTCAAAATATTGAAAATAGTATTAAAAGGCTTTGTCATATTTACATAAAAAAAGTATTTTAAAACAAACATCTTCGAACTTTTTGGATGCTCACAGTGAATTAATTATAAAAGTAAAAGCACATGAATAGCAAATTCGCTATTCATGTGCTTTCGTATTAGGGTCTATGCTGGTTTAAATATTTTTCGAAAAAATTTTGAAGAGGTTCGTTATTTCTTTCTTCTGGTCCAATGGATTCTATCCAAGCTTTTAAATCGAAGAGTTCCGGAACTTCCCGCCAATATTCACACGAGAGAACCTCACTTTTGGCTAATAGGAACTCATTGGTATCGCGATACTCATCAGTTGCTGAGATACATCCGCTAAGCCGAATAAGTGCGCAGATGAAAGTTGTTTGTTTGGTAGATCTTTCAAGATTTTTTCTAGCAACGTGTTGTTGCCATCTATCCAAATCTTTAGTTTTCATCACAAAAGTGAAAGCAAACCACCATGAGACAACATGCCGGATTCCAGGAAGTAGCATAAAACGAAATTTTAATTGTTGTAACATTTTTTTCCGGAATGTTGCATCAGTGAAAAAAAGAACGAATTTATTTGTTGACATTTTAAAACCACCCTTTATAATTCTATTTTGTAGGAACTTATTATAGCATGGATTTGAGAAAGAGTCAATTTTGAGCGGTTTTAAAGAGTATAATTTGGATTTTATAAACAATTAATGAAAAATAAAAAATAAGATATAACAAGAAGTTATATCTTATTTTATGGTGACCCCCTACGGGAATCCAAGCCGCGTCGGGAAAAAGATTCACCGAACCTTTTTCTAATCCTCCTTTTCGATTCCCTTTAATATTTAAGAAATAAAAAAAAAGATATAACTTTTTTGTTATATCTTTTTCTATGGTGACCCCTACGGGAATCGAACCCATGATTCCACCTTGAGAGGGTGGCGTCTTAGCCGCTTGACCAAGGGGCCAATTGGTCAGCTATTTATTTATAACATATTTTTATTAGTTAGTCAATATTTTTTTGCAAATCAATAAATGTTAAAAATTATAAAAATAAAAGAATGTTAAATTATAAATATAGAATGACAGTTTGGGTGAAAAATTTGAGTTGTTTGAAAAAAAATATGATATATGTTATAATATAATTGGAAAGCTTTATGCTAAAAATTATTTGCCTAATGGCAGGAGGTATTTTTATGTGGCGTAGACGGTTTGTAGGTTTTTGGACATCTGTGATGTTGGTTATCACAGTCCTGGCCTCGGCTACAATTATTGCAGGTGCAACTGTGTCTGATGCGATTGAAAAACAATTGGTGATTGCAGAAGTCACGGAAACCGAAATCAATCCCAGTACGAACACGGAAACGGTAGAATGCTATGCCGAATCAGAAACTAATATGGACAATATCCTTGAAAGTGGAACGGTCGAAGTAGCAGAGAATGTTTCTAAAGCAACTCTCCCAGTAACTCTTTTGAATGTTAATTCTGATGAAACAGTTTCTGAAGATGAGAGCACGGTCGAAGAAAAATGTTTGGCGGATTTACTGAGCGAAGCTCAGACTTCCGCAACCAAAGCGATTGCGGAGGATGATCCTCAAGCGATTACATTTGTTGAGGAATTAGAGAATGGTACCAGAATTTATGAATTCAAGAATCAGCCTTATACAATTCCCGCAAATCTCTTGAAGAGAGAACCTCTTGTAAGCGAAAGTGGATATGTTGAGAAAATTACTCATGTACCTCACTATCTGCAACAGAGCTATCCCAAAACTAACTATGGTAGACATGGTACAGTTTCTAGTCACGGTTGTGGTATTGCAAGCTGTGCAATGGTATACAGCTATTTACTTGACTGTGAAATCAGACCTGATGAACTTGCAGAACAGTATGGGCGGTATAATACCGAACATGGATCCGACTATGAATTATTCAGCCAATCGGCAGAAGATTATGGTCTAGAAGTAACAAAGTCTCATTGCTGGTCTGAAGTAGAGGAAGCACTGAGAGAAGGCTGTATCGTTATTGCTTTGGTAAAAAGTAATACTATTTTTACTGATGGTGGTCACTATATTGTCTATTACGGTATTACAGAGGACGATAAGCTTTTAGTGCATGACCCTAATATCTATAATTTTGGTAAGTGGAGTAGCAATGCTCTTAAAACAGGATTTAGTGAAGGGTTTGACTTGAAATATTGCCGTTACAGTGTTCCATGTTGGATTTATCAACCCAAGGATATTGAGGCAGTAGCTGAAAGAGCCGCAAATTACTAAACGTAAAACTCTAAAAATGATTAGACCTTCGAGATTGCTAAAATCTCGAGGGTCTTCTCGCGTTTTTGTGCAAAATAATTGCCAAACGATTTATATTGAAAAATAAGATATTGTATGATATAAGAATAATAAGAGGTGAATTTATATGGAAGAAAATAAAAATACAAAAAGAGAAGATTACATATCTTGGGATGAATATTTTATGGGAATAGCTATGCTTTCTGCTGAAAGAAGTAAAGATCCTAATACTGAAGTTGGAGCGTGTATAGTAAGTAAAGATAATAGAATTTTATCAATGGGATATAATGGTGCACCAAGAGGTCTTCATGATGATAAAATGCATTGGCAAAGACATGGATCATTTATAGAAACAAAATATGCATATGTATGCCATGCAGAACTTAATGCTATATTAAATTATAGAGGAGATTTAACAGGTTCAAAAATATATGTAAAATTATTTCCTTGCAATGAGTGTGCAAAAGCTATAATTCAAGCGGGAATAAAAGAAGTAATATATAAAGAAGATAAATATAAAGACTCTGATAATGTAATTGTTTCTAAAATGATGTTTGATTCTTGTGGAGTAAAATATACAGAATATAAATCAACTGGTAAGAAAATTGTTTTAGAATTATAAGATTTTATAAAATTATAGTTGATAGTAAATTGTATGAAAAATAAAAAAGCACTAGAATTAAATGTAAAAATATATGAGCCATAATTGAAGTGATCTTTTTAGAGTTAACTTCAATTAATGGCTTTTTTTTGTGAAAAAATATATTTTGTAAATATAGATAAAATATAAAATAAAGCGAACAAATGTATTGACAAAAAAATAAAATTATATATAATATCATTGACGAACATATTTTTGGTTAATTAAGCGCGTTGACTAATATAAATGGAAGGATTGAGATATTATGATAAATACTTTGCATATAAAAAATATAGGAATTATTGATGATATAACAATAAATCTAAATAGTGGATTTAATGTATTAACAGGAGAAACAGGTGCTGGAAAATCTCTTATAATAAATTCCCTTCAAATATTATCTGGTGGAAGATTTTCAAAAGAAATAATTAGGCATGGTGAAAAAAATGCTTTTATAGAAGCTTGTATTTATTTACCAAATCAAGGTTTTGAAGAAGATATGATAATTGTATCAAGAGAATTAAATATATCAGGAAGAAATCTTTGTAGAATTAATGGCAGGTTAGTAACTGTTTGTGAATTAAAATGTTTTATGTCGAATGTAATTGATATTCATGGACAAAATGATAACCAATCTCTTTTAAATATAAATACGCATATAGAATTATTAGATGACTATTCTAATGAAGAAATAAAAGAATTAAAAATAAAGTATAAAAGAAATTATGAAGAATATTTGAATTTAAAATCAGAATTGAATAAAAATTATGGTGATGATAAGGAAAAACAAAGAAAATTAGATTTATTAAATTATCAAGTTAATGAAATAGAAATTGCTAATCTAAAAAAAGATGAAGAAGAGGAATTAGAAAATAGAAGAAGAATAATAATGTCTTCCGAAAAAATAAGTACTAATTTAGCAGAAGCAGAAAATCAAATTAGCAATAATGCAATTGATAGCTTAAATATAGCTATCAAAGCAATCGAAAAAATAGAACAATACAATTCTGGATATAATATAATTGTTGAAAGATTAAGAAATGCATACTATGAAATTCAGGAAGTATCTTATGATATAGCATCATTAAGTGAAGATATGTATTATGATGAAGATGAATTAAATGAAATTGAAAAAAGGATAGATTTAATAAATTCTTTAAAAAGAAAATATGGAAATAATATTGAAGAAATTTTAAATTATAAAGAAAAAGTAAAACAAGAAATTTTTGAAATTGAAAATTTAGAAAGCTATATTTTAAAATTAAAAAGTACTTTAAATAAAATAGAAAAAGAAATGTTGGAAAGTGCTAAAAATATAAATATCATAAGAAATAAGTATGCCAATATATTAAGTCAAAAAATTAATTATGAATTAAAAGAATTAGAAATGAAAAGTGCAAAATTTTCTATTGATGTAGAATTTTCAAAGGAAATAAATTTTAATTCAAATGGTTTGGATAAAGTAGAATTTGTAATATCAACTAACGTTGGTGAAGAAGCTAAATCATTAATAAAAATAGCCTCTGGTGGAGAAATGTCAAGAATAATGTTAGCTATAAAAAGTGTTTTAGCTGATGTAGATAGAATTCCGGTAATTATTTTTGATGAGATTGATACTGGAATAAGTGGACTTGCTGCAAATGCTACAGGAGAAAAAATGAGGAAGATATCTGAAAATCATCAAGTAATATGTGTGACTCACTTGGCTAGTATAGCTGCAAAAGGCGAACATAATTATTTTATTTGTAAAGAAGTTGAAAATGAAAAGACCAAAACAAAAGTGAAAGAATTAAATGAATTAGAAATATTAGAAGAAATTGCTAGAATAACAAGCGGAACAGTAACTGATATTTCTATAAAACATGCTAAAGAATTAAGATATCCTAAAATTGCTTAGAAAAATATATAATGAAAATAGAATCAAGGTTGAAAATAAATATGCCTAAATAAAAATATTTATATAGATAAATAAGGATATATATAAGGGATAAAATACTAAAATTTGAAAAAAATTGATTTTTTTAGTATAATATAAATAAGCGAATTTTTTGCTTTGGCAATCACATAAACATAAGAGGAAGACTGGAGGAGGAAATGTGGAAAAAAGCCAATTCACCAGATGTATGAACGAACATCTTAAATTGAATTATTGCCAGAAGTATCAGAATACTCAAATTAGAGTGCTTATTAAAGAAAATAAAAAGCACTCCAAAGGTGGGAAGAAAAGAAAATCAAGAGCAATAAAACAGGCGATTTATTTGGTATTCACGATGATGATAGTATTCCTACAATTCATTATTATGGATACTGAATCTAAGGCTTGCGTTCGGGAAAATAATAGCTATTATACAGAACATGGCGAAGCAACAAGAAAATTTGAACGAGAGGAGACTATAAAGGACAACGAACAAAATAATGAACAGCATACATTAAGTACAACAGAAACTCAACTTGACACACAAATGGTAGCTGAAAATGAAAAATTTGAGATTACAAAACTTCCAACAGAAACGGTCGAAAGAGAAACAGAACCACAGACTCATGAAACTGAAGCTGTTGTTGAGGAGACTACAGAACCATTACAAGAGGAATATAAGCCGGCAAAACTTACCGAATATAAAATTTCTCCTGATGGACCTTACAACTGTTTTGTATATATTCTTTCAAAAGACGATATAATTAATATTGCAAAATTAGTGTGGGCCGAAGCAAGAGGAGAAGAATATGAGGGAAAAGTAGCGGTAGCTGCTGTTGTCTTGAATAGATATTTCTCAACAGATCCGATTTTTGATAGAGATTCAATCTTAGACATCATAGAACAAAGTGGGCAATTTGCTTCAATAGCTGATGTTACAGACGGAAAATTGAAAAATGTTCCTGACTGTATAAGGGCTGTAGAAGATGCTTGCCGAGGCTGGGATCCAACTCGTGAAGTATTTGAAGAAGGTGCTTTGTATTTCTATAATCCTAAAACTGTGTCTGGATGGCAAGCTGAAGTTCGTGAAGGCATCAAGGTTATGGTGATCGGAAATCATAATTTCCATTTTGATTTTGAAAAAATGAAATAATGAAATCCAAAGGAAAAGTCGAAACAGAATGAATATTCTGGTTCGGCTTTTTTCTTTTTAATTTACGTGGTCAGGCACGAATGTTTTTTTAGCACATATACTAAAGTTATAAGGATTTTTAATATTATAATGGAGGGATATATGTTTATATTTTCTATGTGTAGTTTAATGCTTTTAAATCCAATATTTTTTGGAGTGGGGTATATACAAAGTTCTAATTTATTTCCAGAACCACTAAGTCAAGAAGAAGAAAAAATGTATCTTGAAAAAATGAAGAATGGAGATACAGAAGCTAGAAATATATTAATTGAGAGAAATTTGAGATTAGTTGCACATATTGCAAAAAAGTATTCTTCTACTAATGTGGAACAAGATGATTTGATTTCAATTGGAAGTATTGGTTTAATAAAAGGGATAAACAGTTTTAATATGGATAAAAATTTTAAATTAGCGACATATATTGCAAAATGTATAGAAAATGAAATTTTAATGTATTTAAGAAGCAATAAAAAAAGAGGTGCAGATGTATATTTAAATGAACCAATTGGAAAAGACAAAGATGATAATGAAGTAACACTTCAAGAAGTTTTAGAAAATAATGATAGAAATGTAGAAGATGAAGTGGATTTAAAATTAAAAATTAAGCAATTATATGAAAAAATGAAAAATATTTTAAGAGATAGAGAAAAAATTATTATAGAATTAAGGTTTGGATTAAATGGAGAAAAGCCAAAAACGCAAAAAGAAATTGCAAAAATGATGAATATTAGTAGATCGTATGTATCTAGAATTGAAAGTAAAGCAATTTCTAAGTTATCAAGTGAAATTTTAGAATAATAAATTTAATTTATTGAGTATTTGGAAATGTAAAATATAAAATTAAAAATGTGATTATTGATTAAGATACATAATATAAATAGCATTTTAAAGTATGTATAGATTTATAAGTAAATTCGTGGTATAATTTTTAACATTAAGGATGAAAGAAAAGAGATTTTGTATGGAGAACAATATTTTTGAAGCATGTATATTATGTCCACATAAGTGTAAAGTAAATAGAAAAAATGGAGAATTAGGAAGATGCAAAGCTGGAAAAAAAGCCAAAATTGCACTTGCCAATTTACATTATTTTGAAGAACCATGCATAAGCGGAAAAAATGGTTCTGGAACGGTGTTTTTTACGGGTTGTAATATGAATTGCAAGTTTTGTCAAAATTATAAAATTAGTCAAGAAATGCTTGGTAAAGAGATTGAAAAAGAAAATTTAGCTGAAGAATTTTTAAAATTGCAAGATTTAAAGGCTAATAATATAAATTTAGTTACAGGAGTGATGTATATACCTCAAATAATTGATGCTTTAAAATATGCAAAACAGAGAGGATTGAAAATACCAATAATATATAATTCAAGTGGATATGAAAATCCTGAAATAATAAAAATGTTAGATGGTTATATAGATGTATATTTACCGGATTTAAAATATTATGAAAATGAGTTAGCAAAAAGACTTTCTGGTGTAGAAAATTATTTTGAATATGCTACAGAAAGTATAAAAGAAATGTATAAACAAGTTGGAAAACCGGAATTAGATGAAAATGGTATGATAAAGAAAGGCGTAATAATAAGACATTTAGTATTACCAAATCATATAGAAAATAGCAAAAAAGTTTTGAATTGGATAAAAACAACATTTAAAGATGATATACTAGTAAGTATAATGGCACAATATTTTCCATCAAATAAAGCAATGGAATGTATAGATATAAATAGAAAATTAACAGAAAAAGAGTATAGAGAAGTTGAAGAATATGTATATGAGTTAAATTTAGATGGATATATACAAGATCTAGAAGAAAATGAAGAGCAATATGTGCCTGATTTTGAACAAACTGAGAAAATAAATAAGTGAAAATTGATATTAAATATAATAAATGAGACAATAATATGAATTCTTATACAAAAATAAAATTAAAATACTATAAAGAAGTAATAAATTAACATAAATAAGTATATAAATGCAAAAAAATACTTCGTGAAAAAATATCACGAAGTTAATTAATTATAACATATTTTGAAGAAAAAATCAAATAGGCTAATTATATGAAAAAGTTAGAAAATTAACAATATAATATGATATTAAGATATATATGTATATAATTATGATAATTGAGGAATATTAAATTTGAAAATTAAATAAAAATGTGCTAAAATAAATATAGAATAAGTTAATAAGTTTATGATTTTCCCTGCGTAGTGCGTATAGGCAGAATTTTTAGAACCTACAAAGTTTTGGAGAAGGGAGCCCGAACTCTGGATGTGGCGTGTAGGCTTGCATTTATGTAAGTAACCCAGGAGCATTTAGGAAGGCACCCACCTGTGTGAGTACAGGTCCATAAAAATTCTTTCATCTTACGGCTTGGACGTGGGGCTTTTTTATGTGAAATTATAAATCAATCGATATTCAAATATAGTATAAGAATATCGATTTTTATATGCCCAAATACTATAAAAGTAAAATTTGAAAAATTATGTAAATTGTGTTATAATATTAATGTATTTATATACAAAAAGGCGAAAGCCAACTCGTCATTAAAATTTAAACTAAGTAATGATGAGAAAAAAAGGAGGATAACCCAATGATTTCTATTCAGCATGCAGGTATCTATTTTTTGGCGAAGTATTCTAAGCGGGGCGAACGCTCTGCGGCAGACTTTGCTAAGCTCATGGAAGAATTCCAGAATGAGGTACCCTTTGTGGTGCTTCCCGATGGGATCCGAGCTTACAGCGGACCGAGACCTATCAGCCACTTTGAGAAGACTCCCGACGGCAACAACGTTTCTTTCATGACTTTTCCCACTGAGGAGAAACTGAAGAAACTGTCTAAGGAAAGCTTCAAAACTGAGGTCGACTTCCACTACGCAGATGGCTATTTGCCTTGCGTTATTGGCGAGAAGACCGACATCCGTGAGTTCGATTTGCATAATTTCGGACACAAGTATTATCATGCACTTCGTGTGCATATGTTCCAGGACGCAATTCTGGATGCAATTCTCAGAGAAGAGCTTATTGATGCATCTCTTCGTTTTCAGGACATTTTCGTGGTTCGCCATGATACGTCCATCAAGATTGACGGTAAGGAGCTGCGTCGCCAGGTTGCTGAATTCGAACGAATCGGATTTATTATGCTGGCAGGTATGGTTTATGAGCGTACTGGTGTTCTCATGAACAATGAGTGGTTTAATTCCGTTGTGGAGCCGGCTCTGCAGAGAGCATATCCTGAAGATTTGGCGAATAATACTTTCAGGTATATGGCTCTTAATGAGGAAACCAATGCCAGAATTACCAATCTGCAGTTTGCCATCACCGATGAGGACAGAGCTCTGGTGCCTATGGCAAAGGACCTCGAGAAGACTCTTAAGGATATGTACGTCGATGCGTACTTCTGTACCAGAAGAGAGCTTTAAGAACTCCTAAGACAGCGCTGGTCGTATGACCGGCGCTGTTGATTTTTTTTGAAAAAAATGATAGACTATAAAAGAAAAATAAAGCAAAATTCATAAAATAGAAAATGGGAGTGATTTTATGAAAATAAAAGATGTACTTTTAAATGGAATTAAAATTTTAAAAGATAATGATATTGAAGATTCTAATATGAAAGCAAAAATTATTTTAGCGGATCTATTAGGAAAAAACAAAGAATATTTAATTTCACATGATGAAGAAGAAATAGAAGATGGATTAAATAGAATTTTTCAAGAAAAAATAGAGAGATTAAAGAATTATGAGCCATTACAATATATTATAAATAAACAAGAATTTATGGGATTTGAATTTTATGTGGATGAAAATGTTTTAATTCCACAACCAGATACCGAAAATTTAGTTGAAGAAGTAATACTTCTTTCAGATAAATCAAGAAAAAATTTAAAAGAAGAATTAAGAATTTTGGATTTATGTACTGGGAGTGGGGCGATAGCAATTTCTATTAGTAAATTAATAAAAAAATGTTTAGTTTATGCTTCTGATATAAGTAAAGAAGCTCTAAATATTGCTGAAGAAAATTCAACTAGAAATGCTGCTAACGTTTTGTTTTTTGAATCAGATTTGTTTGAAAAAATTTCTAGTTTATATAAATTTGATATAATAGTCTCTAATCCACCGTATATTGAAAAAAATATGATTGAAACTTTATCAGAAGAAGTAAAAAAAGAACCAATACTTGCTTTAGATGGTGGAGAAGATGGATTAGATTTCTATAGAAGAATTGCCAAAGATGCAAAAAAATACTTAAATGTGAATGGATATTTAGCTTTTGAAATTGGATATAATCAAAAATTGGCAGTAAAACAAATTTTAAAAGAAAATGGATATAAAAATATTTACTCAAGAAAAGATCTTGGTGGTAATGATAGAATTGTGGTTGGACAAATTTAACAAATTGACAATTAAATGTGGATAACATATAGATGAAATTTTAATATAAAGTTTTATTTATTGTAAAACAAGGAAATGAAGGAGAAAAAAATGTCTTTTTCGTCAGATATAAAAGAAGAACTAAGTAAAGTAAATAATTTAAAAAATAAAGCCTTATTAGAAGCTGAATTTTTAGGATATATTTTGACTGGAAACACTACAAATAATGAAGAATTTTTAGAATTTATAACAGAAAATGAATTCAATATTGAAAGATTTTATAAAATCTTATTTAATTTGGAAATTGAATATGAGCCAGAGGTAAGAGGAAAAGTTTTTGTTGCAATTATTAAAAAGACTGAAAAAGTAGAAGAACTAATGACTTTAAAAATAGATAATAATGATGATGTTAGAAAAGCAATTGTAAAAGGAGCTTTTTTAGGAGCCGGTTCTATTACAGATCCAAATAAACAATATCATTTAGAGATAACTTTTGTAGAAAAAAATAATGCTGAATATATTTTAAATATATGTAAAGCTTATGGGATATTTTTAAAAGTTTTAGAACTTGAAAATAAGATTCAACTTTATATTAAAGATGGGGAAGAAATTTCTAAATTTTTGGCATTACTTGGAGCAAATAAAGGAGTACTTTTATTTGAAGATGTTAGAATAACAAAAGAAATAAAAAATAATGTAAATAGATTGGTAAATTGCGAAACTGCAAATTTAAATAAAATTGTTAATGCTTCTGTAAACCAAGTAAATGATATTAAATTAATTCAAAAACTAAATAAGTTTGAAGAATTACCGAATGAATTAAAAGAAATTGCAATACTAAGGTTAGAAAATCCAGATGCAAGTTTAAAAGTTTTAGGGGAACTTTTAGAAAATCCAATTGGAAAATCTGGAGTTAATCATAGGCTTCAAAGAATTCATGAATTTGCAGAAGAGTTAAGAGAAGGAAAAAATTAGAATGGAAAATTTAGGAATTTATATTCATATACCATTTTGTAAAAAGAAATGTAAATACTGTGATTTCATTTCTTTTTCTTGTTGTGAACAATATGAAGAAAACTATATAGAGGCATTACTTACTGAAATTGATAAAAGAGATGTTTCAGATAAATATGTAATTTCTACAATTTATATAGGAGGGGGAACACCCTCTTTAATTTCATCGAAAAACATTAAACGTATTTTAGATAAAATATATGATAAATTTAGAATAGATTCATATCCTGAAATTACTATAGAAGTAAATCCAGGAACAGCAACTAAGGAAAAATTAGAGGATTATAAGAATTCTGGAATAAATAGAGTTAGTATTGGGCTTCAATCTACTCAAAATAGACTTTTAGAATTAATTGGAAGAATTCACAATTTTGAAGACTTCTTAAATACATATAATTTAGCGAAGGAAGTTGGTTTTGAAAATATAAATGTAGATTTGATGCTTGCTATACCAACTCAAACAGAAGATGAACTTCTAGAAAGTGTTCAAAAAGTAATTAATCTAAATCCAAATCATATATCTATATACTCATTAATTTTAGAAGAAGGAACGGAATTAGAAAATTTAGTAAAAACAAGACAATTAGAATTAATTGAAGAAAATGTAGAAAGAACAATGTATTGGAAAACAAAAGAATTACTAGAAAAAAATGAGTATAGTCATTATGAAATTTCTAATTTTGCTAAAGACGGAAAAGAGTCAAAACACAATTTAGCGTGTTGGAATCAAGAAGAATATTTGGGGTTTGGACTAGCTGCACATTCTTATTATCAAAATAAAAGATTTTCTAATATAGACTGTTTAGAACAATACATGAAAAATATTTATAATCTAAGAAAAGAATCTTATTTAATTGATTTAGAAAATAATAAATATGAAGGATTGATTGAACTATATGAGATTCAAGATAAAGCAAGTCAAATGAAAGAATTTATGATGCTTGGTTTAAGAAAAATTGAGGGTGTAAAAATTTCAGATTTTGAAAGAAAATTTAAGATAAACCCGTTATTTTATTTTAGATTTGAAATAAGTGTATTGACAGATGAAGATTTGATAAAAGTTGACTTAAATAATATAAAATTAACTAATAAAGGATTAGATTTTGCAAATCTTGTTTTTGAAAAATTTATTTAAAAATAAGTATAGATTTTACTTAAATTAAAGAATGTTTTAGTAAAATTTTAATGACTTTTTTACGTAAAATTAAATGTGAATTATTATAAATATCTATTGACAAACAAATAATAAAGTTATATTATATTAGCAGTCAATCGATAAGATTGCTAAAAAAGAGGTGGGGAATGTCTGAAGAATTAGATAGAAGAAAGAAAAAGTTGTTACAAACAATAATTGAAGAATATATCGAAACAGCAGAACCAGTAAGTTCAGGGAATTTAGTAAAACAATTAGAATGTAGTAGTGCTACAATAAGAAACGAAATGGCAGAACTAGAAAAATATGGATTTTTGGAAAAACCACATACTTCTGCTGGACGAATACCGTCTCAAAAAGGGTACAGATATTATGTTGATGAACTAATTAGAGATGATAAACTAACCAAAAAAGAAATGGAGCTTATTAAAGAAAAGTTAGAAACAAAAGTAAATGCATTAGAAGATTTAGCTAAAATTGCAACAACAACGTTGTCTGAAATAACTCACTATACGACTATAACAATTGCTCCTGATGTAAACAATCATGTAATAATAGATATAAAATTTGTATTATTAGGTAGCAGAGTTCTAATGGCGGTAATACTTACAGATTCAGGAATAATAAGGGAATCAATTATAAAATTTGATGAAGATATTGCTCAAAATCAAGTTGATGATTTAACATATATTTTTAGAAACAAACTTGTAGGAAAACCATTGGAAACAATGAATTCACCATTAGAAGAATTTATAATGGATGAAATGCAAACAGGTATAAATATTATAAAAAAAGTAATTGAGGAAATAAATAAAATAATATTAGATTCTCAACAGATTTTTTTAGATGGAGCAAATAAAGTTGTAGATATGCCTGAATTTAAAAAAGTAGATGTTGCAAAAGACTTTTTAAATGTATTAGATGCAAAAGATTTAGTTGCTGATGTTTTAAATACAGGGTTAGCTGATAATATTAATATATATATAGGTGAAGAAACAGAAAAAGAAGAATTGAAAAACTTTAGTATAGTAACATTTAATCATTTATTAGAAGGTAAAGATATTGGTACAATTGGAATTATTGGACCTACAAGAATGGACTATTCAAAAGTAATTTCAGTTATGAAATATATAAGTAAAAAAATTAATGATGATTTTAAAAATGGAAAATTTTAAGAAAGTGAGGATACGATTTGGGAAACGAAAAAAATTTAAATGAAGTTGTAGAGGCTGCAGATAATTCAGAAGAGCTAAATAAGTTAAAAGATGAATATAATGAGTTAGATGACAGATATAAAAGAATGTTTGCAGAATTTGAAAACTACAAAAAAAGAAGCCAAAAAGAAAAAGAAGGAATATATGGAATGATTACAGGAGATGTTGTTGCTTCAATGCTACCTGTAATGGATAATTTGCAAAAAGCAGCAGAGGCTAAAACAGATGATACAGGATACCAAGATGGTGTGAAACTTGTATATAGACAATTTGCAGAAGCTTTAAAAAGTTTAGGATTAGAAGAAATTGAAACTGTAGGAAAAAGATTTGATCCTGAATTTCATGAAGCTGTAAGTCATGTTCAAGATGAAACAAAAGGTGAACAAGAAATAATTCAAGAATATAGAAAAGGCTATAAAATCGGAAACAAAGTAGTAAGACATTCAATGGTTATAGTAGCTAATTAAATTTGTTATTAATTTTATTTATTTTCTAAAAAATAATTATGAAAATGTTAATAATAGTTTTCAGGAAAATAAATATGAAAAAATTATCAATCTATATAAAATATAAATATATAATTGATGATTTTGATAATATGTTATAAATAAACAAAAGATAATAAAATCTTAATTTAAGAATATAAAGAGTTAATAATTTTAAAGAAAATAAAGGGAGGAATTTTCAAAATGGGAAAAATTATTGGTATTGACTTAGGAACAACAAACTCTTGCGTTTCAGTTATGGAAGGTGGAGAAGCGGTTGTTATACCTAACGCAGAAGGAAACAGAACAACACCATCAGTTGTAGCTTTTTCTAAAAACGGAGAAAGATTAGTTGGACAAATTGCTAAAAGACAAGCAGTTACAAATCCAGACAACACAGTAATTTCTATCAAAAGAAAAATGGGAACAAATGAAAAAGTAAAAATAGAAGGAGATGAATTCTCACCACAAGAAATATCTGCAATGATATTACAAAAATTAAAATCAGATGCTGAAAACTATTTAGGAACAACAGTTACTCAAGCTGTTATCACAGTTCCTGCATATTTCTCAGATAGCCAAAGACAAGCAACAAAAGATGCTGGTAAAATTGCTGGACTTGAAGTTTTAAGAATTATAAACGAACCAACAGCTGCAGCATTAGCTTATGGTATGGATAAAGAAGATCAAGATCAAAAAATTATGATCTATGACTTAGGTGGAGGAACATTTGACGTTTCTATATTAGATATCGGAGACGGAGTTTTCGAAGTATTATCTACAAATGGAAATACACACTTAGGTGGAGATGATTTTGATGATGCTATTATTGATTATTTAGTAAGTGAATTCAAAAAATCTCAAGGAATAGATTTAAAAGCTGATAAAATGGCTATGCAAAGATTAAAAGAAGCTGCTGAAAAAGCTAAAATCGAGCTTTCAGGAATGCAACAAACACAAATTAACTTACCATTCATTACAGCTGATGCTACAGGACCAAAACACTTAGATGTTACATTAACAAGAGCTAAATTCGAAGAATTAATTGGAAAATTAGTAGAAGATACAAGAATTCCAGTAGAACAAGCTATGAAAGATGCTGGAGTTACAGCTGCTGATATTCATAAAGTATTATTAGTTGGTGGATCTACAAGAGTTCCATGTGTTCAAGAAATGGTTAAGAAAATAGTTGGAAAAGATCCAGATAAAGGAATCAACCCAGATGAATGTGTTGCTATAGGAGCTGCTATTCAAGGTGGTGTATTATCAGGAGATGTTAAAGACTTAGTATTATTAGACGTAACACCATTATCATTAGGTATTGAAACATATGGTGGTGTATTTACAAAATTAATCGAAAGAAATACAACAATACCAACTAAAAAATCACAAGTATTCTCAACTGCAGGAGATGGTCAAACATCTGTTGAAGTTCACGTATTACAAGGTGAAAGAGAAATGGCTGCATACAACAAAACATTAGGAAGATTCCAATTAACAGGAATTCCACCAGCACCAAGGGGAGTACCTCAAATCGAAGTAACATTTGATATTGATGCTAACGGTATCGTTCACGTATCAGCTAAAGATCAAGCTACAGGAAATGAACAAAAAGTTTCTATTACAGCTAGTACAAATCTTTCTGAAGAGGATATCAACCAAGCTATCAAAGATGCTGAAGCACATGCTGCTGAAGATAAGAAAAGAAAAGAAGAAATTGAAGTTAGAAATAATGCTGAAAGTTTAGTTTACAACAGCCAAAAAACTTTAGATGAATTAGGAGATAAAGTAAGTGGTGAAGAAAAGGCTAAAGTTGAAGCAGAAGTTGAAAATGTAAGAAAAGCTTTAGAAGGAACAAATGTAGATACAATAAAAGATGCTACAGAAAAATTAACTAAAGTATTTTATGAATTATCAGAAAAATTATATTCTGCACAAGCTGCTCAAGGAGCTGGAGCAACAGAAGCAACAGCTGATAGCGGAGAAGCTAAAGAAGGAACAGTATATGATGCTGATTATAAGGTAGAAGATGATAACAAAGATGAATAATCTACTTATCATTAAACTGTAACGAACAAGTTCTAATAGTTTCAAGAAAAGTAGAAGAGAATAGAAATAATGATAATCAATAATATTTTTTAGAATAATGAATATATATGAGATATGATATATCACTAAAAATAATCTGAAATGGTTATAAAAGAGGTCAGAATATAAATCTGACCTCTATATAGCTATTTTGAACAGAATATGCTGTAGGATAAAGCTGTTAGAATAATATAAATATTATTGTTATAATTAAAAACAAAAATACGTTTAACGTAATTGGGAGGAATAAATAATAATGGCACAAAAACGTGATTATTATGAAGTATTAGGGGTAGGAAAAAATGCAACTGATGAAGAATTAAAAAAAGCTTTTAGAAAATTAGCTAAAAAATATCATCCAGATGCAAATCCAGATAATAAAGAAGAAGCTGAAAAGAATTTTAAAGAAGTAAATGAAGCATATGAAATACTTTCAGATAAACAAAAAAGACAAATGTATGATCAATTTGGTTTCAATGGACCACAAGGATTTAACGGCGGCCAAGGTGGTGGATATTATTCATATGGTTCAGGTTTTGATGGATTTGGTGGATTTTCTGATTTTGGTGATTTTGGAGATTTAGGTGATATATTTTCATCATTCTTTGGTGGAGGAAGTTCTAGAACTAGAAGTAATTCAACTTATGCGAGAAAAGGAGCTGATTTAAAAGTAAATTTAGATATTACTTTTGAAGAAGCATACTCTGGTGTAGAAAAAGAAATTAGTATAAATAGAAATGAGAGATGTTCATCTTGCGATGGAAGTGGAGCAAAGAGAGGAACAACAGCTGAAAAATGTTCAGTATGTAATGGAACAGGAAAGATAAAACAAGTGGTTACAACTCCGTTTGGACAAATGGCTACTCAAAAAATATGTAGTCATTGTGGTGGAGATGGAAAAGTAATAAAAGAACCATGTCCAGAATGTAGAGGAAAAGGAATTATAAAAAAATCAGTAAAACTAAAGGTTAAGATTCCAGAGGGAATTGACGAAGGCCAAACAATAGTCTTAAAAGGTGAAGGCGAAGTTGGAGCCAATGGTGGCCCTAAAGGTGATTTATATATTGTTATTCATATAAAAAGACATTCAATATATACAAGAAAAGCAGAGCATGTTTTGTGTGAAGTTCCTATAACAATTACAGGAGCTACATTAGGAACAGAAATAGAAATTCCAATGGTAGACGGAACAAAAGAGAATTATAGAATTCCAGAAGGTACACAGACTGGAACAAAATTTACAATAAAAAATAAAGGATTTAAATCAGTTAATGGAAATTGGAGAGGTGACTTTGTATTTACTGTAATAGTTCAAACACCTAAGAAGTTAACTAAAGAACAAAGAGAGTTATTAGTAGAACTTGCAAAAACTATGAATGAACAACCTCCAATTAAGAAAAAAGGAATATTTGGATAAGATTTAAGGGCAATCAAAATGATTGCTCTTTTTTTATAAATAATAATTCGTCGAGCTATATAATTAACCGAGAGCAACTTTATTTAAACTCACCGACAAATTATTATTTGTGAAATAATTTATTGCATAAATTATTTGCAAATGATAAAATAACAGCAAACATATTTTTGATGATAAGGAGTAAAAGTGTGGAACTAAGAGGGCAAATAGAAGAATTTATATATCAAAATGAATCGAATAGCTATACTATTGCTGTGTTTTCTACAGAAGAAGAACAAGAAATTATCACGGTTGTTGGATATTTACCGTTTATTGCTGTTGGTGATTCTTTAAAACTTCAAGGAAAAATGGTTGTTCATCAAGAATATGGAGAACAATTTAAAATAGATAGTTTCGAAAAATTAATGCCACAAACAGCTGCTGCGCTTGAAAAATATTTGGCGAGTGGAACGATAAAAGGAATTGGACCAGCAACAGCAAAAAAAATTATTGATAAATTTGGAGAAGAAACTTTAACTGTTTTTAAATTTGAACCTATGAGATTGGCCGAAATAAAAGGAATTTCTAAAGATAAAGCATATGAAATGGGGGAAGAATTTAATGAAAAGTGGGAAGTATGGCAAATCGTAAGCTTTTTAGAGCAATTTGGAATTGGTGCTAATAACAGTAAAAAAGTTTACGATGCTTTAGGTGTGAATGCAGTAGAAAAAATTCAGGAAAATCCATATATTTTAGTAGATATTGTATATGGAATAAATTTTCAAAATATAGATAAAATTGCTATGCAAATAGGAATTCCTATGGATAGCGATTATAGAATAAAAAGTGGAATAAAGTATAGCTTATTAGTTGCAAGTTATAATGGACACACTTGTGTTTTAAAACAAAATTTAATTGATTATGTAAAAAATATATTAGAAGTTGAAGAAGAGAGAATTGATGATAATTTAATAAATCTAAATGTATCTTCTGAAATTCATATAGTTGTTGAAAATCATAATGAATATGTATTTTTAGAACAATTATATAAGGCAGAAACTAAAATAGCAGAAAGATTGGTGACTTTAAGAGATTGTGATAATGTTAAATTTATTAAAAATTTTGATAATGAGATAAAGAAACATGAAGAAAAAATAGATATAGAGTTATCTGAAAAGCAATTTGAAGCAGTAAGACAGATAAATGAAAACAATGTATGTATAATTACTGGTGGACCTGGTACAGGAAAAACTACAGTTATAAAATGTGTTTTAGAAATTTATAAATCACATAATAAAAAAGTTGTATTATGTGCTCCTACTGGAAGAGCTGCAAAAAGAATGAGCGAAACTACTGGAGAAGATGCCAAAACTATTCATAGACTCTTAGAAATTGGAAAATTTGAAGAAGATAAATTGGGAAGTGTTGATACAGAAGTTACACCAGTTGATGCTGATGTTTTAGTTGTAGATGAAATGTCTATGGTAGATGTTTTTCTAATGAATTATTTGGTTAAAGCTTTATTTTTAGGAACGAAAGTTATATTTGTAGGAGATCCGAATCAATTACCTTCAGTAGGTCCTGGAAGTATATTAAAAGATTTAATTGATTCTGAGGAATTTGCAACAGTTCATTTAGATAAAATTTTTAGACAAGCAGCAAAAAGTAAAATAATTGTAAACGCACATAATGTTAATAATGGGGTTAATTTTATAGGTAGAAAAGACTACGCAGAAGATGCAGAAAATGATTTTTTCTATATAAACGAATCAAATCAAGATAAAATGCTTTATCAAGTTTTATCTTTAAGCAAAGAACGCTTAAAAAATTATGGTGATTATGAATTCTTTAAAAATATTCAAGTTTTAACTCCTACTAAAAAAGGAAAAATGGGAACAAAAGAACTAAATAAATCTCTACAGGCTGAATTAAATCCAAAGGTTGATAATATTTTAGAAAAAAATTATGGAGATTCTATTTTCAGAGAAGGCGATAGAGTAATGCAAATAAAAAATAATTATGATATTTATTGGGAAAAAGGCAGTAGAAATGATTTGCGTACGTATGAGTCTGGAACGGGTGTGTTTAATGGTGAAATTGGTAGAATTGTAAAAATAATCAATGAAGAAAGACAATTACAAATTGAATTTGATGATGGAAAAGTTACTTGGTATGCATTTTCTGAATTAGAACAATTAGATCATGCGTATGCAATTACTATTCATAAAGCTCAAGGTAGCGAATTTGATGTAGTCATTTTAGTTGTCCCACAATCATCAAATATGTTACTTACAAGAAATCTTTTATATACAGGAATTACTAGAGCCAAAAAACTTTTAATAGTTATTGGAAGCAAAAATTTAATTGAATATATGGTAAATAATTGTGATACAAAAAAGAGAAATACAGGATTAAGAATTAAATTTGAAAGTTTTGATTAGTTAAAATTAAGAAGCATTAAAATAATAATATACTGAAAATATAGAATAAAATTATATGAAATTGAGTATAAAAATAGAATAATATATTAAATAATAGCCAAGAGGACTCCCGAATTTGGGTGTCCTCTAATTTGCTTTTTGGGGATTGGCAGACTGCTTTATATTATTTTAGAAAAGCTCATGATTACGGTTACGAAAATACCATTGCCTTTACCAAATTCAGTAAGACCTTCGCCTGTTGTGGCGGTGATACAAACAGAAGAGCCTGGAATATTGAGCAAACTGGCAATTTTGTAACACATTTCCGTGATATGCGGCGAAAATTTAGGGCGTTTGGCTTCAATGGAAACAGATACATGAAGAATTTTGGTATTCTGATCCATATATTCAAGGGCTGTTTTCAGATATGCTTCACTATTGGTGATTCCGCGTTTACACATATCATCTGCGATTTTGCCCAGGATGTTTACTCCGGTGATTCCGGAAATTGCGTTGGTGATTGCGTGAAGTACAACATCACCATCACTGTTGGCCTCCAAACTGAAGCCTGCATTCTGGAATTCAATACCACCAAGAATCAGTGGTTTTGTATTTTCAGAAGCGACTCTGTGACTGTCTTGGCCAATAGAAGAGACAAAAATTTCTCTCATTAAATAACCTCCTTACACTTGAAAAAGTCTGCCAATCCCTTTCTAAGTATAGGTTACAAAGATAATTATAACATGCTAAAGAATATTATGTCAATTAAAGTGGATTAGATATAATAAAAATATACAATAAAATAAATTACTTATAAATATTAGTAAATAAACACTGTAATATAAAAAATAATAAAATGATAATAATCATTGTTGCCAATAAAGTATAATTAAATATTAAAAACGCTAATATGTGACAAATAATTATAAGAACGTGATAAAAACTGTCGAAAAGCTCTTAAAATGTGACAAAACTAGTCTTTTTTCTTCGAAGGAAAAATGAATAAAAATTAGAATAATAATATATCAAAAGATGAAGGGGGTAATTTTTAATTGAATGTAAAACATTTTATAGAGGATAAGATATTACTTTTTGAATTTACAGAAGAGTTGGATCATCATGAATCAGAAAAAATTAGGAAAAGAGCTGATTATGAGATTCAAAGATTTATGCCAAAAAAAGTAATTTTAGATTTTAAAAAAGTTAGCTTTATGGATAGTGCTGGTATTGGTTTAATTATTGGAAGATATAAATCAACTAATTGCTATGGTGGGAATTTAGAACTTGTTAACGTAAAACCTAAAATTAAAAGAATTTTTGAAATGGCTGGAGTATTAAAAATTGTTTCGATTGTTGAAAATATTCAAGGACAAACTGGATAAAATTATAAATATATATAATTTTATCAAATATATACTTAATAAAGATGAAAATATAAAGGAAAATTTATCAAACTAATAAAATGAAGTTAATAAAATGAAGTTAATGCTATGAATTTAATAGTGTGAAAATGGTAAAGAAAAATAAAATGAAAAGGGGGATATGATTTTTTTAAATCATAAAAAGAAATGAGAAATATTAAAAATGAAATGAAATTAGAATTTTTAAGTAAATCAGCAAATGAGGCTTTTGCAAGAATTTCAATTGCAGCTTTCGCTTCTCAACTAGATCCAACTATAGAAGAAATTGCAGATATAAAGACTTCTGTATCAGAAGCAGTTACAAATTCTATAATACACGCTTATCCAAATAAAGAAGGAATTGTAAAAATAAGAGCTGTTTTATATGAAGATGAAATTGAAATAGAAATTTCAGACACTGGAATTGGTATTGAAAATGTAAATGAAGCTAAAGCACCACTATTTACAACAAAAGGTAATTTAGAACGCTCTGGAATGGGATTTACAATTATGGACAATTTTATGGATAATCTTAAAGTTGAGTCAATTGTAGGATTAGGAACAAAAATAACAATGGGTAAAAAAATTAAAAAGATAAAAGATGAAAATACATATTAGGAGGCGCAAATAACTTATGCAAGAAAGAGAAAAATCTCTTATTGCAAAAGCACAGCAAGGTGATAAAGAAGTATTGGCACAAATTTTAGAAGAAAATAAACGGTCTTATATGGAGTATTGTAAAAAGATTTTTAGGAAGAGGATATGAAACAGATGATTTATATCAAATTGCATGTATAGGTTTTATTAAAGCGATAAAGAGATTTAAATTTGAATTTAATGTGGAATTGTCCACATACTCAGTACAATATATGATTGGTGAAATAAAAAAATTTTTAAGAGATGATGGAATGATAAGAATAAGTAGGGTAGACAGAGAGCTAGGAATAAAGATTAAAGAATTGGATAGAATTTATGTTGCGAAAACAGGAGAATCTTTGTGTGTAAATAAACTTGCCCAAATTCTTGAATTACCAGAAGAAAGTATTTATATGGCTATGGAAGCATCCAAAACTGTAGAATCAATTAATGAAAAAATTGATGAAGAAGGAAATGAATTAATTGAGTTTATAAAGTCAGAAGAGGACGAAGAAACAAAAATTGTGAACAAACTAACTATTTCGGAGCTCATAAAAAAACTTAATTATCGAGATAGAGAAATTATAAATTTAAGATACTTTCGTGATAAAACTCAAAGTCAAGTTGCGAGTATTTTAGGAATTTCACAAGTTCATGTTTCAAGACTAGAAAAAAGAATTTTAAATGAATTTAGATTAATGTTGCTTGCTTGATATATTTTCAGTAACTTGCATTTAATGATTATGCGAGATTTTATACTTATGTAATATTAATAAAGATTAAAGTTTAATGAGTTTTGGAAAGGAATTTTTAGTTGAAAAAAATTATATTTTATTTTTGTTTTGTAATTATTTTAATTTTTGTTATGCCCATGATTTTTACCAATAAATTTAAAACAGAAGAGGTTTTATCTAGTAATATGAGAAATCAAGAAAAATTTGATTATGGAGATTATAGTAAAATAAAATTATTGCATACAGAAAATGGAAGTATTGAAGAATTGGATTTAGATACGTATTTATATGGAGTTGTAGCTAGTGAAATGCCTGCAAACTTTGAAATGGAAGCTTTGAAAGCTCAAGCAGTTGTTGCAAGAACATATACTATATATCAGATTAGAAATGGAAATAAACATGAAAATGCTAGCATTTGTGATAGTGCTAGTTGTTGTCAAGCCTGGATTTCTAAAGAAAATAGATTTGCTAGGTGGGATGAGAATTTTAGGATAGAATATTGGAAAAAAATTATTTCTTCAGTAGATGAAACTAAAGGAAAAATTATATTTTATAATAATGAACCTATTAATGCGTTATTTCATAGTAATAGTGGAGGAAAAACAGAGCTTGCAATTAATGTCTGGGGGGGGAATTTTCCATATTTTCAAACAGTTGAAACTAATGGAGAAGATGCATATACTTCTTATAATTCTGAAATTGAAATTTCAAAAGATGAATTAATAACAATAATGTTAGAAAATTATCCGGAATTTGAAATAAATTTTGATAAAGAAAATTGTATAGAAATTATTGAATTAACAGAAGGAGATCGAGTAGAAAAAATTCGAATTGGAAATATTGAAGTTTCTGGAGTTGAAGCTAGAAAAAAATTGGGGTTAAAATCAGCAAAATTTGATTTTGAAATTATTGGGAATAACGTAAAATTTAAAGTTATAGGTTATGGACATGGTGTTGGTATGAGTCAATGTGGAAGTGATGCTCTTGCTAAGAAAGGGATGAAATTTGATGAAATAATAAAATATTATTATAAAAATGTGGTAATTAGTGAATAATCTTCAAAAAAATGCAAATAATTATAATAATTATTTAGAATTTATGGAGGTTAAGATGGGAAAAAGAGAATTTTTTGAAGAAGAAAAAATGAAAAAATATATTAATGTTTTTGGAATAACATTAATATTATCAGTTGTTGTATTTTTAACAATTTTTGTTATGTATAATAAAAAAATGAAAAAAGAATCAAGCATGTCTATGGAAAATCTTGGGATGATTGAAGATATTGTGTCTAATGATGAACTTGAGGAAACTAGTTTTTCATCAGATATGGGAGTAAATGAAGCTACTACCAAGGGAAATAAAAATACAACAAATACGATAAATAAAAAGAAAGTAAATAAAGTTCCAGTAGAAGCTAAAATAACAAATACAACTAATAATACATTATCTAATACAACAGCTAACTTAGTAGATAATTCTTTTTTGAATACTAATGCTGATAGCAACATTGTAGGAAATGAAACAATAGATGGAAATGCTTCTGAAGAGTTAGAATTTGAACCACCTGTTTCAGGAGAAATTATAAAAGACTTTGCTGTAGATAATTTAATATACTCAAATACTTTAGAAGAATGGACAACTCATTCTGGAATAGATATTAAAGCTCAAAAAACAGGAATTGTAACTGCTTCTGAAAAAGGTACTGTTGAAAGTATAAAAAATGATCCAAGATATGGTTTGACAATAACTATTACTCATAGTAATGGGTTTAAAACAATATATTCAAATCTGTTAACAACTGAATTTGTTAATGAGAATGAAAGTGTTGAAAAAGGTCAAACAATAGGAACAGTTGGAGAATCAGCAAGTTTTGAAATTGCAGACGAATCACATTTACACTTTGAAATGTATAAAGATGGAAAACCAGTGAATCCTACAATATATTTGAAATAAAATATATTATTATCAATTACAAATTGATAATAATCAATAAAACAAAATGTGTATAATAAAAGATAAGTTTAAAATAATCCAAATTTTAAACTTATCTTTTTCTATTTTTGAAAAAAATTAAAAACTTATTTTACATAAATTTGTATTGAAAAAAAATGTGTGTTATGTTATAAATATATATAGAATTTAAAAAGAAGAGGATGATATAAATGGATAAAAAGAAATTATTAAAAAGAATTCTTGCAGGAGTTTTATTAGCATTAATGATAGTACCAACATTTGCGACATTAATAATTTACTTAATGGCTGCGTAAAATAAAGTAGAGATAGGAGTAAGATTAATGTTAGAAAATGCTTTTAAAAGTTTTTATGAAACTCAAATTGTTGCAAATTTAACAAATTTAGGAGTATTTGGTGTAATATCCTTAGTTTTAGATATTACAATTGTTTTATTCTTAATTTATAAAGCATTTGGTTTGCTAAAAGGAACTAGAGCATGGCAATTATTAAAAGGAATCGCACTACTTATAGTACTTACATTTTTAAGTGGATATTTTAAATTAACAATTTTAAACTATATATTAACATCTGTAATGTCTTATGGTGTTATAATGCTTATAATTATTTTCCAACCAGAACTTAGAAGAGCTTTAGAACAATTAGGTACTACAAATAAATGGAGTAGATTACTAGGGCTAGATAAAGATATAAATGCTAAGAAAAAAGAAAATGTTTACAAAATAGCTATTGCAGCTGTAGAACTTGCAAAGCAAAAAAAAGGAGCTTTAATTGTAATTGAAAGAGATATAAAAATTCAAGATATTATTTCAACAGGAATCATAATGAATTCGGAAATTTCTCCACAATTACTAGTTAATATTTTTGAACCCAATACACCACTTCATGATGGGGCGGTTGTTATTAGTGATAATAAAATTGCTGCTGCTTCATGTATGCTACCATTAGCAGATGATAAAGATATTGCAAGGGAGTTAGGCACAAGACATAGAGCTGCAATTGGAATTTCAAAAGAATCAGATGCAATGGTTGTAGTTATTTCAGAAGAAACAGGAAGAATGTCTATTGCAAAAGATGGAACATTAATTGCTGATGTAAGAGAAGATGTATTAAAGAAAATTTTAATAAAAAATTTAATTAATGAACCAATAAATCCAGCAAGTAAACTAAAAAAAGCTGAAGATTTTAAGGAAGCACAAGAAAAGAATAATAAATAAAAATTTTATAAAAAAAAGAGCAAATATTATTTATAGAATAGTATTTGCTCTTTTTTAATAGGAAAATTGTTTTTTGAGATATTAATTATTAACTAAATGTATTGTAGTATCTACATTACTAGAAGTAACTTCTGCATCTAATGATAATAATTTATATTTTTGATATTTGTAATTACTATTAACTTTAAATGTAAAATTAACTTCATATGTAGCAATTTCATTTTCATAAGTTCTTATAACTCTTGCTTTTGCTGAATATAAATTATCTTCTTTTTGAGTAATTGTTACATCTTCACATTTATATTGTTCCTTTGCAAGTGTAGCATAGTCTGCACCATTAATATAAGATTTGCTACGAGAAACGTATCCTATATAATTTGTATATGAATTTAAGTGATTTATATTTAGATAATTATTTATTGTAAATTCACTTAAAAATCTATGGAAATTTTCGCTTGAAGATGCATAACTTGTATCTACTGTTAAAGATGTTGGTATATTTGATTTTGATGAAAAATATTGTTGTGCTATATACAATAAGATTGTGTTACTTTCTAAATTTGAAGTATCTTGTAAATCTAGTTTATTTATTCCTATTGCAAACTGATCAACAAATTTTTCTACTTCGTTAGTATCTACTTCTGTAAAAATATTAGGTGTAAGAACAGGGTTAACTTGCTCATCTGGAACTTCAGTAATGTTATCTTCTTCAATTGATGGAGGAGTTTCTGGTGTAGATACAGGCGGATTAATTATTTCTTTGTCATTATTAGGTTGTTGACTTTCTATTACTTTATTATTTTCAACTGGTAAAGATATTTTTTCTTTAGCTGTTTCGAAAATTTTTGTAATTGTTGTAGGTGTTTCTTTTACTATAGCAAGATAAAAATTTAAACAGATAGAAAGTGCTAAAAGTAATAATAAAAATATAATGATTTTTTGTTGCTTATAAGAATATTTTTTTACTTTAATTTTTGTTTTATCCATAGAACTAGAAAAATTATCAAAAATTGGTTGGCTAATAATTCTATCTTCTTGTAAAGTATTTTTTATAAAATCATCTTGCTCTTTGTGTAATTTTTCAAATCCATTCATTATAAATCAACCTCCTTGTTTTTTATCATTTCATAAATTTTAATTCGAGACTTATCTATAATTTGAGTTATTTCATATTCTGAAGCTTTTAAAATTTTTGAGATTTCTTGAATTGAAAGATTTGCATAAAAATATAAAAGTGCTGGAATTCTGAACTCAGCTTCGATGCTTGTTATAAATTCTTCTACAGCAGACATTTTTCTATATGCTTGATATTCTGCATTATCAACAGCTGCTTCTGAAATTGCAACTTTATCAGTTATAGAAACTGATAATTTGCCCGAACCGTAATCTATTTTTGAAGTTTTTTGAAAATTTTTCTTTTTGTTTTGCACAATCAAAAATAATAATTCTTAAAGTCCAACATAAAAATTCTTGTTCTGTTTTTACATTTGATAGCTCTGTAAATGCTTGTGCTAAAGATTTATGAAGAACTGGATTAATATCTTCATCATCTGTGAAAAATACTCTTGCAGTTTTATAAAAAACGTGATTATATTTATCAACTAATTCATAAAAAGCTTCTTTATTTGATTTTTTTGCTTCTAATAATAAATCCATAACAATCACCTTCCGTTTATAAAATATTCATAAAAATTTTATCATAAGTAATAAATTATGGCAATAATTTGTATTATTAAATTATTGTTAAATCTTGAAAATTATGGTAATATTATAAAAATGTATTAATATGGAGTAGATATGAGAAATATTAAATTAATAATAGAATATGATGGTAAAAGCTTTAATGGATGGCAAAAGCAACCGAATAAATTAAATATTCAAGGTGAAATAGAAAAGGCTATTAGTGAAATAACAGGAGAAAAAATTGATTTAATTGCATCTGGAAGAACTGATGCTGGAGTTCATAGTTTAGGTCAAACAGCTAATTTTAAAACAGAAAGTAATATTCCAGTAGAAAAATTTCCAATAGCAATAAATTCGAAATTAAAAAAAAGTATTGTCATAAAAAAAGCAGAAGAAGTTGAAGAAAGGTTTCATAGTAGATATTCAGTAAAATCAAAAAGATATAGGTATACTATAAATAATTCAGAAATGGGAAGTGCTATTTATAGGGATATGGAATACCATTTTCCTATAAAATTAGATGTAGAAAAAATGCAGGAAGCAGCAAAATATTTTGAAGGAGAACATGATTTTAAAGCATTTAAAGCGAGTGGAACTAGTAGTAAAAGTAGTGTAAGAACTATATATAAAGCAGAAGTTATAAAATCAAATGATAGAATTTTTATTGAGCTTACTGGAAATGGATTTTTATATAATATGGTAAGAATTATTTCTGGAACTTTATTAGAAGTAGGGTGTGGTAAGATAAAACCAGAAGAGATAAAAGAAATTATAGAAAAAAAAGAAAGAGTAAATGCTGGTCGAACGCTTCCAGCTCATGGATTATGTTTAATGGAGGTAACATATTAAACATATAATTTTTTTGAAGATAATAGTTATGTAACAAAGATAAAATTAGTAGAATATTATATATAAATACTTAAATTTGGAGGTATTTATTATATGAATATTTTACTAATTTTTTTTGCAATTCCATTAGCAGTAATAATTTTAGCAGCAATATTAGAAACATTTATACATTGTCCGTTTAAGGTTGCAGGAATTTTTTTCGCAATTTTTATAGTAGTTGCTTTTGCTTTAGGTGGAGACGCAATATATATTGTTGCAGCAATTATATATACACTTCTTGCTTTTATAATAGCAGCTTTAGTTAGAATTATAATAAACAGAAGGTGTAATAATAGTTGTGATGATATGTGTGGATTTTGTAAAGATGAATGTTTAGACTGTAATTTAAATAATACATTTAGTGTAAATAATGGAGGAAGTAATAATTTAAGAACTTTTAATAATTTAAATTCAATTAATAGTTTAAATACAATTAATCCATTAAGTAATTTCAATAACTTGAACAATTTTAATTGTAATAATTTTAATCAAGATATTGAAACAATAAGTTCAGCATCGAGAGAAAATTCAAATACATTTAATTCAAATAATATGTGTAGAAGAGGAAGATAAATAATGGTGTGGAAAAGAATGAGTCCTACAAAATAGAATTCATTCTTTTAAAAAGATTTTTGTCAGAAAAGTCTATTATTGAAATAAAAAAATAAGCATGATATAATGCATTTAAATCAAAGGGGTGGTAGTAATAAAAGTAGCAATAATTTCAGATATTCATGGAAATAGCATTGCATTAGAAGAAGTATTAAAAGATGCAAAATTGAATGGGGTTGATGAGTATATATTTTCTGGGGATTTAGTAAATGATTTACCTTTTGGCAATAAAACTTTAGAAATAGTAAAAAACACCACAGATAAAGTTTTAAAAGGAAACAAGGAACAATATTTAATTGAATTTGAACAAGAAAAATATAATTGGAGTAATATTCAATTTAAAAATACTAAATTTATGTATGAAGAATTAACAGAAGAAAATAGAGCTTATATAAGAAATTTGCCTCATTGTATGGAAATATCTTATGAAGGAGTAAATTTGTTAGTAGCACATGGTTCTCCAAAATCTGTTGAAGAATTATTAAATCAATGGAATACAGAATTAATAGAAAAATATGTAAATGAATTACAAGCAGATGCTTTAATTTTTGGACATACTCATGAAAAAATGTGGTATAAAGAAATAAATGGAAAATTAGTATTAAATGCAGGGTGCACAGGTGTTTCGCCATATTATATTGGAAAAGCAGAATATGTAATATTAACAATAAATAATGGAAAAATAGAAAATATAGATTTAAGGCTTGTTGATTATGATATTGAACTTGTAAAACAAAAGATAATTGAAAGTGGTATTTTAAATGAAGATAAAGTTTTAATGAATTTAACTTTTTGTGGCATGAATGGAAATGGATTGGCAAGACATAATTTTTTTAAAGAAGCAAAAATGCTGCAACTTGAAAGATATGGAAAATGGTATCAAGATGAAGCTAAAGGAATATATAAATATTTTAAATTATATGATGATGATATTTGGTTAGGACTTGCTAGAAAATATGATGATTTTTTTGTATTTTAGAAATTAACTTAGTATATTTTGAACTTGTTTAACATAATAGTATGTTTTAAGTTTAGATAATAACAACTTATAATAAATATATAACAGAAAAGGATTAAAAATGAGATTAGATAAATTTTTAAAAGTTAGTAGAGTTATAAAAAGAAGAACTGTTGCAAATGATGCAGCAGATTCAGGAAGAATTTCAGTAAATGGAAAAGTTGTAAAACCAAGCTACGAGGTGAAAGTTGGAGATATTGTTGAAATTAAATTTGGTGATAAAGTTTCAAAATTTCAAATTGTAAAAATTCCGGTGGGACAAAAAGATTTAGATGAAATTATAAAAATACTATAAAAGAAATAAAAAGGGAATTTAAACACAATTTATGAGGAAAAAGGGGAAAAAATATGCCAGATTTTGTACATTTACATGTCCATAGTGAATACAGTTTGCTAGATGGAATGTGTAGAATTAAAGATTTACCAAAGAGAGCAAAAGAACTTGGAATGAAAGCTATTGCATTAACAGATCATGGAGTTATGTATGGAGCTGTTAACTTTTATAAAGAATGTGTAAAAGAAGGAATAAAACCTATTATTGGATGTGAAGTATATGTAGCACCAAGAACTAGATTTGAAAAAGAATCTGGTATTGATGATAATTATGCACATCTTATTTTGCTTGCAAAAAATAAAACTGGATATCAAAATCTTATTAAATTAGTATCTATGAGTTTTACAGAAGGGTATTATTATAAACCACGTATAGATTTAGAAATATTAGAAAAGTATAGTGAAGGATTAATTTGTCTAAGTGCGTGTTTAGCTGGACAAATAAATCAAGCAATTATTAAAGATGATATGGAAAAAGCAAAAGAAATTGCTCTTTGGCATAAAAAAGTTTTTGGAGAAGATTATTATTTAGAAATTCAAAATAATGGTGTGCCAGAACAAGTAATGGTAAACCAAAGATTAATCGGGCTTTCAAGAGAGCTAAATATTCCTCTTGTTGCGACAAATGATGCTCACTATTTAAAACAAGAAGATAGTTATAACCATGAAATTTTACTTTGCATTCAAACCGCTAAAAAGATGACTGATAGCGACAGAATGAGATTTGAAACGAATGAGTTTTATATAAAAACACCAGAGGAAATGGCAGATTATTTTTCAGCAGTACCAGAAGCTATTGAAAATACAGTAAAAATTGCAGAAAAATGTAATTTTGATTTTGAATTTGGTGTTACAAAACTTCCTAACTATGATGTTCCACCAGAGTTTGCAACTCATGAAGAATATTTTAGAAAATTAACTTGGGATGGAATAAAAGAACGTTATAGTGAAAATTTTGATGATACAGTAAAACAAAGAACAGAATACGAGCTTGGAATAATTGAAAGAATGGGATATGTTGATTACTATCTTATTGTTTGGGATTATATCCACTATGCAAAATCAATTGGAATTCCAGTAGGACCAGGAAGAGGTTCTGGAGCAGGTTCTATTGTTGCATATGCTATTGGGATTACAGATATAGACCCATTAAAATATAATTTACTTTTTGAAAGATTCTTAAATCCAGATAGAATTAGCATGCCAGATTTTGACGTTGATTTTTCTGATGAAAGAAGACAAGAAGTAATTGACTATGTTGCAAAAAAATATGGAAGAGACCACGTTTCTCAAATTATAACATTTGGTACAATGTCTGCAAAAAGTGTTGTGCGTGATGTTGGTAGAGTTTTAGATGTTCCATATTCAGATGTAGATAAAATTGCAAAAATGATTCCATTTGAAGTTCATATGACTTTAGATAAAGCTTTAGAACAAAATAGAGAACTTCGTGAACAATATGAAAATGATGAAACAACAAAAAGAATTATAGATATAGCAAAAGGTTTAGAGGGAATGCCAAGAAATGCTTCAACTCACGCTTGTGGTGTTGTTATAACAAAAGATCCAGTAGATACTTACGTTCCACTTTGTACAAATGATGGAAACGTTGTTGCACAATATACAATGGTTCTTTTAGAAGAACTTGGACTTTTAAAAATGGACTTTTTGGGCTTGAGAACTTTAAGTGTTATTGCAAATTGTTTAGATTTAATAAAACAAAACAGAGGAATAGATGTAAAATTTGACGAAAAAATGGATGACCCAGAAGTTTATAAACTTTGGCAAGATGGTAAATCTTTTGGTATATTCCAATTTGAAAGTGCTGGTATTACTTCGTTTATGAAAGAATTAAAACCAGATTGTTTTGAAGATATTGTCGCAGGTGTTTCTCTTTATCGTCCAGGACCAATGGATCAAATTCCAAGATATATAAAAGGAAAAATGAATCCAGGTCATAATGAATACACTCACCCAGCGTTAGAGCCAATTCTAAATGTAACTTATGGATGTATGGTTTATCAAGAACAAGTTATGCAAATTGTTAGAGATTTAGCTGGATATTCGCTTGGTAGAGCTGACCTTGTTAGACGTGCTATGGGTAAGAAAAAACTTGATGTAATGGAAAAAGAAAGAGAAGTTTTCATTAATGGTCAAGTTGATGAAAATGGAAATGTTGAAGTACCAGGTTGTGTAAGAAATGGTATTGATGCTGTGTCTGCAAATAAAATTTTTGATGAAATGTCTGAATTTGCAAAATATGCATTTAACAAATCACATGCTGCTGCTTATGCGGTCGTATCTTATAGAACTGCTTTCTTAAAACGCTATTATAAAGAAGAATTAATGGCTGCAACTTTAAACAGCTTTTTAGGAAACCTAGATAAAATTCCTGTATATATTCAAGATTGTAAAGATATGGGAATTGAAATTTTAAATCCAAGTATAAATCAAAGTTATACAAAATTTACTGTTGTTAACAACAAAATTAGATTTGGTCTTGGAAGTGTTAAAAATGTTGGTGTTGCTGTAATTGATAGTATAGTTAGAGAAAGAGAACTTAACGGTCCATTTGAAAGTTTTACTAGTTTTTGTGAAAGAGTAAAAGATGAATCGATAAACAAAAGATGTATAGAAAGTTTAATTAAAGCAGGAGCTTTTGATGAATTTGGAAAAACAAGAGCAACGCTACTTGCATCATTTGAAACAATAATAGATACAATAAACAATGAATCAAGAAATAAAATAGCAAATCAAGTTTCAATGTTTGATTTAATGGAAGAATCAGAAGAAGTTGTTGAAACTCAAAAATATACATTTATTGAAAAAGAAGAAATGCCAGAAAAAGAGCTATTAATATTAGAAAAAGAAATGTTAGGTGTTTATATTTCAGGTCATCCTTTAGATAAAATAAGGGATAAAATAGCTAAACTTGCTAATATTTCAACTCTTGACATGATAAAAATGAATGAAGAAATTGAAGAATTTGGAGAACCTCAAAACTTTAAGGATGGACAAACAATAAAATTTGTTGGTGTTATATCTAAAGTAAATAAAAAATTTACTAGAAAAAATACAACAATGGCTTTTGTAAACTTAGAAGATTTTTATGGTATGGCTGAAATTGTAATCTTCGATACGGTATATTCTAAAACAAGTCATTTTATTGTTGATGATAATATTGTTTTAGTAGAAGGAAGACTAAGTGTTAGAGAAGATGAACCAGTAAAAATTGTTGCAACTAATATAAAAGAATTTTCAGAAGATGTAAATGCAGAAATAGAAAAAATAGAAACAAAATTAAATACTGTAAAAACTGTAAATATAGATATCACTAATTTAGACGAAACAACGAAAGAACGTTTAAGAGGTGCAATAAAATTTTTTACAGGAGATAGGGCAAATGTAAAGCTTGAGATAACAGATAATGGCCAAATAAAACCCTGTGGTGGAATTTTCTTAACTGATAAAATTTTTGAAGTATTTAAAGAAATTGTAACTCAAGAAAATATTAAAATATTAAATTAGAAATAAAAGATTTGTTTAGAAATTTTCTGGACAAATTTTTTATTTTAAAGATTAAATATATTGAAAAAAATGAAAAATTAAGGTATAATGCAAATTAAGAATTGGAGATAAAATAAGGAGTAATAAATGAAAAAAGGAAACGGCTTTTCTATAGCTGGTATATTTTTTATAATAATAATTTTAGGAATTGTTGCATTTTTGGCTGGAGATAAAATTTTTGGAAGAAATGGAATGGTAGAGAAAATAACAGAAGCAGATAATGAATATAATAAAGCAGAAATTGTAGATAGCCTAAATTTAGTAATAAAAGAAAAATATGTATTAGACTATAAATATGCAAGTGAAAATAACTTAAATCCAGAAGAGATATGTACTACGGAAAACTTCTTTAAATACTTATTAGATAGTGACTATATTGAACAATTGAAAGATATAAATGATAATTTAGTAGAAGACCAATATTATATAAAACCAAATTCTTTAAAAAGTGATATTGCTACAAGTGTTATAAATGAAAATGGTTCTGAAAGTAATGGCACAAAAGTATATAAAATAAAAAAAATAGAAGATAAATATTTAATATATTTTGTTGATAAATATGGAGAAGAAGAAGAATTAGGAGAATTAATTATAAATCCAGATAAAATAAAAGAAATAGTAAAATAAATAAAAACTGCCAATATAAATGGCAGTTTTTATTTATTTTAACTAGTTTAATCCATAAATATTTTGTTCAATTAATGTATTAACTCTTTTTACAGTTTTTGGATTATCAGAATTTTTTGCGTTTTCTATAAATTCTGGATGATCAATTAAGAATTGCTTCATAGAACCATCTGGATCTTTTTTAAATTCTCTAAGCATTGTTAATTGTTCATCATTTATAACACCAAGTTCTTTTGCTGTTGTAAATAAAGAATCATCTATTTGAAGTAAAGAATGAACTTTAACGCCATCGTTTGTAAGTGTTTCTGTTCCACCTTGCATTCTATCTACAGCAAAAATGCTCCAAACAATATTTGAACCTAAGTTTTTGATTGCTGGAATCCAAGCTCTTGTAAAACTTGCAGATTGATTTAAAAGATCTGCTAAGTGTAAGAAATTTTTTCCTTCGATAGAGCTTATTGGTTCAGAAGATGTGAAATCTGAACTACTTACAACTGTAGTTAAATCTTTATATATTGTAACATGAGGTTTGTTTAAAAGATAAGCCATTATATTTGAGAAATACCAATCTCTTCTTTCACCACCAGAGATATAATCTACATTTTCTATTCCGATATTTGTTTCGATATATTCTTTCATTTGATCTATAACATATTTATAGATTTCGTTTGTATTATAGTGGTCTAAAACTTTTTTGAAAATGTGTTCTGGAATATCAGTTTTATTTTCATTTTCTAATTCTTGGTCAATAAAAGCTAATAAATCTTTTGAATCTTGTTCACTTCCATAAAGATAATCTGCGTTTATAAAGTATGGACCGATTTTTCCAGATGTATACCAAAAAGGATTGTTTTCTTCTGCAACTTTAAATGCATTTGTTTCAAATAATAATGACATTAATTTACTCATTTTAAATTTTACCTCCAAATATTTAATTATAATTCAAAATCGAATATTAAAATATTATATTTTAATTACGATTTTTATTGCAACAATTATAATCGTCGACGAGAAATTGAAAACATAGATGACGATTTAATTTAAGCAAAAAAATACAATTTATAAAATGTATTTTTTTAATAATATAGTAAATATAAGCATTTGTCAATTAGAAAGAAAAATGAAAGAGACTAACCCACAAAAAATAGTTATTTTAAAATGAAAATTTATTGAAAAACTCTATAATAAATGATAGAATGAGAAAAAATTATGTCGGAGGTAAAATATGAGCATTTTATTCAAAAACGGAACAGTTGTTGACTATGCAAACAAACTAGAGAAAAAACTAGATATTCTAGTAGAAGGAGATAAAATTGCTAAAATAGCTGAAAATATTTCAGAAGAAGCTGACAAAGTTATTGATTGCTCAGGTTATATTATTATGCCTGGGATGATTGACGTTCATTGCCACTTAAGAGAACCAGGTGGAGAACATAAAGGAACTATAGAAACTGAATCAAAAAGCGCTGTTGCTGGTGGATTTACTACTATTTGTCCTATGCCAAATACAAATCCAACTCCAGATAGCGCTATTGTTTTGGAACAAATTATAAATAGATCAAAAGAAGTTAATCTTTGCAATATACTTCCATTTTCAAGTGTAACAAAAGGAGAAAAAGGACAAGAATTAGTAGATTTTAAAGCTCAACTTGAAGCAGGAGCTATTGCATTTTCAGATGATGGTATGCCAATTGAAAATGCAGCAATGATAAGACAAGCTATGATAGAAGCTAATAAATTAGGAACATTTATATCAGAACATTGCGAAGAAAAATCAGTAGCAGCTGGTGCAATAAATGCGGGACCAATTGCTGATAAATTAGGAGTTCAAGGTGTATATCCAGAAGCAGAAGAAATAATGGCTGCAAGAGATATTGTTTTAGCAGAAACAAATAACTTACGCACGCATATATGCCATATCAGTACAAAAACAACAGTAGATACAATTCGTAGTGCAAAACAAAGAGGAGTAAAAGTAACTTGTGAAACATGTCCTCATTATTATAGCTTTAC
>JAFXGW010000024.1 GCA_017536685.1 Clostridia bacterium | reverse complement strand
TTGTGGTATAAATCAAAATATCGTTTAATCTATTATTTTTTTACAAGTTGAATAGTTTTATTTAAATTTAGCTCTGGAATATTAATATGAAAATAGATACCATTATCTAATTCATCTTTGCTTATATCATATAACATAGAATAATGATTATTTTCAGAACGGCCTAATAAATTTATAATTTCTTCACCTTTATTATTAGTAACTTTAAATATTTCTTGCCCATTATTTTTATAAGAATATCCTTTTGATAAATTTAATTCAATAAGTAATCCAGTATCTGAAATTTCTGCTTTTTCTAGTTCAAATTCTTTAACATCTTCATTAAATTTTAGATTTAAAACTTCTCTATTATAAAGCGTATCTGGAATATTTATTTCGAATTGCCATTCACTATTAGAAAAGTTTGTGATTTTCTACATTAACAGGATATCCAACTTTGGTTTTGGTGATAGGATTTGTATAGTAAATATAATCTGCATAGCAATATCCTGGATTATAAATACGGACAAATAATTTTTTAGTTTTTGGAAATCCAACCATAGTATTAATATTAGTTTCAAAGATCAAATTGCCCTCTTTTGAAGTAATGCAGTAAGGAGTAAGTCCAGAATCTGCAAGTTCTTTAGGAAGCTCTTCCCAAAAATAATTTCTTAAATTTAATTCTTTTGCAAGTAGCTTTTTGTATTGTTTGTAGGATTTATATGATTCTTTCGGAACATAACGTTCAAATATTTGATATATATTGTTATGCTCATCATATATTGCATAACTAAATCCCATATTTACAGTATTTAAATTCGAATAATTTTTAAACTTAAAATTAACATTCATTTTTAAATTATCATTTGTAAGAAGAATTGAATCAATTTTTATTCCTATGTTATCTTGATATAAATATTCCATATCAATTTTTTCTTCTAATCCATTTTCAAGAGCTAAATTAACTGCATTACTGTGACCAATTTTTCTATTTTCAAATTCTTGATAAAATAAATCTCTTTTCTTCATAGCATATATTGTTGTTCCAATAGAGCTAATAAATATAGTCAAAATAAAGATTGCAGCAATATTTAAATGTTTTTTGTGATTTACTTCATGCTTTTTTATTTTTGAATGTATAGATTCTAAATTTTTTTCTTTATCATAAGTTTTTGAAAGATAATTAGACAAAATTGAATTTTTAGGCATTTTCATCACCTTCTTTCATAAATTCTTTTTTTAGTTCCTTTATTGTTCTAAAAATATAATTTTTTACAGTCGATTCATTACAATTAAGTTCATTTGCAATATCACTTATTTTCATATCTAAACAGTAATAAAGATAAAAAACTTTAGCAATTTTTAAATCTTTATTTTCTAGATAATTCCAAATCATTTTTATATTTTCTTCTGTAATTAAATTAAACTCTAAATCAAAAAAATTATCTGGAATTTCTAAATTTTGCTCTTCATTTTGAAAAAAAGAAATTATATTTGAATTTTTATATTTAAAACGATAATGTTTTTTTAGAATATTCCTTGCAATGCCAATTATGTAAGCTCCTGAATTTTCTATATCTTTGATTTTTTTCTTTTTTAAAGTTTTGTAAAACTCAAGGTATGTATCTTGCAATAAATCATTCACATCATCCAAGCTATTACAATGTAAAATAATAAACTTTAAAGTATTTGTATATGTATTATCATATATTGTGTTAAATATTTCTAAATTGGTTTGAGTACTCATAATTTACTCCTTTCACTTATTTAGTGTATAAATTTTTATAAAAAGTTTCAATAATAAAATATTAATTAATGAAATTATTTATAATATTAATAGTATCACGGGTGATTATATTATTTGTTAATGTATTTAGAATAAATAATTATAAAAAATATGTATTTTAACAAATATAAAGTATTCAAAACAAAAAGAAATTAGAAACATGATTTTATAACAGATTAAATAACTATAGTTAAATAAATATTAGAAATGACTCCAAAAATTGGGAGTCATTCTTACATTTTCAACTCAAAAAAATCTAATAATATATTCATGCTGTAAGCATATATTATTTTTTCAACTGCCTTCCAAGCTATTTTTTTGAAGACAGTCTATCATATTTCTAATTTGTTCTTTTTAGAAATATTTTTACAGGAGAACCATATAATTCAATAACAGCTGAAATATAATCCGTAGCATCATATTTAGTCATATCAAATTTATTGTAAAATTCATAAGTATTATCTTCATTAAAACTATTTCTTTGATTTGCACAACCAGATTCAGAAATATAGAATTTATTCCCGTCAGAAGTTTGAATATAACAACCTTCAGTTTCTTCAACCCATGGCATATAAAGTCTAACGGCTTTAATACTAGTTGGAAAATGTTTTGTGTAATAGTTTTCATATAATTCTATATATGGTGATTCCTTATAGAATTTTGTTTTGGATTCATCTGTAATTCTAAGTCCTGATCCATATTCTTGACCTACGCTAATACTTTCATGAAATCTTCTTTCTTCCTCAGCTAATTCTACAGAATATTCAGGATTTTCTAATCCATTTATTTTTAATCCCAATTCAAAGCCTGTTTCAGTAAGCTTTGCTGCATAAACATCAAACTTATCATTTTCACATTTTATTACACTATAATTTCCTTCAACATTATTGTACATTTTTTCTGGAATATCTAATTCAATATTCCAATTACCATTTACAATAACATTTTCATCAGAAAATTCATTAAATGATATTTGGGTAAAAATTAGATTTATTTTTTTTGATTTAGGATAATTTTCATCTTCTACATAAAAATTATATATATATGATTTTTCATTTTTCAAACAAGTTTCTGGTGATTCAAATGTATTTAAACCGCTATTTAAGTAATTTTCATTACAATTTCCAAAAGTATAGTTTAAATTATTTTCTTTACAATACTTTTCAAAAATTTCTTTATTGCCAACGCCACCATCATATAAAACTCGTTTTTCATCATCTATTATTATTAAGTCTTCTAACATAATAGTGTGTAAATTATTTATATTTACGATGTCATTTAAACATTCATCATATTTAAATTTAATTTCTATATTTAAATTAGAATTATCAATTAAATAACTATCTACCTTAACTCCTAGCTTTATATCTTCTACTTCTTTACCCTCTTTATTTATCACTTTAACATTACAAAAAGTATACTCATCATCAGGTTTAACAATATATCCATTTTCTATTGCTGTTTCAACACCTTTTCCTAAATGAATTTTATCTTTTATAAATTTTTCTATATCTTTTGCAAATACAATCCCGGAAGTTAGAATCACACAAGCACAAGCTGCTATTCCTAATTTTTTATTTATGAGTTTTCTCTTTTTAATCTTACTAACTCTCGCTTCTTCTTTCATTTCATAAATAGCAATTTTTAACTTTAATTTTTCCATAATTTCTTTTTCCATAATTACTCACCTACCCCAAGATCTTTTCTTATTTTCTTTCTTATTCTATGAAGTCTGGTTTTAACATTTATTACTGAAAGATTTACTTCTTTTGCAATTTCCATTATTGTTTTAGATGAATAATAAAACATAGTTATAATCTCTTTATCTATCTTATTTAAATTCTTAAAACACTTTTCTATATCTTCTATTTCATCTCTTTCAGATTCAAATAATTCTATTTTTGAAAGTTCTACAAGATTTTCATATTCAGAAATATCATATGTAACCTTCTTTTTTCTTAGTTTTTCTCTTATTAAATTTCTTACAATTCCAGCAATATATGAACTTACAGAAACAAATATCTTGTCTTGATTTTTCCAAATAATAAAAAATGTATCTGTTATCATTTCTTCTTTATCTTCATATGTTAAAACTTCTCCAACAGCATTTTCAATAATTGTTTTTATATATGGTGTATAATCATTTACGATCATTTCCAAATCTAACTTATTTGCATTCATATATTCTTCTATCGTTTTTGAATTTTGCATATTTTGGCTCCTTTATAAGATATCTTATACAATATAATGTCTTATTTTTCAAAAAAAGTTACACATAAACAAAAAAAGATAAGTATTTCAACTTATCTTTTCTGGATCCGATAGTTAATCCTAAAATCTAATAATCGCTTGTACCAAGCATTTTCAGTTTGTTTGAAGTCACTAGAAGACAGATAATCTTATCTTTTTTATTTAAGTATATTTTATTATAAAAACTATATAGTTAACTTAGTAAATAACTTTATATCAAGTTTTCTATATGTTATTATTACTTTTTTTCAATTCCTGAATTTCTACTGTTAAATTAAAAATCTCTCTAGCTTGTCGTTGTTGATCTTCTTGATAATGTTTTATAGTTTCTTGATTATTCCAAATTTCTTTTTGTAAATTGATACATAATATAAACATTATTGTTACTACAATAAATAATATTACAACAATTATCTTACTTAAATTCTTCATATATTTTTCTCCTTAATAGTATTGTTTAAACCATTAATCATTTCTTTATATTTTTTACGATTTATATAATATATTATGATAAAAGCTATTGTATAAATAATATAAAATGCTGGCATATATTTTATTGAATCAATAAAACCAAAGAAAATTCCTTTTAAATATCCATACATTTGAACTATAAAAATCATGATTACAAAGTATCCTATTACAAACTTTGTATTATAATTTATTTTTTCGTTTGAGGCAATAATATAAAATACAGTTAATATAATTCCCCATAATATTGCAATATCTACATACAACAATGATATTGCTTGAAATTCACTAGATAAATAAGTCCATACAGAAAAACCTATTGAATTATAGTATTCAGCAAAAGAATAAGTTTTTCCATCTTTAGTAAAAGTAAAATTTCCATCTCCTTTAAAAGCTTCTACATTTAATTTGCTTTCATCTAATGTATTTGCAAAATCTTCTATATTTGCTCCTAAAGAATTAATTGCATTTATATCTACATTATCTAAGATATATTCTGGTGAAATGTTATTATTAAACAATAATATTTGATTTCTATTGCACCAAAATAAAAATCTATTTAAAGTAAGAATTAAATAAATAATTAATATTGAAATTATTAGCATTATTAGGGTTTTAATTATCTTTATTAAACTTTTTTTCATTTTAAATCCCCCTCTCTTTTAATAAGTTCATTATTTGTTTAAAATACTTTTTTGTTACAGTCTCTTTTGTATTGTCTTTTAATTCAACTATAATTGTATTTAAAATTCCTATATTAAAATATTTAACTTGCTCTATATTAATAATACAAGATTTAGAAATCCTTATAAAATTTTGTGTATTTAATAATTCTTCTAATTCATATAATTTATATTTTATTTTGTATGTGTCCTCTTTGGTTCTTAAATAGTTATACTTATCTTCACTAAAAAAACAAATTATATTTTTCAATTCAATAAAATGTATTTTGTTATCTTTACTTGCTATAATTTGACTAAGTTGACCATTTGAATTTTCAATATAATTAAGAATATCTTGTACCTCTTTTGACAGATTTGGCGCTTCTATAGTTATTTTAGTTTCTTTAAATTCATCTGAAATATTAGTAATAATATTTATTCCCATTTCATATCCCCCACCTTATCGTTCTATTACTTTATAGGTCCAATCATCATTCATTTCTATCTTAAAATCTTTTTTTAAGATTTTATTATTAATTGTGTCAGTTACAGTATAAAATCCTTCATCGTCACTGGTTACTTTTATTCCTGCTTCTTCATAGATAATTGATGTTTCATAACTATATTCAGCGTCTTCTTGCATATCTTCTTTTAAACTACTCAAATCATTTTCAAGTTTATTATTTACTTCAATTAATTCCATCACATCTATAATTGCTTTGTCACCAGATTTAGCAAAGTAGAAACATCTATTTATTGAAAAAATCAATAAAACTGTTAATATAACAATTATTATTAATAAAATTTTATTTAATTTATTCATAATATCGCCTCCTTTAATAACACAAAAATATCTTTATTTAATTATAGTATCAAGATTTAGCTTATTCAATAATATACTGTGTTTTAAAGATAAATACTGTTATTTCTAAGATAAACTTATATTTTGCAAAGATGAAATTATCTGCAATATTTCTTTATAATAAACATTGTAAGTCAACTTTATGAATATAATTTATAAATCAGAATATAATAATACAAAAAATATTTATTTAACAAAGTTTTTGTATTGGTAATACAAAAACTTGACTTTTTTGTGTTATAATTGTATCATATATGTATAGGAGGTTGATTTTATGATAGATAGACCAAATTATATAAATGAATTAATTAAATTTAAAGACAAAGATTTAATTAAAATAATCACAGGAATTAGAAGATGTGGTAAAAGTACATTAATGAATTTTTTCAAAGAATATTTACTTCAAAGTGGTATAGATAGTTCTCAAATAATAAGTATAAATTTAGAAGATTTGAAATACAACTTCATACAAAATTATATGGATTTATATAACTATATAACCGAAAATTTATTAGAAGATAAAAAAAATTATATATTCATAGATGAAATCCAAATAATTCCAGAATTTCAAAAAGTTGCTGATAGTTTATACTTAAATAAAAATATTGACTTATATATAACTGGTTCTAATGCCAAACTTTTATCATCTGAACTTTCAACATTACTAACTGGAAGATATGTAGAAATAAAAATGCTTCCTTTATCTTTTAAAGAATTTATATCTTCAAAAGATACAACTGATTTAGAAACATTATATAATGAATATATATCTTTGGGTTCTTTCCCATATACAACACAATTAGAAGAAGATGAAGTAAGTAGATACTTGGGAACTTTATTTAATGATGTTATTATAAAAGATGTAATGATTAGAAAAGGAATTTCAGATGAATCAATGCTTAAAAGCGTTGCTACATTTGCTTTAGATAATATTGGTAACTTATTATCAAGTAATAATATTGCAAACACTATGACTAGTGATGGAAGAAGCATAAATGTAAGAACTGTTGAAAGATATCTAGAAAGTTTTATGGAATCATTCTTCTTATATAAAGCTTCTAGATATGATGTAAAAGGAAAACAATATTTAAAAACTGGTGAAAAATATTATGTTTCAGATTTAGGACTAAGATATTTTATGCTAGGAAGAAAACTTGGTGATAGAGGTCATATTTTAGAAAATATAATATATTTAGAATTATTAAGACGTGGATATGACGTTTATATAGGAAAAGTAGATGAATACGAAGTTGATTTCGTTGCTCTAAATAGTGAGGGAAGAATATATGTTCAAGTTTGCGAAACATTACGAGATAATGAAAATAAAATATTAACAAGAGAATTAAATTCTTTAGAAAGAATACCTGATAATTATACAAAAATAATTTTAACATTAGATAAAATGCCTCTATCTAATGAAAATGGAATAATAGTTAGAAATGCATTAGATTGGTTAATAGATAAATAATCATTAAAATGACTTCCAAAGTTTATGGAAGTCACTTTTTTATATTTTTCAAAAAAACTTTTAATATATTTTAACTGTAATAACATATTGATTTTTTCACTGTCTTCCAAGCTTCTTTTTTGGAAGACAGTTGGAAGACATTTTTGGAATTCTATAGAAGTTCTAGAACATTTTAAAAAGGCTATAATCGTTGTCGCTCTATTTCTTTCTCTATCTATCTTTTCTTTCCTAAAATTTCTTTTTGGGAAAAGCAAAAAACGAGCAAATCTTACTCTTTCAAAGATTTTACTCGTTTTCGATGGAGCCGCTAGTCAGACTTGAACTGACGACCTACTGATTACAAGTCAGTTGCTCTACCAACTGAGCTACAGCGGCACTAGTATTTAATTTTTGTCACCTTTATAAAAAAGTGGTGACCCCTACGGGAATCGAACCCATGTCTCCGCCGTGAAAGGGCGATGTCTTAACCGCTTGACCAAGGGGCCATAAAAGAAAATCTTTTACAAGATTTTCTTGGTGAGCTATCCGCGATTCGAACGCGGGACAACTTGATTAAAAGTCAAGTGCTCTACCATCTGAGCTAATAGCCCATACATATTGTATGACAGTCTGTAACGCGACTGCCTTTATATATTACAACATTTTTCTTTAGATGTCAACACTTTTTTGAAATTTTTTTAAAAATTTCATTTTTATTCTTTTAATCCTAGAAAATCTTTGATATTTCAAGCTTTTCTACTATTTTACAGTAGTCTATTTATATCATTAATTAATATTTTTTACAAGTTTATTTGAAAATTTTTTAATTTTTTGAAAAAATTTATATATTTTTTTAATCTTCGCTTTTCGTAACTGAAAATTTATTGTGTCTATCTTTTGATTCCCGATAATCTAAATCAATATTAATTTTTTCTTTACTATTTACTTCTTTACTATCTACAAACTATATAGAAAAAAGATACTCAAAACATTTTCACATTTTGAGTATCTAATTTATATAACTATTTTTCTGCAAGTTCCATCATTGATTTTCTTAAAGCATCTAATTTGCTTTCTGCGTCTTCTAATGATTTTCCTTTAACTCCCATGTAGAATTTAACTTTTGGTTCTGTTCCAGATGGTCTTACACAGCACCAAGCATCATCTTCTAAATCGTAATATAATACATTTGATGTTGGTAATCCTGTATCTGATTCTTTACCAGTTTTTGTATCTACAATTTTTTCTGTTTTGTAATCTCTAACTCTAGTTACTTTATATCCTCCAAGTTCTGTTGGCGGATTGTTTCTGATACCATCTAATAATTCTTTCATTTTGATAGCTCCATCAGCACCTTTTAAAGTAATTGTAGAAATTCCTTCTTTATAGAATCCATATTTTTTGTAAATATTTATCATTTGATCCCATAAAGTTAATCCTTGTTTTTTATAGTAAGCAGCAGCTTCGCAAAGCATCATAACTGCTGTTATTGCATCTTTATCTCTAGCGTGTGTTCCAACTAAACATCCATAGCTTTCTTCAAATCCAAATAAATATTCATTGCTTCCTGTTGTTTCGAAATTTCTAATTTGTTCTCCAATATATTTGAATCCTGTTAAAACTTCTATAAATTCTAATTTATATTCTTTAGCTATAGCTTGTGCTAAATTAGAAGATACTATTGTTGTAACTAATGCTCCGTTTTTGGGCATTATTTTTTTGGCTTTCTTTTGGTCTAAAATATATTCAGCAATTAATAACCCTGACATATTTCCTGTGAATGACATGTATTCACCTGTTTTTGAATCTTTAGCTAAAACGCCTAATCTATCTGCATCAGGATCTGTTGCTAAAACTAAATCTGCATCTTGTCTTTTAGCAAGTTTTAATGCTAAATCAAATGCTTTTATATCTTCTGGATTTGGATAGTCCACTGTTGAAAAGTTTCCATTTGGTAATTCTTGTTCTGGAACTACATAAACATTTTCAAATCCTAATTGTTCTAATACTGTTTGTACAGGTTCATTTCCTGTTCCATGAAGTGGAGTATAAACTATTTTTAAATCTTTTCCTACTTCTTTAATTACTTCTGGATTTAATACTTGTTTTTTAATTGCTTGTAAGTATAATTTATCCATAGCTTTTCCAATTACATTATATAATCTTAATTTTTTAGCTTCTTCTAAAGAAATAGATCTAATTAATGAATAATCTTTTACTTTATTTACTTCAGCTATAATTTCTTTGTCATGTGGTGCTACTATTTGAGCGCCATCATCCCAGTATACTTTGTATCCATTGTATTCTGGTGGGTTATGGCTAGCTGTAATCATAACACCAGCTGTACATCCTAATTCTCTTACAGCAAATGATAATTCTGGAACTGGTCTTAATGAATCAAATATATACGTTTTAATTCCATTTGCATTAAAGCAAAGTGCTGTTGCTTCAGCGAATTCTGGAGACATATTTCTTGAATCATAAGCTATTGCTACACCTTTGTTTTCTGTACCTTGTCTTAAGATGTAGTTTGATAAACCTTGAGTTGCTTTAGTAACAGTATAAACATTCATTCTGTTTGTACCGTTTCCTATAACACCTCTCATTCCTGCTGTTCCAAATTCTAAGTCTTTATAAAATCTATCTTTAATTTCTTCTTCGTTTCCTGCAATTTTTAATAATTCTTTTCTTGTTTCTTCATCAAAAATTGGGCTTGTTGACCATTGGCTATATTTATTATGATATTCAACTTTGTTCATGTAATCTTTATATAATTTTCTAGCTGTTTCTGGACTATCTTGTCCTTCAGCATTTTTTATAGGAGCAAATTCTTCTTCTCTTTTTACTCTTAAAACTACAACATCATCAAATAATTCATAAGAATCAAATATGAACATTTCAAATTTGTATGCATTTGGTTTTTCACCAATAACTTCTTTTCCTTCTGAATCTACATAGCTAGCTTTTTTAACTGCTGTATGATATGGAAGTTTTTCTTGACTAATTCTTTCTAATCCTTTGATATTATATAAATGGAATATAGCATTACCATCTCCATATACTAAAGAACCGTAATCATCTCTTAAGTTAGCCATATCTTCAGAAATTTCTGTGTACTCTACAACACCTACTTTTTTGTTTTTTCTGCATAATACACCAACTTTTTCTTTTGGATCTGTTTTTTCAATTGCCTTAGCTGCTGCTAAAACTTTATTATGAATTGACATTCCTATTAATAGTGGATCTACTGGTTTTACTAATACGTTATCTACACCATTTATAAATACCCACTCAATTCCGTTCTCTTTCATTTCTTCAATTACTTGAGCTCTTTCCATTGATTGTAATGTTCCACCATGTCCATTAGCAGCTTTTTTAACCATACCATTTTTTTCTAAAAGAATTTTTCCTTTTAAATCAAGCATTGGTAATTCGCCTTGTTTAAAGAAATGAACTGCTTCTTGAGGATATCCAAAATAATTGTGATCTTCAAAAAATTTTACTGTTGCATCATTATTTTCTCTACTTGTCATTAAATACCAAGGAATAACTGTATCATATTTTTTCCATGCATCTTTTAATGTTTCGCATAGAGTTTCGAAAATTGATTTATTTTTTTCAACATCGAATATAAATGTTCCTTTTGGTCCTGGATGACCAAGTCTTGTTCCTTGTCCACCAGCCATTGTAACTACAGCAAATTTATTATATTTAATTGCTTCGATACCCTTTTTCTCATACATTTCACGTTCGCTAACTGTTAATTTAGCTTTATCAACGTGTTCAATTGGTTCAATTGTAATTGTTTCCAAATCTACTGGTTTTGTAGCTTGTTCATACAATTGTTTCATTAAATCAAAATCGATATCTTCGATTTGGTCTAATAATGTTCTTTGATCATGTTCATCCATTTCATTATATTTTAAAAGTAAATGTTCTTGACCATATTCTTTTAAAACTTTTTTTACATTTTCTAGTTCTTTCCCCATTATGTTTTTTACTCCTTTCTATTACATAGAAATCAAATTTTGAACCTTTAATTTTGATATATCTTATATCATTTTTTTACTTTAGTCAACCTCGCTTTTTGTCATTTTGTATTTTTCTTTAATCTCCTACTATTCTAGGGATATTTTACTCTTAAGACATAAGCAACTTACTTGACAAGCCATATTTTTATACAGTAATGCTATTCTATATTTGTGTTTGAATTGTTTTTCTTTTTTGTTCATTGTGTGAACTTTTTTTCACTTCGCATAACCCATTTGTCCTTAAAATAAAATTATGCTCTTTTACAATTTCATTTAAATTTGTCATTGTTTCAATATTATAACAATTTATTATTTCCTTAACATTTTCGCTATTGTTAATTGATTTATTTACTGATTCAACAAATGTTTCGTGTCCACAAATTACTACAATATCTGTATTCTCTTTCAATTCTATAATATCTTCTTTATTTTTTTTCCATCCTAGTTTTAAAATTTTGCTTATATTATAAATTTCATTTCTTTTTAAATATTTTTTTACATATTCAATCATATCATCTTCTAAAATTACTTCTATATTTTTTGAATCTGACATTTTTTCATTTATATATGGTAATAAAATGGTTAATAAGTGATATTCACTTACATAAAAACTACAAAAATTCTTTTTCTTCATAATCAAACCTCCATATATTTAACTTATGTATGAATCTTATCACTCTTGATGACGTCTTGCAATTTAATTCGTACTATCTTTTTCGACAGTAATAAACTTTACAAATTCATTGTTTTTTTGCATATTTTTTTAAAAATAGTAAATAATTACTCATATATCAAGTAATGGTTTTTTAGGAGGATTTATGAAAAGAAAAATTAAATACATTTTTATTCTAATATTACTTTTATTCTGCTTTATTCTCACCTCAATTTCGTCGTATGCTAGTACAGTTTCACAAAATTTGTCAAGCAATTTTTTTAGACTTCATATTTTAGCAAACAGTGATTCAAAACTAGACCAAGATTTAAAACTAAAGGTTAGAGATGCAATTATTGAACATATGAATTCTCAAAGCTTTTCAAACACAAATAAATCTGAAGTTATAAATTCTGTTAGAAATAATTTAGAGATTTATAAGCAAATTGCTGAAGACACAATAGAAGAAGCTGGATTTTATTACCCTGTTTCTATTGAAATTGGTAATTTCTATTTTCCTACCAAAATATATGGCAATATTTCTCTGCCTGCTGGATATTATGATGCTCTAAGAATTAAAATTGGAAATGCTGAAGGTCAAAATTGGTGGTGCTCACTTTTTCCACCACTATGTTTTGTTGATATTTCTTCTGGAATAATTGACGAAGAATCTAAAGAGAATCTAAAAGAAAATCTTTCAGAAGAAGAATTTGCTATAATTACGAATAATAGTGAAACTATAAAATTAAAATTCAAAATACTTGAAATATTCTCAAATTAATTAATTTTGCTCAATTCTCTTATTCTCCAAAACTATCGTTCAAAACACAAAAACGATAGTTTTTCTCTGTATACTAAAATAGCTCAAACTTTAAAAAAATATGTTGTAAATCTTTTGATTTTATGATATAGTTCAAAATGAGTATATTTTACTCATACAATTTTAAGCAAAATATTGGGGGTATATATTTTGGAAAAGTTAGTCATTACTGGAAAAACACCTCTAAAAGGAGAGGTGGTAATTAGTGGTGCCAAAAACGCCGCAATTGCAATAATACCAGCTACTTTATTAATAAATGGAATTTGTACAATTGAAAATTTACCAAACATTAGTGATGTTAAATTATATTGTGATATATTAAAAGAATTAGGTGCAAAAATTACTTGGAATTCAGAACATGAAATCACGGTTGATACAAGAAATATAAACTGTAATAATGTACCAGTTGAAACAACAAGAAAATTTAGAGCTTCTTATTATTTACTTGGAGCTTTACTAGGAAGATGTAAAAGTGCTAAAGTAGGTCTTCCTGGTGGTTGTAATCTAGGAACAAGACCTATAGACCAACATATCAAATCATTTGAAGCACTTGGAGCAAATGTGGAAGTTGCAAATGGTAATATTACAGCAAAAGCAAAAAAATTAAAAGGTACATCAATATATATGGACGTTGTATCTGTAGGAGCAACAATGAATGCTATGCTAGCAGCAGTTTTAGCAGAAGGAACTACTATTATAGATAATGCTGCTAAGGAACCTCATATAGTTGACCTTGCAAACTTCTTAAATACAATGGGAGCCGACATTAGAGGTGCTGGTACAGATATAATAAAAGTAAATGGTGTAAAAGAATTAAAAGGAAATGCTACATATTCTGTAGTTCCTGATCAAATAGAAGCTGGAACATTTATGATTGCTGCTGTTGCTTCTAAAGGTGATGTTATAATAAAAAATTGTATTACTAAACACTTAGAATCAATTATTGCAAAAATAGTAGAAATGGGTGGAAATGTTGATGCAAATGGAGATCATCTAAGAGTTTGGTATTCAAAAAGAACTCGTAAAGCTACCATTAAAACTTTACCTTATCCTGGTTTTCCAACAGATTTACAGCCTCAAATGGGAGTACTTTTATCAATATCTGAAGGAACAAGTACAATTCACGAAAGCATTTGGGAATCTAGATTTCAATATACTAACGAACTAAATAAAATGGGTGCAAAAATAACAGCTCAGGGAAAAAGTGCTTTCTTTGAAGGTGTTAACAAACTTACTTCTGCTCCTGTATACGCTACAGACTTAAGAGCTGGAGCAGCTTTAGTAATTGCAGGAATTATAGCAGAAGGAAAAACAGAAATATACAATTTAAACCACATTGACCGTGGTTATGAAAATATAGAAGAAAAATTCAGAAAACTTGGGGCAAAAATCGAAAGAGTTAATGAAGATTAATAAACAGGGGAAAAAATATGTTAAAATTTTGTAGCTTGTATAGTGGAAGCTCTGGGAACTGTTTGTATGTTAGTTCTAACAACACAAAAATCTTAATTGATTGTGGAACAAGCTGTAAAAAAATTTGTGAAGGATTAGCATCAATAGATTCATCAATCGAAGATATTGATGCTATTTTAGTTACTCACGAACACTCAGATCACATACAAAGTTTAGGAATGGTTTCAAAAAAATTTAATATTCCAGTTTATGCTAATATGGAAACCTGGGATGCTATGGAAAAACAAAAAGAAAAAGTTTCTTTTGAAAATATAAAATATTTTAATAATGATGAAGATTTCTTTTTAAATGATTTAACAATTCATCCTTTTAGCACTCCACATGATGCTGCAAATCCTTGTGGTTTCAATATACATAATGGAAAAAGAAAATTAAGTATAGCAACAGACTTAGGACATATGAATAACAATATTTTTAAACAACTTGAAAATAGTTCTTTTATATTACTTGAATCAAATTATGATCCAGAAATATTAAAAGTTTCTAAATATCCTTTCCATCTAAAACAAAGAATTGCAGGTCAATATGGACATTTATCAAATGAAACCGCTGGAAAAACAATTTCAGCTTTAATGAAAAAAGATTTAAAACAAGTTGTTCTTGGTCACCTAAGCAAAGAAAATAACTTTCCTGAGCTAGCTTATCAAACTGTTGCAGAAGAACTTATGAATTCAAATTCAGATATAAATAAAATTAGTATCAGTGTTGCAAATAGAAATGCACCTGGAAAGATAATAACAGTTTAATTATAAGCCATCACTAAAATTTATTATAATAGCCTCGAAATTAAATTTCGAGGCTTTATTTTTATTTAAAAATTGATTAATTCATACATGTTAAAAGAGTCTATTTTTTTCTTTAGACTCTTTTAAATTTAATATTCAATTTTTATACTTTCATTGATAAACTTACCTTTTGTTTTTCTCTATCAATTCCAATAACTTTAACTTTTACTATATCCCCTACAGAAACAACTTCTGATGGATTTTTAATATATCTATCAGCCATTTGCGAAATATGAACTAAACCATCATGTTTTACTCCAACATCAACAAAAGCTCCAAAGTCTATAACATTTCTAACTGTTCCTGTAAGTTCCATTCCTTCTTGTAAATCTTCAAATTTTAAAACATCACTTCTTAAAATTGGTTTTGGCAGGTCTTCTCTAGGATCTCTACCTGGCTTTGAAAGTTCATCTATAATATCTTTTAAGGTTAATCCACCAACTTCTAATTCATCAGACATTTTTACAACATCAACCTTTGATAAGTCGTTTCTTAACGCATCTAAACTCTCTTTTTTGATTAAAGAATCCACAGAATATCCCAATTTTGTTAATAACTTTTCTGCAACTTCATAACTTTCTGGGTGAACTGCAGTTACTTCTAAAGGATTTTTCCCATTAAATATACGAATAAATCCTGCACATTGTTTGTAAGCTGCTGGTCCTAGTTTTGGAACTTTTAGTAAGTCTTTTCTTTGTTTAATCTCACCATTCTCATCTCTATATTTTACAATGTTTTTAGCAATAGTTCCGTTAATACCAGAAACATAAGAAAGTAGTGATGGTGTAGCAGTGTTAACATCTACGCCAACAGAGTTAACAGCATCTTCAACAACTCCTGTTAAACTTTCTGATAATTTCTTTTGATTAACATCATGTTGATATTGACCAACACCAATTGCTTTTGGATCTATTTTTACAAGTTCTGAAAGTGGATCTTGAAGTCTTCTAGCAATTGAAATTGCGCCTCTTAAAGAAACATTTATATCTGGATATTCTTCAGTTGCAAGTTTTGATGCTGAATATACAGAAGCACCAGCTTCACTAACAATAGCATAATAAATTTCAGAGTTTATTTCTTTTATCATATTAGAAACAAAAGTTTCCGATTCCCTAGAAGCTGTTCCATTTCCAATTGCAATCATATTTACTTTGTGTTTATTTATTAATTCTTTTAAAACTTTTTTAGCACCTTCCACATCATTTTGAGGTTCTGTTGGATAAACAGTTGTTGTATCTAAAAGTTTTCCTGTTTTATCTATTACTGCTATTTTACATCCAGTTCTGTATGCAGGGTCAAATCCCATAACTGTCATTTCTTTAATTGGTGGTTGAAGTAAAAGTTGTTTTGCATTTTTACCAAATACTTTTATAGCTTGTTCTTCTGAACGTTCTGTTAAATCGCTTCTAATTTCTCTTTCAATAGATGGTTCTATTAATCTTTTGTAAGAATCTTCTATTGTTGTAGTTAAAGGTTCATTAAATTGACTCTTAAAATCTTTAATAATTTGTTTTCTTAAATAATCTAAAATCTTCTCTTCTGGTTTTTCTACTTTTACTTTTAAAAATTCTTCATTCTCTCCCCTATTTATTGCCAATATTCTATGGCTTGGGATCTTTAATATTGGCTCTTTAAAATCATAATACATTTCATAAGGAGATTTTTCTTCTTCATTTGAAGCTTTACTTGTTATAACAGCTTCTCTAAAACAGAATGATTTTATTTTCTTTCTATAATCAGCGTCATCTGCAATATTTTCCGCAATTATATCTAACGCTCCTGCTATTGCATCTTCTACTGTATTTACTTCTTTTTCTTCATTTATATATTCTTTAGCAATCTCAAAAATATCATTTTTCTCTACTTGTAAATAAATGATATTTGCTAAAGGCTCTAAACCTTTTTCTTTAGCAATAGTTGCTCTTGTTCTTTTCTTTGGTTTATATGGTCTATAAATATCTTCAAGTTCAGATAAAACCATTGTACTTGCAATTTTAATTGTAAGTTCATCTGTTAATTTTCCTTGCTCATCTATTAACCTTATAATTTCTTCTTTTCTTTTTTCTAAGTTTCTAAGATAATTTAATCTTTCTCCTAAATCTCTTAAAGTTTCATCACTTAAGTTTCCTGTTACTTCTTTTCTATAACGTGCAATAAAAGGAATTGTATTTCCTTCATCTATAAGTTTAACAGTAGCTTCAACTTGAGTTTCTCTAATATTCAATTCTTCTGCAATTTTCTTAAAAATTTTGTCCACTTCGTTACCTCACTTCTATTTTTTACCTTATTGATTTTATCTTTTTAAAATTTTATTGTCAAGAAATCATAATCAAAATGTTACAATAAAATGATAAAGAACCAGTGATAAAATTTCTTTTTCACTGGCTCTTTTACTTTACACATACTTTGCAAACAACAAATATCTAGAATTCACTTTCAACTACATTTACAAATATCAAATTATTTTCAGGCAACCATAAACCTAATTAAGATAAAACCATTACTGTTGGTTAATAGAATATACGCATCTTCTTGCATGTTAACAATTTTATATTTTTTTTCGGAAACTTCCTCATCAGTAATTTCTTCGATATTCTGAGTCCATTTCACATTAGAACAGTAGTCAGAGTCAACAACATACACACCATCTTCATACTTATAATAATTACTTCTAAATGGTTTATTGTTTTGAATCGTTACAATTCCATCCTCAAATTGACCTTGTTCCAACTTCTGTTGAATTTCCTGTTGTTCCGCCTCCGATAGATGTTTCGCATATTCATAAATGCATTCATAGTCATCTTCATTTGCATACAGATTGCCTAGTAATTCATTTGTAATAACTGGTGAATTAGAAAAATTGGCTAACCAACTTTGTTTTTTATTTTCTATCATACTACAAAATAAGTTAAAGCCTTCTTTCGTAAAATCCACATCACAATCAACCTCTTCAAACGTATCAGGTACAATACGAACTATTCGGTAACCAGTATCAGAACTTCCTATAAGCAAATATGCTTCTTTATCAGAACTAGAAACTGCATAATGCCGATTGCAGTAAAAATTCCCATTATAAGTGTCTATATTAATGTTTCTAGCCCATAAAACAGTCATCCGTACATTGTACGGAATTGTATAGGTTCCATTAATATAACAATAATCGTCTTTACCAGACACGGAAGAATATTTTAAAGTTTGTAATTCTTGATTTATTTGATTTTCATCAAGTAATTTCTTAACTTCCTCATATTCTTCCTGGTTCATTTCTTGCTCCATGTAATCGATAAATGTGGCATAACCATTTTCTTTTGCATGGGCGCTAAGCTCATCATCAACCTCAATGTTTTTATTTGTCGTAAAAGGCGCACATCCAACTGTGCATCTAAGAAGCATGATAAGCACAAAAAGTACGATCATTCTCCAAATAATTTTCATTCTTCCCACTCCATTCTTGTTGTTTGCAAATATATATAAACGCCAAGAGAACTCTTCTTGACGATTTTTTTCAATGTTCTATAATAACTAATAATTTTAGTCAAAAGCTCAATAATTATAACATATGTATACTATAAAATCAACAATTATATTTATAAGAAACATAAATCAATTAATATTCCAATATTATAATTTATCTATCTTTTTCTCCAAAAATAAAATCATGTACTTTGTTAACAAAATTTTTGGCACTAAAAATAAATGTATTTTTTAATTTATTTAATGCAATTAAACAAGTAGTCTTTTTACTTTCAGCCATTTCTTTTAGTTCTGCTGGAAATCCTTCAACTAATTTTGAAAATGTTGGTGCGGTTATATCAATACTTTCCCAATCTTTTACTGTTGACCAATTAGTTGATAGCAAATTAAATTTTTCTTCTTCTGTAATATCATCTCCTAGTTCTAGTGAATCATCTTGTAATTGATGATGTTCAACTGATGAAAAAATTCTTTTTCCTTCTTTATCCATACCTCTTAAGAACATATCTATACCTTTAATATCAGCAACTTGTAATTTATCTTTATACCAAGTAAAATCATCCTCATAATATTTTCCATCTAATTTCACATAATTCCATGCATGATCTTCATTTTGTATTTTTTTGCAATCTATTCCAAAATATTGTGATATAGTTTCTACTATTGTTGAAAATCCAGCACAAACAGTACTACCTTTTAATAGTCCTTTTAAGTTTTGAGAAGAATCAATATCGCAAGCTTCTTTTTCATGCATTGTTTCACAACTATATAAGCTATCATCTTTTTTCCTATTTTCTATTAATTGGCATACATCGTAATCATAATTCAAAGCTAAATGTTCCTGGATATTTTTTATTATTTGAGCATATATTATTTTTTCTCTATTTGGTATCATTTCTGGAGGTACATTTACTTTTTCTATCATCCCTAAAATAACTTTTTGAATTTCCTTTACTTCTTCTAACTTATATATTTGTCCTTCAAACTTTCCACTTCCATTATTAAACCAATATTCATCATCTACATTTCCAAAGTAGAAAAATATATCATTTTCTTCATCAAATTGAGTTGTATCAACATCATAAATACTATCATATATAAAAACCGAATCTTTAAATAAGTAACCATTTGAAGCCATATTGGTTTGACCTTCTCTAAGTATTTCAAAAGTATCTTTATCTAAAATTCTATATTTTTGATCACAGCTTTGTATTAATCTAACTATATACGCATTTTCATTTATATGTATTTTTCCAAAAGTTTCATTTTCGTGAATCTCAATTTTTCCTGTTGGAAACTCTATTTTTCTTAAAGCTGGACATTCCAAAATATTTATATTTTTTAAAACAGCTCCTTCTGGAACTATAATCGTCTCCACTTTATCTTCATCTTCTAAACTTAAATCCTTTTCATTAATTGGAATTGTATATTGTTCTTGATTAAAGAAAGCACATGTATATGCTCCGTCTTTTTTCTATTTTTGTCCCTTCTTGTAATATTGCTCCTTGTTCACAAGCAAAAAAAGCCATGTCTCCTATTTTTTTAACATTTCGAGGTACTACAACTCTATTTGATATATTACACATCCTAAAAGCATATTTTTCTATTTCTTCTAATTTTGAATTTTCTTCAAATATAATTTCTATAGGTTCATCTTGTCTTTCACTTCCATATCCAAAAATATCTGAAAAAGCCGACTCCTCAATTCTTGTAGCCTCTCTAGGAATTATAAATTTTGTTCCTTTAGTATTTAAATATTCAATTACCCATTCTTTTGTTATTATCATAAAAACTCCTAGATTCATTTATTTAATCTTTTTATAAATTCACTTAAATTTATCTTCTCTGCATTAAATATACTCATTTCTCCAACTAATTTATTTACTTTTTCTTCTAACATTTTTTTATCATCACATAAATAATCTCTATATATAATATATAGCATTTCCCTTGTTACATCATTTAAGTTTTGCTCATCTAGAGATTTAGAATAGTCATATTTAAAAACGTAATTTTTTAATTTATATTTTTTTATTTCATTTAAGAAATTTTGTGGTATTTTTTCCTTATCTTTCTGAGGTAATAAATTCAAAATCGTATTTAATTCCATACATGCTATTATATAATTTTTCTCTTTATCATTCATTATTTATTTACCTTTACAAAACAGTTTTATAATATATTTCTTTTATACTATCCAATCCTATGAATTTTTCATAACAACATCTTCTAAAGAATCTGCAATTCTTTCACACGCATCTGTTGTATTTTCCATACAACTATAAATTGTTGTCCATTTAATTATTTCAACTGGATTAGTTTCTTCTTTGTAAAGTTTTTTCATAGCTTTTTCAAATAGTCTGTCAGCTTTTTCTTCTAAGACATTAATAGCAATAGACTTTTCTTTTACTACATCTGCTCTTTTAAAGTTTTCGAAGTTTTCTAAAGCATCTTTTACTGAATTTGCACATTCAATTAAAAGTTCTGTAAATTCTATAGCATCTTCCCTAACATTTGAAATATTTAATATATTTAAATTAATTAATATTTCATCAATAAAATCTTCTATATCATCTAATCTATGGCCTATTAAAACTATATCTTCTCTATCTATTGGTGGTAAAAAATCTTTTATTAAATAATTTCTCATTTTATGAAGTGCTTGATCTGCTTCGTTTTCAAGTTTGTGAACTTTGGTAATATTTTCTTCTAACATTTCTTGACTATAATTAGCTACAGTTTCTTTTAAGATTTCTGCAGATTCTACTATATATTTAGAATTATTTACAAATTCATTAAAATAATTATATTCTTCTTTTTTCTTTTTCATCTCAATATCCTTTCCACAATTCTTAATTGTGATTTATATTATATATAACACTTTTGTTACAACAATTGTAATCATCAATAATACCTTAGTTAGTGTAATGTTCTATATTAAATCATTGTAACAAATTAAAATATTTGCATAAATATTAATGTTGCTAAATATCCTAAAAGCCCACATCCTGGAAATGTTAGAATCCATGCAAAGACCATTTCTTTTACAACTCCCCAATTTACATTTGATAATCTTCTAGAAGCTCCAACTCCCATAATAGCAGTTGTTTTTGTATGAGTAGTACTTACTGGAAGCCCAAACACAGAAGATACTAGTAAACATCCAGCTCCAGCCATATCTGCTGCAGCGCCTTGATATACTTCCAGCTTAGTCATTTTCATTCCTACTGTTTTAATAATTTTATATCCACCTATTGATGTTCCAAGTGTCATTAATAGTGAGCAATAAAGCATTAGCCAAAGAGGAATTGCAAAAGTACTTGCACCACTGCTTCCATTCGCAAGTGCAACTCCTAGTAAAAATACTCCCATAAATTTTTGACCATCTTGTGCTCCATGCATAAATGCCATTGAAGCTCCACCTATAATTTGTGTACCTTTAAAAAATTTAGTTGTTTTTCTTCTATCAATGTTTTTGCAAACAGTTTCTATAATTTTTGTAATTCCATATCCCATTCCAAATCCTAAAATTGTTGAAATAACAATTCCATATAAAACTTTAACCCATTCTGCTCCATTTATACCAGCAATTCCACCTTGAATTGCTATTGCAGAACCAGAAAGGCCTGCAATTAAAGCATGAGACTCACTAGTTGGAATTCCAAAAAGCCAAGCAAAAACTGCCCACGTAACAATAGCAACTAATGCTGCTGAAAGCGCTGTTAAAGCTGCTGTTGCATCATTTCCAAAATCTACTATGCTATAAATTGTTTGAGCAACAGTAGAATTTATTAGAGTCATTGTAAAAACTCCTAAAAAATTAAATATAGCTGCCATTATAATAGATTTTTTTGGAGACAAACATCTTGTAGAAACACATGTTGCAATAGCATTAGGTGCATCTGTCCAACCATTTACAAGTATTACTCCTGAAATTAATGCTGTTATTATAAACAAACTTGGATTTGTAAATAGCTGACTAATAAAGTCTGAAAACGTAATTGACATATCTTTTGTTACCTATATATTAGATATTAACCAATATACCCTCTCTTTTATATTTTCATCTTAATTTTATCATATAAGTAAATTTTTTCAAATATTTAAATTATAATCCAAAATAAAAAACAGATTAAATATTTTTTATAAAAAACACTCACAGACTTATATTAAAAAAAAGAAGTAGGACTTTATTTAATTATATCTAATTTATTAGAAAATATTTTTGATATAATTTAAATCCTACTTCTAAAATTCGCTAATTATTTTCTTGTTCTTCTAAATACTCGTCATAAGTACATTCTCTTACAACAACTTTATTGTCTGTAATATCTATAATTTTATTAGCAACAGTTTGTGTTAATTGATGGTCATGGGATGTAAACATCATTATACCTTTATATTTTGTCATTCCATCATTTAACGCTGTGATTGATTCCATATCTAAATGGTTTGTTGGTTCATCAAAAATTAAGAAGTTTGCTCCTGAAAGCATTAATTTTGAAAGAACACATCTTACTTTCTCTCCTCCTGATAGAACATTAACTTGTTTTAAAGCTTCTTCTCCTGAGAAAAGCATTCTTCCTAAAAAGCTTCTAACATATGTTTCATCTGGATCTTTTGAATATTGACGAAGCCAATCTGTTATACTTAAATCTGAATCAAACATGTAATTATTATCTTTTGGGAAATAATCTTTAGTAATTGTTGTTCCCCATACAAGTTCTCCCTCATCAGGTTCAATTTCACCAGCAATAATTTGGAATAACACTGTTTTTGCAATTTCGTTATCTGATAAAAGAGCAATTTTATCTTCTCTTTTAACAGTGAAACTTATATTATCTAAGATTTTTTCTCCATTTATTGTTTTAGAAATATTTTTAACTTCTAAAATTTCTTTTCCTTGTTCTCTATCTGGTTTGAAGTCTATATAAGGATATTTTCTGTTTGAAGGTTTAATTTCTTCAAGTTCGATTTTCTCTAAAGATTTCTTTCTAGATGTAGCTTGTTTAGATTTTGAAGCATTAGCACTAAATCTAGCAATAAATTCTTGTAACTCTTTAATTCTTTCTTCTTTCTTTTTATTTGCATCTCTCATTTGTTTTAATGCAAGCTGACTTGATTCATACCAGAAATCATAGTTTCCAGGATATACTTTGATTTTTCCAAAGTCAACATCTGCAATGTGAGTACAAACTTTGTTTAAGAAATATCTATCGTGAGATACAACAATTACAGTATTTTCGAAATCCATTAAGAAATCTTGTAACCAATTAATAGTTTTTATATCTAAATCGTTTGTAGGCTCGTCTAATAATAAAACATCTGGATTTCCAAATAAAGCTTGAGCTAAAAGAACTTTAACTTTGTCTTTTGCTTCAATCTCGCTCATATATTTGTAGTGCATGTCTACATCAATTCCTAAATCATTTAACATTTTAGCTGCATCTGATTCTGCATTCCATCCATCAAGTTCTGCAAATCTTTCTTCAAGTTTAGCAGCTTTCATTCCATCTTCTTCTGAAAAGTCTGGTTTTGAGTAGATTGCATCTTTTTCTTTCATTATTTTATAAAGTTCACCATTTCCCATCATAACAGTATCAATTACTGTATATCCTTCAAAAGCATAGTGATCTTGTTTTAATACAGATAGTCTTTCACCTTTGTCTAAAATAACTTCACCTTTATTAGGTTCTATTTCTCCTGATAAGATTTTTAAAAAAGTAGATTTTCCTGCACCATTAGCACCTATTAAACCATAACAATTTCCTTTTGTAAATTTTATTGTAACATCTTCGAAAAGTACTCTTTTTCCAAATCTTAAAGTTACTCCATTTGATAAAAGCATTATAAAAAACCTCCTAATATTTTTAACCATTCTATTATACAGTATTTTTCTATATATTTCAAATGTTTTAAAGAAAAAGTTTGCATTTTGCTATATTTACATTTTTGTTAAAATAATTAAATTATAATAAAACCCTTCAATGATCTTTAACATCACTTTGTAATATGTCATTTTGGTTAAATTTTTATAATAATGTTGAAGTTTTTGCAAGTTACATATACAATGTAACTATAGTATAAAAAATAGGAGGTAGATTTTTTATGAATAATGAAATAGATGAAAAAAATGAGCTAGACGATTCTGCCTCTATAGAAATAAAAGAAGGTTTTTTCTCAAAATTATTTAATTCTTTTGGAAGAAAAGCTTTGCCACCTGCCAATGGTACTGTAAAAACAAATGCAAGTATGTCATCATTAATGGCTAGAGGAAGTTTAAGAGCTGCTTTAATAAATATTGGAAATAAAATTCAAAATGTTTTTACACCACCAAAAGAAACAACTCCTACCAATACTCTTTCAGCACATGTTATTGGTGAAACAAAAAAAGAAGATGTTTCAATAGATAAAACTAAAACAGATGACGAAAACATATTATCAGCAGAACAGCCTCGTGTATATATCCCTACTCCTAAAAGCACTGCAGTTAATAGGCGTACTACTGTTTTAAACAATAATTCTAACATTTCTGTCGAAGAAATTAATGTAGATTCAGATGTGGTCTCTAAAGAATCAAATCTTGAGAACGATTCTACAATTTCAGTAGATAAAGAACAAAAAAATCAACCAGCTATACCGGATTTACAAGCTGTTGATATTACGATTAATAATAAAAATCAAAATTCCAAAAATGAAAAATCAACCGACGAACACGAACAAACTCGTTAAACAATTATAGATTTAGAAAGGAAAATTGGGAAATGACTACACAATTTAAACATGAAGATGCTTATGCTTTTGCTGAACTTCTAGAGCTTTTAAATTACATGGATAATTCAGAACTTGAAAAAATTCCCAAAAAACTTATTGACATATTTAAAGCTAATGCTTTAACAAATTACGAAAATCATCTTAATCCTGATATACCTCTTGAAGAACAAGAACTTACTCCAAAAACAATTTCGTATCTAGGAATATTATGCTTAAATTATTGGTGTAAAGACGAAGAAGAAAAACAAGCGTTATTGCATCAAGCTCACTTAAATGATTTAAAACGAGAAAAAGAATTAAATGAAAAATATAGTTATAAAAACATATTTAACAATCAAAAAAGTGAAAATAGTGAATTTTATTACAAAAATATATCTAGTGAAAAAAACAAATTAGATCAATCATCTAATATTGAAAACTTACCTATAGATTTTAATAATTTTCCTTGGTATAAAAAGATTTTCACTAAAATAAAAAGATTTTTTAATAAATTATTTAATAAAGCTAAAACTCCAACTTAAAAATTGGAGTTTTATTTATATAACAATAATATCAAAATAGTAATTTCACAAATAATTTATAATATTTTTATTATCGAAGCTCATTTCCAGAGTCACCCAATTCTGTTTCTGATTGATTACTTTCTTTTGTTTTCGTTGTTTCTCCTGTGAAATAATCTTTTTCTAAACACTTTATCAAATTAACAGCTTGAGAAACTTCTTCTTTAGAACCATATTTAGAAAAGAGTTTCTTTAAATTTTCAGAATCTATTGTTTGTTTAGAATGTGTGGATTTTCTCGGTATTGTTGGCGTATCTATTTGCATATCATCAACCACTAAAGTTGGTGATATTGTTCCTTCTTCTAATTCATCAACTCTATCACCAATTTGAATAATCTCTGATATTCCCCCTGTTATATTTTCTGCCACTTCTTGTCCATTTTTTGGTGGTTTTGTAATACTTTTTTTCTTTTGATCCCAACTTCTATCTATAAATTTTTCAGCAGTAATTTTTTTTATAGATGCAACATTTAAAGGTACTGCATTTTGCGCAATATAACTTTCAAATTCAGGAGTTTCTGTTGAAATTGTATTTATTTTTATTGGTATGCTTACTGGTGTTTTAGGTAATAATTTCTCTGTTGTTATAATATGTCCGGTCAGCATGTTTTTGATTATATTTATCTACCAGAATCTGCATTCTTTCTGGTATTATTTCTCTGGCTTCTTTTCTAGTTAATCCACATTTTCTTAAAAACTCCTCATCTCTCAATAAACTTAACTTAAAACTTTCCTCTTGATATTTATAAATATCTTCTTTAATTACTTTATAAGTTGTTTCCAACTTAACTTCATCAAAGCACACGTGAGAAGCCATCGTTAATTGCTTTTTATGTATATTTTCGTGTAATTGCATTAAAATCTCTTCCTCAGATTTTCCTTGTTCTCTACCTAAGTTTACCAAATTTTGTCTTTCTCGTGCTATTTCTTCGGTTGAAGCTACAGCTATATAATCTTCAATCTCTTCGCTTGCTTCATTCTCATCTAATGTAGAAATTCTCTCAGTTTCTTCTTCCGCTCTTTCCAAAACTTCAACAAAATCTGTCATAATTTCTTTACGTTCTTCATTTTGTTCAGTTTCAATGCATTGCTTTAATTTTTTAGATACTTCTTTACGTACCGAGCTTTTTTGGGCTGTGCTCAATGCATCCCAATTATCAAACACTTGCTTTCTTTCTTCATGTGATAATTGTCCAAAATTTTCTATTTTTTTATCCATTTCTGAACTTGTTAAAATAGTTTTAGTAGTTTCATTTGAATTTTCTAAATTTCCACCATCTCTTGTTAAATCAATTCCATCTCTTTTAGCATTTTCAACTGTTGAAACTACAATTGTACTTGTTAATTTTGTAAGTTCTGATATGCTAAGATTACCATTATTATCCAAAAACTCTAATGAATTTGAATTTGCTCTTGCATCTAATTCATCTAAAACTAATTTTTGCCCCATTTCATTTAACGTTGTTAATGATTTGGCAATCTCATCTATCATATTAACTTTATCTAAATCTTGTTTTTGCATAGATTTCTTATTAAATTCAATATTTCCGTCTACTATTTTATCAACAATAGCACTAATTCTAGTTTTATGCCCTTTGCCCATATTATACTTCCTAAAACATATTATAATTCAATTATATTCTATTTATAAAAAAGCCTCTTTGCAATTACTAGATCATAACAATTCTATTACTTTTTGTTTGCATTTTATATAATGCTTGATAACTATTTTTTTTAAATTTCATTATTTATAAACAAATTAAATTATATAAAAATAAAAAAAATGTCTTACTGTTCTATACAGAAAACATTCTAATCCTCAATCTCATTTATATAATTCATCAATTTCAGTTCAACACATGCAATTTTTCCTTTTTATATGTTATTAATTATTATATATCATTTATATGTAAAAAACAATTCTTTTATTTCAATTTTTTCCATTATATAATAAGCTTCGTGAGGTGATTATATTGAATAAAAAATATGATTTAATTATAGTAGGAGCTGGACCTAGTGGGGTTTTTACAGCTTATGAACTTATTGAACTTGGACTCGCAAAAGATAAAAAAATCCTTTTAGTTGAACAAGGAAAAGCTGTTGAGAAAAGAACTTGCCCTGTTGAAAAGGCTGGCAAATGCGTAAAATGTAAGCCTTATTGTAGTATTACTAGCGGCTTTTCTGGTGCTGGTGCTTTCTCTGATGGAAAATTAACTCTTCCAAATAAAGATAGTGATTCTATTGAAGTTGGTGGCAGTCTTCATAAATATCTTGGTGTTGAAAAAACAAAGGATTTAATGTTTTATGCAGATGACATTTATTTAAAATTTGGAGCAGATCCTCATATCGAAGGATTAGAAAATTTAGATAAAATTCAAGAAATATCAGAGCGCGCACAAGCCAATAATATCATTTTAGCTAATTGTCCCATTAGGCACTTAGGAACAGAAAAGAGTCACGAACTTTATAAAAAACTTCAAGATTATATTTTAGCAAACAATGTTGAAATCATGTTTGAAACAAATGTTAAAGATTTAATTGTAAAAGAAAATAAAATTAGTGGAGTTATAATTTCTCCTTCAGGTTCCACAGATTGTTCAAAAGATGTGGAAATATTTAGCAATAACGTTGTTCTTGGAATTGGCAGAAAAGGTGCAAATTGGCTTTCAGAAATGTGTATAAAGCATTCTATCAAAAATCGTGCTGGTGTCGTTGATGTTGGTGTTAGATATGAACTTCCAGATTCCGTTATGAAAGATGTTAATAAATATCTTTATGAAGGGAAATTTGTTGGATATCTTCCACCTTATAAAGATAAAGTTAGAACATTCTGTCAAAATCCAAGTGGCTTTGTTGCTAACGAAGTTTATGATAATGACTTAACTTTAGTAAATGGTCACTCTTATAAAAATAAAAAAAGTACCAATACAAATTTAGCTCTTCTTGCTTCTCATCATTTTAATGATCCTTTTGAAGAGCCAATCAAATATGGTGTTAATATCGGAGAAAATGCAAATCAACTTGGTATGGGTAACGTTTTAGTACAAAGACTTGGTGATATTTTAAACGGAAAACGTACTTGGGATAAAGATTTAAAATCCAATTCAGTCGTTCCAACTTTAAAAACAGCAGTTGCTGGTGATATTACTTATGCGATTGGTTATAGAACAATGGTTGATATATTAGAATTTATAAAAACAATGGATAAAGTTATCCCTGGATTTGCTAATCCAGATAATCTTCTTTATGCCGCAGAAATAAAATTTTACTCTAATGAAATTGTTATTGATAATAATTTTGAAACTAGCATTAAAGGCTTGTATTCAATTGGTGACGGTGGTGGAGTTACTAGAGGTCTTCTAATGGCTTCCGCAAATGGTGTTCAAATGGCTAGAGTTTTAAAAGCTTTAATTTAAATTATTAGATTCAATAAATATATTTATTATTATTTAATCAAAAGACGCTTATATTGGTAATAGCCTATATAAGCGTCTTTTTTGACATTGCACAAAAGTGCATTTCACTTTAAGGTTCCGAAACTCGCATAGCCCAAAGTGTTACATATTTTTTTACTCCTTCTGATTGGGAATACGATATGTATCCCGCGGAATCATTGGTTTCAATTTCACATTTAACGATTTTGTCTCCAAATTCTAAATTCCGTACACATACTTTTGGTGATGTATACCACCCCATTTTGTGAATCCATCTTCCAGATTTTTTGTCTTTTCTCATAAAATGAGATGACAAGTCATTCTTTCCAGGACGATATAAAAATTTTATCCAATATCCGTCTCCATCCGGTAATTGCTTAGGAACATTATAAATGATTTCATAAACTTTACGACCAACTTGTTCCAAATCTGCTTTAACAAGATTAGCAGAATTTTCCACTGAAAATGGTTTTCCCACTAAAAAACCTGGAATATAATCATCATACTTATTGTCTGCTTCTACAAGCCACCCCATTGCAAAAGCATAGCAATTAGTATAACCGTTTAATCTATTATCATATTCAATAGAATATGTATTTCCATCTTCCCCTTTAAATGGTTCATATGGATTTATTTCGGTTATACTAATCTCTGGTAACTTGTTTGTAACAACAGTAATTTGATTCGAACCTATAGATTTTTCGATAATTTTCCGAGTTTCCACTTTGCATCCCCTCTCCGTGATTCAAATTCGAGCGCCTCTTATTATAGCATAGCATTCTACAAGTTTCAATCATAATCACTATCTTTATTAAATTCATGTGTAAAATATTTTGTTGTTATTTGAGATACATTTCAATACAAAAAAGATCACTTTCGTGACCTTTTTTATTATTCTAAAAAATATTCCCATATTTTTCTATAATTTCTTTTACTATTTCATCTAAATAGCCAATTAAATAAATTATGTCCATTTCTGTAACATTATCCATATTAATTAAATTGTATTCTGCATTTATTTCTTTTAATATTCCAACTATTTCCTTTTCATTATTTTTAGTCAACATTTTTATTATATTTATAATATTAGAATTATCAACTGTTTGATTAAATTTTTTGGATATCAGTAACATGCAAACAATTTCTATCAATGCAGCTGTAGCTATATAAGCATCTTTATAATTCTCTTTTTTAATTAATTTATCAATTTTATCAAATTTATTTTTAATGAATTCGACTTTTACAATATTTTCTATCATTATTTTTTCCATAGTTTCTTCTCCTATCTTTCCTCATCCGTCTCTAATCTTTTTAAATTTGAATCAATAAGACCTGCTTTAACACCGATTTCATGTTTTTCTGCTGCTGGTATGTCTAAAAAATTAATTTCTGCAACTAATCTTCTTCTTTGTTTAGCTGCATATGGTATTTTTTTCGGAATCTTTCTTTCATCATCCATAGATGAATCTTCTTGAGAATCTTTTATAAATTTTTTAGCAGATTCTGATACATAGTCAACCAATACACTTGTCTCTCTTCTATATATAGGCATTTCATATTTTTGCTTTATTTTGGCAATTAAATCTGGATTTTTTATATGTACTGAAAATTGACCAAATTTTTGAACATCCATCACAAATAATGCATTATTCCTATCATCACTTTTTATACCATAAGATACATCTCTTCTATCATGTATTTGTGCTAATTCATTTACATTTTCAATCTCTGTATCTTTTATAAACATAGCATCATAAAAACCTCTAACTAAACCACTTAAATTTTGTTTGTTTAAATATGAATTGGGTTCAAAATCTGCTTTTTCAAATCCATAAGAAAAAAGGTTTTCTTTTGCATATACTTTTTTAGCTGTTGGTATACTTGGACTATATACCCTTCTCATAAGAGCAACTATTTGTTCAAATTCTTCTGGTGTAGACGGTTGAATTTGATTTTTCTTTAAAAAATCAGACACTTCCGTCCTAAACATATAATCAAATTGGTGAGCAATTTTATTTGATAAATGTATAATTCTCCCTCTATTCATTATATCTTTAAATGAATTGTTACCTTTATTTTCAGGAGCTTTTAAATCTTTAACACTATAACCATCTGGTAGTTGTACCTTTAAAAATTCATCAAATATCGGAACTTGAGTACTATTCCTTCTTGATAAATTTTTATTAAATCTATTAAATTGCTGTACCCAATTTGGTATTAATTCTTCATAAAAATCTAGGAGTTCATTTAAATTATCTTCCGAACTATTTAGTAAATATCTATTTTCTACAATGTCATTAAATTTATTCAAAAGATAATCTGTTCTGCTCCTTCTCTCTTTTCTTGTATATTTCATTTTTTCTCCTCTTTTGCTTTATTTACATAATCATTATACCATATTTTATAATTTTAGTCAAAAAAATAAGCTGGAACTGCAAGTCCCAGCTTATTTTTGTGGCATTTTAATACCCAAATTTTTGAGAATTTTAGTTATGCTTTCATCAATACTTTGGAGCTCTTCGATGTCAAATTCGTTTCCTTCATTTGTCATCTCAGATAACCGTTTTTCAAACTCGCAAAGCTTCGATGCAGCAAATAAGTATTGTCTTCTGCCACAAGAGGAATCCCTCTTGAACATCTCCATTTTTTCATAGATTTGTTCTATAAGTTTTTGTGCATTCATCTTGTCACCTCACTTATTTCAAGTTCAAAAGGCTTTCAATATTCTATATTATATCACACTTTCTTAGTTATGTAAACATTTTTATTTTTTTCCAATTTCTATTCTTCTAAAAAACTCTCTATATTATCTATTCTAGCATTTAAAGTTTTACTTGATGATATTAAATACTTTTCTTTATAATATTCTGATAATTGTGAAATTCCTTTCAATTGTTCTTCAAATAGTACATCTATTCCCGCTTTCTTTCCCTCCACAAATGATAAGAATTTTAATGGTTTATTACGTATATTATCATCTTTTAATAAATTGTTAACTAATAAATTTAAATATTTTTTATTAATTGATTTATCTTTTTTATCAGTCATTTGATATCTTATATAAAATTGTTCTGTTTCATCAATTAAATCTCTTGAAAAAATCATTCCTTTTGATTTTTCTAGAATATTTATTATTTTTTGCCTACTTGAGTTCGTCATTCCAACAATATCTTTTATTTTACCTTTTTTATCTATTTTAAAAGAACTATAACCACCTAAAGCTCCTTCTACTAAATTTGCTAATCCATTTTGAGCTGCTTTCTTTTTAAACTCTTCTAATCTTTTTAAGGTTACTTCTTTTCCTGCATTAGTAACAATATATAACGATACTCTAATTCCTGTCTTATTTTCAATTTCTTTTATTTTATCAAAAAATTTGGTTAAATTTTTCATTCCAATTCTCTTAGTTAAAGTTATGTCTTCTCTTTCAAACCAAGTAAAAATTAGAGGATTTACTTGCTCTTTTGGAACTTGATTATCAATATTTTTTATTTTACTTATATTGCTCACGTTTTTATTATTCTTTTTAGTTTTCTCTAAGTTACTCTCAGTAATTTTTTTAGTATTATCAATTCGATCTGATTCTGATTTTATTTTTTCTCTTTCTTTCTTTTCTTTCTCGTATTCTTTTTCAATAGTCTGCATTCTTTTAAATTTTTTTAATAATTCTTTAAATTGTTCAAATTCTTCTTGAATATAATACACTTCTGCTTCTGATTCAGACATTTCACTATAAGCTTCAATTATATTATTTACAGAAGTTTTTAATGTTTTACTTGTTAAATCCAAATTCTCTGATACATTTCTAAAATCTTCACTCGTAAAAAATTGCGAAAATTTTTTATATTCCTCTTGTATATTCTTTTTTCTTGTTTTCATGAAATCTTCAAATTTAAGTCCATTCCACTTTCTAAACCAAATTAAAGTCATCAGAAAATTTTTATCAAAACAGAAAAATTCAATTTTCAATTCTTTATTTTTAAACTTATCAAACATTTGTCTTAGAAATTCTAATTTTCTTATTATGTCATCATTTAAATCATCTGCATTCTTTAAACAATCTCTTATATCTGCTATATTTTGATATTCTAAAAACGCACTATATTCTCTATTTAAATATAGCATCTTTTTAAATTGTTCTTTTTTATTAAGTTTTTCGAATTCTTCTAAAGTATATTCTTCTGAGTTTAATTTCATAAACTTCCAAGCTTTTAATCTAGAAATCGATTCTATTAGTGTAGAAAAATATTCACATAATAACGTTTTTATATCATAGTTAAAACTTTCAATTTTATCTGGTTTTTCTAAAGTTATAAGCAAATTATTTATGTCATTTAATATTGCTGATCTTTGTGAAATTATATCAATTGCTCTATATTTTAAGCGTCCTTTTAAAGGCTTAGCTATCTCTAACTTTTGTTTTAAGCTAGTAATATCCAAACCTTTATTATTATATGAACTTATTAGTTCTTGATAATCCATTATTAAAAATTTCTTTCTAATCTATAATTTCTAATCCTGCAAATTTTGCCATTAATCTTTTGTGACCTGCTTTTTCAAAATTGATATCTACTTTTAAATCTTCTCCTTCTGTTTCAACAAAGTTAATTACACCTTCCCCAAATTTTTTATGGTATACTCTAACTCCAGCTTTATAAGTAGATAAATCTAAATCATCATTTTTCTTTTTGTTTGTATTTAAACTATTTAAAAAACTATCTGCACTTCTAAATTGGAACGTTGTAGAACTTCCTCTTGAAGAAGCTGCAGCTATATCTTTATATGTAGAAATCGATGAACCAAACCCAGAACTATAACTATAAGAATCATTATAAGAATTCCTTCTTTCTCCATATTCCCAATTATATCCATTATCGTTATCTGGATATCTATTATTTCTATCTTCTATTTCTTCATAACCATCAAGCATATTTGCTGGTATTTCTTTTATAAACCTAGAAACACTATTACAACTTGTAGAACCAAATATTGTTCTTTGACGAGCACAAGTCAAAAACAAATTTTCTTTTGCTCTTGTTATACCAACATAGCAAAGTCTTCTTTCTTCTTCTAATTCTTGTGGCTCACCGATAGATTTATATCCTGGAAAAATTCCTTCTTCCATTCCAACTAAAAATACAACCGGAAACTCTAATCCTTTTGCACTATGTAGAGTCATTAAAGTTACAGATTCTTCTGAATCTTCCATTCCATCTAAATCAGAACTTAAAGTAATACCTTCTAAAAACTCACTCAAAGAATTATCTGCTGATTCTTCTTCAAATTCTATAGCAACCGTTAAGAACTCATCTAAGTTTTCTATTCTTGATTCTGCTTCAACTGTATTTTCAAGTTCTAACGCTTTAGTATATCCCGTTTTATTAAGCATTTCTTTTATTAACTCTGATATTTTTATATCATCTTTTTTACTTCTTAATTCTTCTATTACAGAAATAAATTCTCTAGTATTAGCAAAAACTCTATTTAATCCATATTTGTCTGCCTCTTTAATTATTTCATACATTGAAATTCCATTATTTGCTGCCAATGCATCAATATTATCTAAACTTGTTTTTCCAACACCTCTTTTAGGTTCATTTATAATTCTTGTTAAACTCAAATTATCTGAAGGATTTTGAATTAATCTTAAATATGCAATAGCATCTTTTATTTCTTTTCTTTCATAGAATTTTAAACCACCTACGATTTTATATGGAATGTTTTCTCTTCTTAAAATATCTTCTATTGCACGTGATTGAGAATTCATTCTATACAAAACCGCAAAGTCTGAATATTTATAATATTCTTCCATTTTTAAAGAATTTATGTTTCTTACTATAAAGTTTGCTTCATCGTATTCATTGTCTCCCCTAAATACCTTTGGTAATTTTCCTCTTTCATTTTCAGTCCATAATTTCTTTTCATATTTAGTTTCATTATTTTTTATAACTTCATTTGCTGCATTTAATATGCTTTGTGTACATCTATAGTTTTGCTCTAATTTTACTATTCTTGTTCCTGGAAAATCTTTTTCAAAATTTAAAATATTTGAAATATCGGCGCCTCTAAAAGAATAAATCCCTTGGTCATTGTCTCCTACAACTGTTATATTGCCATATTTAGAAGCAAGTAACGTTACTAAAGTAAATTGAGCTTTGTTTGTATCTTGATATTCATCTACTAAAACATATTTAAATTTTCCTGAATAATATTCTAATAAGTCTGGATTATCTAATAAGATTTTGATTGTAAAATTTATTATATCATCAAAATCTATTGCATTATTTTCTTTTAATTTTGTTTGATAAATTTCATATATTTCAGCTATAGTTTCTTTTCTTAAATCTCCTCTAGCTTTTACTGCATAACTATCAGGTTCTAACATATCGTTTTTCGCATTACTAATTTCTGAAAGAACTGATCTATCTGAAAATAATTTATCATCTAAATTTTTATTTTTTATAATTTGTTTTATTAATGTTTTTTGGTCTGATGTATCAAATATAATAAATGATGTATCAAAACCTATTCTATCTATTTGCTTTCTTAATATTCTAACACATATTGAGTGGAATGTTCCAATCCACATATCTTTAGCTGCATCTCCAACTAAATTCTCTACTCTTGATTTCATTTCATTAGCTGCTTTATTTGTAAAAGTTATAGCTAATATATCCCAAGGTTTTACACCTTTTTCTCCCATTAAGTAAGCAATTTTGTGAGTTAATACTTTTGTTTTTCCACTTCCTGCACCAGCTATAACTAAGCATGGACCTTCTGTATTTGTAACTGCTTCATATTGTTTATCATTTAATCCTTCTAATAAATTCATCAATATCTCCTCATTGTAATATTTTAAAAGTTTTAAAACTTTTGTTTGCATTATATATTTTTAAAAATTTACTGTCAACATTATATATTATTTTAATTTAAAAGTCATCAAATTTTATTAAAATTTAAAGTACTTTTAATATAATTTTTACATTTTAACAAAAAAAGACCCAGAGCTGAAATGGGACTATTTTTCAGCTCTGGAAAATATTTTTTTAGGTATCTTATCCGGTACCACTTCTAGTTTTGGCAATCTTAGAAACTACTCACTGATTGATAAACATCCATTCAACCACATCGGATTTTCCATTGTTATCTTCATCTATCTCGAATACCTTCTTAGGCAATTCATTATGAGAAGATTCAACAATAATCATTTTTTCTTCACCGACTTGAGAAGCAAAAGTGTTCTTCATAAATTTCACACTATTAGGATCCTCTCCTTTAGCAACTGTTCCTACATATCCAATAACAGGAATGCTAATATCGGAACATTTAGCCAATGATGGATATCCGCAGAGAACAACAGCCTTTCTAAAATATTCTGTCATATTGACTGCAGCGTAAATTGATCCTTGTCCTCCTAAGCTTGCTCCAGCAACAATGATTTTTTCCCGATCTACCAAATGTTCAGCCGTAAACTTATCCAGCATATCAGCAATGTTTTTTTCAACATATTCACTACACCAGTGATTAGCATAATAATTCCCCTTCATCTGTGGGCAAATTATATACGCATTAAAATTCGTTAAGTTCCAATTGCTGAAAATAGTTGCTGGACTCTTGTTTACAAAAGTTTCTTCGCCATCGCTTTGACTATTAGCACCATGTAACCAAATAATTACAGGTAACTCAACATTCTCATCAATTTCAGACGGCTTAATCAAAACATATGGCATAACATCAGAATCTTCAATATAATCTACAGAATAGGTAATGTTATCATCAAAAATTTCCTGCTCTGTAAGTTTTCTGATTTGAGGTTCCGCCAGAGTATCTGGGTGAGTTTCGAATTGAGTGACTGTGTGAGCTTCTACTTCGTAGGTGGATTGAATAGTTGGAACTGTTTCAGATTCAATTTCGGGCTGTGTCTCGAATGTTATTTCAACTATTCTAAACGCTTCATGTTCACTATTTCCAATGACTTCTTCATTCCGGTTGACATTGATATTATTAAATTCTGCTACCAGAGAAATCAGTACATTAATGGATAAGGAAATCGCCAAAATAGTAAACAACAGGGTTAACGTAATAATGCATGTTTTCTTCTTCATAGTATCCCTTTCTTATGGTAATTACCAAATTGTTGTTATTCTAATATATATGTAAAAGTCCCCATATTATCATTATACTACTTTTTGCTTATAATTTCAAATTTGTATATGGGCTCTTCAAAAACTTTCACTTCATTATTTTCTGTTATTATATGCCAAAAAAGACTATGGTCTTACAAAACCACAGTCTCTATTATTTTTACTATTTAATTTAAATTATTTATTTAATTCAGCTAATAATTCTTCAACATCAATTCCATGTACTTGGCAAGCTTCTTCTAATGTTTCAGCTTGCGCTGCTGGGCATCCTAAGCACCCCATTCCAGCTGCTCCTAATACACTTGCTTTTTCTGGATATTGTGCAAGTAATTCTCCTATTTTCATGTTTTTATCTATCATTTTGTTCCTCCTTAATTTTTTAATTTTAAAATATTTTATCATAAATTTTGAAAAAAGTATAGACAAACTAAAAAAATTATTGTATTATACAACAAATTCACAAAAAGAGGTGATTTATTTGAATAATCTTTTAACCCTCTTTTTCATAAGTTTTGGTTTAAATATATTTATAATCATTTACTGGTTTTATTCTTTAATAGAAATCTTTTTCTTTCAAAGTGAGCAAGGTTCAAAATTAAGATTCAAGAAAAAGCACATTTAATAAATTGAAAAAAATTATTTTTAAATTATTATTTCTTGCCCTTTCTTTTTCAATTGTCTCTGTTATATTATTTAATGTGTTCAAACCAATTTTCACAGCAAATTCTTTAATATTTCCTTACGCAGTTCACCCATTTGATATAGCAAAAGTATACCCAGAAACTTGGAATTTATTAAAAAAGCTTTATTTTATCTCATCTTTTTTTTCATTTTTCATATTATTTAACAAACTTTTTAGTATTCTATACTCTATATTTCCAAAATCAAAACAATTAAAAAAAGAAAAATTAACGATTGATTCAGAAGATTTATCTTTGTTTTTAGGTATGGAAAACAATTTACCTTATTTCATTTCGGAAAAACGGTCTATATCAAAATCTTTTAATTACAGGAACAATTGGTAGCGGAAAAACTTCATCTGCAATGTACCCCTTCACAAAACAATTAATAAATTATAAAGCATCCAATTCATCAGAAAAACTTGGAATGCTAATATTAGATGTAAAAGGAAATTATTTCAATCAAGTTGTAAAATTTGCTGCAGAAGCAGGAAGATTGAAAGATATCATTTCAATTGATTTATCTGGAAATTATAAATATAATCCCCTGCACAAGCCTAACTTAACGCCAATCGTTTTAGCAAATCGAATAAAAACAATTTTGACTTTATTTAGTCCAAATAATTCTGAATCTTATTGGTTAGATAAAGTAGAACAAATCATTGCTGAAGCTATAAAATTTTGTAGATTATATAACTCCGGATATGTTTCTTTTTCTGAAATTCATAAATTGATAATGTTTCCAGAATACTATTCAGAAAAACTCTCTCTTACCAAAAAAATATTTACTTCTCGGAAAATATACAAATCAAGAAGTTTATGATTTATTAACATCAATAGATTTTTTTGAAAAAGAATTTTTCTCTTTAGATTCTAGAACACTTTCAATCTTAAAATCCGAAATTAGTAGAATAACTAATATTTTTGTTTCTGATTATAATGTTTCAAAGACATTTTGTCCACCTGAAAGTGAGATAACTTTCAAAGGATTTAAAGATACATTAAATTTTGGAAAAATTGTTATTTTAAATATGAATATTGCTGAATATAAAAATCTTTCAAAAATAATAGCAACTTATTTAAAACTCGATTTCCAAACTGAAGTCCTCACCCAACTTTCAACAAATAATTGCATTAGAAGATCTGCATTTATCAGTGATGAATTTCATGAATATGTAACCACAACAGATGCTGATTTTTTTGCACAAAATAGAGAAGCAAAATGTATAAATATCCTTGCAACTCAAAGCTATACATCTATAAAAAATGCAATTAAAGACGATTCTGCAACAAAAGTAATTTTACAAAATCTTATAAACAAATTGTGGTTTCGAACTGATGATATTTTCACGATAGAAGAAGCACAAAAACAAATTGGAAAAGAAGAAAAAGAAAAGATTTCTACAACAATTTCTGAAAATGCCAAAGAAACAAAATTAAATCTAATAACAAATAATTTAATATCTAGGGATTCCAATATTTCAGAAAGTTATAACAAATATACCCAAAATGATTATATATATGATACTAATTATTTTTCACAAAGCCTAGAAACTTTTAATTGCTTAGCATTTATTTCCAATGGCTTAAAAATATTAAAACCAACAAAATTACAAATGATACCTTATTATAAAAATGAAATTAACAGAAAGGATTAATTTTAATGAAAAATACAAAATTCAGATTTTTATATACTTGTATGTTATCTATTCTATTTATTTCGAGTTTTAATACTAGCGTTTGGGCTGCTGATCCAAAGCTTGTTACAACTTTAGATAATGCATTCGAAAAAATAGAAGATTATATTATTAAGATATCAACACCTGCAGCTGCTGTAGCAGTTGGAACTGGTGTACTTATGAAAAAGTTCAGTTTTGGAGATGAAGAAAAAATTCGTACAGCAAACAAATTAATACGAGGAAGTTTATTTTCCTATGGATTTATTCTATGTATCGATTTAATTCTTTCTCTTTTCCAAACTTTACTAACTTAAATTTAGATTGGATTAATTATGGAAAAAAATATTAATTTAACAGATATTATTTTTAGCAGTTTAAACGAATTGTTTTCAAAACTTTTTTCGTCTATAGATAATACAATTTATTCTTTATTGGACGACATTACTTTTATAACACCAGACATTCTTAATAATACTTCTTTTAAAAAAATTATTGGAACTTCCAGTAATAATGGAATTTTACTAATTTGCAATAGTTTAGTCTTCGGTTTTATTCTTTACTATTCTATAAATTATTTAATTTCGCATTTAACTTATTCTAGAATAGACTCCCCAAAACAATTTGTTTTTAAATCCATAATTTTTATAGCAATTATGAATTCTTCTCTTTGGATTTGCGAGCAAATTATAAATCTTATTTCTATAATAACAGATGGTCTTTCACATTTATGCTATACTCTTTTTTATTCAAATTTAAGTTTTTCGGAATTTATTGATGATATAAATAGAACTCTTTATTTATCTGGTGATTTTAATTTATTCTCTTTTGATGGAATAGTAAAATCTTTCACATCATTTGGATTAATAAATTTAATTTTCAATAATTCTTTAAGATATATCATGATTCAAATTTTTGTACTCATTTCACCTTTTGCATTTCTAAGTCTCATAACAAATTCTTCAGAATGGTTTTTTAAAATTTGGCTAAAAAATTTTGTTTCTCTTCTTTTAGTACAAATTTTAACAGCCCTTGTTTTACTGCTCTCTTTTTCCATCTCGCCATCTTCAAACCCTTTATTTTCAAAACTTTTATATATTGGCATAATCTTCGCCTTAAGTAAAGTAAATCATTATATGAAAGAACTTTTCGGCGGAATTTCTACAGTTGTTCACAACAATTTGTCTGGAATTTACGAAAAATAGAAAGGAAAATTTTATGCATTTTATATTTCCAAAAAATTATAATTTTAACCCCAAATTATTCGGTTTTATTGAGTATTCTACTGCAATTTTAGATGCCGTTATCGGATTTTTAATTTATACATTTGTTAATTTTGCTTTTACAAATGTAAATATAAAAATCTATGTTTTTATATCTTTATTTTTACCAATTTTATTAATTAGCATTTTAGGAATTAATAAAGAAAGCTTTCTCACAGTATTTCGCTACATCTTTAAGTTTATCAAAAATCAAAATGTCTATTTATATGCTAGAAATTCTAATATTGAGAACAAAAATAATATCAAATTCTTTAAAAAAACTCATTTTATAAAATAAAATTTTGTTGTTGTAATTCCTACTTTAAAATGATATAATCTTTTCAAACTGTACTAAAGAAGATAATATTTAAAGTTTGAAAAGGGGTTTTTGATATGAAATTGTCTCAAAACGAGAAATCTCTTCTATTTTCTAGTACAGAGATACCAGATATGTTTTTTACAGAATATTTACCTGAAGCAAATGGTAATTTTATCAAAGTATATTTCTATATGCTTTTTTTGTCTAAATATAATAAAGAAATCAAAATAAATGACTTATCAAAAACACTAGCCTTAGATTTCCCAACAGTTCAAGATGCAATCAAGTACTGGGAAGAAAAAGGTCTTTTAGTTAAGAAAACTGATGGCTATACTCTAGCCGATATTCAAGAAATAGAAATAACAAAATTATACTCACCAAAAGTAACATCTTCACCAGAAGATGCTATTAAGAGTGCACAAAGCCAATATAGAGCAAAAGCTATTGAAAATATTAATTCACAATTTTTCCAAGGAGTTATGTCTCCATCTTGGTATAATGATATCGATCTTTGGTTTAACAAATATGGTTTTGATGAACAAGTTATGCTTGCACTTTTTAATTATGCCTATGATAAAAGAGCTTTACATAGAAATTATGTCCAAGCAACAGCAGATGCTTGGAGTAAAAATAATATAAAAACATTTAATGACTTAGATGCTTATTTTGAAAAGCAAGAAAAACGCGGAAGTATTAATAATGAAATTTCTAAAAAATTAAATTTATATAGAAAACTAACAACTTATGAAGAAGAAGATATTGTAAAATGGACTGAAAATTATGGATACCCAATGGATGTAATTGAAATTGCTCTAAAAAAAGCTTCTTCAAATAATAAAGTAAGATTTGATTATATAGACACACTTCTTACAGATTGGCACAATAAAGACTTACATTCTGTTGATGAAGTAAACACTTATTTAACATCTTTAAAAGATAAAGAAAAGAAAACAAAACAAATAGAAAAAGTTGCTTTCGAATATACCCAAAGTACTTTTGATAATTTAGAATCATTATATGATAATTAATTTATAGGTTTTTAAAACCTAAATACATATTCAAGGATATAATAATAAATGGACAATTCTTTATTAAAGCAAGTTTTAAAAGAATATGATGAAAAAAGAACCAGAGCTGTTCAAGCTGCTGAAGAAAGAAAAAAGGATTTAATGAGTGTTAACCCACGCCTTCAAGAAATAGACAAAGAGTTAACTTTAAATTCAATCCAAACTTCTAAAGCAATTCTTGTATCTGATTCTAAAGAAAAAGCCTCTTTACTTGCTAGTTTAAAAAAGAAAAATAATAGCCTTATAAAAGAAAAAAATGATTTTATAAAAAATCTTTCTAAAGAAAATAACTACTTAAATCCACATTTTGACTGCAAATTGTGTAAAGATACAGGATATGTTCAAAAAGATGGCAAACTTGTAATGTGTTCATGTTTAAAACAAAGAATATTTGATATCGCTTACAATAAATCAAACATGGGAAATTTAGAAAGAGAAAATTTTTCAAGTTTTAATATAAGAATCTTTTCTGATAAGCCTGATAAAGCTCTTTATAAATCTGATTTATCTCCACGTGAGAACATGCAAATAATTCGTGAAAAAGTAAAATCTTTTATTGAAAATTTTGATGACCCGGAAGAGAAAAACTTAATTTTTACAGGTAACACTGGTGTTGGGAAAACATTTTTGACAAACTGTATCGCAAATGAAATGTTAAAACTTGGAAAAACAGTTCTTTACCAAACAGCCCCAGTAATGTTTGATGAAATAAACGATGCAAAATTTGGTAGAGAAAACGCTAGATTTGATTTATATGAAAACATTCTAAATGTAGATTTACTTATAATAGATGATTTAGGAACAGAAAAAATCACAGATTCTAAAGTTACTGAATTATTTACAATAATAAATACAAGACTTTTAAATCAAAATCACAAAATAACAAAAACTATAATTTCTACAAACTTAAATGTAGATGAATTATTTAAAACATATACCACAAGAATCGGCTCTCGTTTAGCTGGAAACTACCGTTTCTTAAGATTTTTTGGAGATGATTTAAGATTTAAAAAAGCCAAAAAAGAAGCATAAAAGTAAAAGAAATCCATAAAATGGATTTCTTTTTTTATGAAAATTTATTTTATAAAAAAACCTTGTTGTAATTAATTATTTAATGTGATATATCTTTCTTCAAGTAAGAAATGAGAATAAGCAGAGTGTGTTGCCACTTTACATACAGAAGACATCTTCTAGAAAGTGAGGTGGTGTTTATGGTGAACATTTTAATATTCCTTATTATAGGACTTACAATATCTATATCCATAAATGTAGCCTTGTTAACAATTATTTTTAATAACTGGGTTAATAAAGAACTACAAAAATAAAAACAACACATTTAAGCTTTCCCGAGCAATGTGTTGTTAAACATATTCGTGGCAACCACGTTTGTGGTTTCTCCATTTCTTACTTTTATTTTACTATCAATTATTGTTTTTGTCAATTATTTAGATTTTACTTAAGATTTTCTTTTATAAATTTCTCTGCTTCCCACATATTCTTTTTCATTTGCCTTATAATATTCCATTTTCTAGGATTATAATTCTCAAATAGTATCTTATATAACTCATCTATTTCTATTTCTGAAAATTCATTTATTTTCATTTGAGCCCATTCTATAAACAGAATCCACTCCATACAAATCTTTTTATTCTTACTATAAATTTTATTATTCCCATTAACCCATTCATTTACCGTTATCTCTTTAGCATCTTCTAATCTGCACTGACCAGAATCTACGAAATAATCTCTTTTTAAGTTTTCTGGAACTAACGGAAACATTACGCATTGAAGTGGTTTAACAGAGTGAATTCCACATTTTTTTTCTTGGTCATCATATAAAATACATTGTTTAAGCTCTCCAGTTGTTTTCAAAACTAATTCTAATTTACTTTTTTTCGGTCTATCCGTATATTTGTCTAAAAACTCCGTTACAGATATATTTAAATATTTGCTTATTCTCCAAACATTAATTGGTAACAGTCTTATATCCCCTCTATAAATGCAGCATTTATCACATAAATTACATCCCAATTTCACTTTTGATTTTAAAGTTAAAATATCCATTTATCTACCATCATCTTCTATATCAATTTTCTTAACACATTGATTTTCATTTTGCTTTGCTCTTTCTAATCTTTTTTCTACTTCTTCATAAATGCCAACTGGATTTATTACTCCTTTTTCACTTGCAGTTTCTCTACATAGACCACAAAAATCTTCAAATGTTAAACTTTTATCTTTAGCTTTATATAACGCTAACAAACCTGCTACTTGAGGTATTCCCCAACTATTACTATAAGAAGCTTGATATTTAAAACCTTCATCTTTATATTGATGATATGTTCTATTAATTGGAATTTTTACTAATGAACTCAAATCAATAGCTTCTATCATTTGTCTCATACCTTCTGAAAATCCCTCTTTTTCTTCCTCTGTCATATTTAAAATAACATCGTCACCACTTATTTCTGTAAAATTTTGAACAAAATTATTTTGACACACTAATTCACAACCAGCTGTTCTTAAAGCTTGTTGCCATTTTTCAAATTCAGCACCTTTTATACTCCAACTTCCTGACAAAACCGTAATTTTGTCAGATTCATTTGTACAATTTTTATTATATTCTATTATTTGTTCAAATTGTTTATCTTTTTCTTTTGTTTTTTGAAAAAAATGAACTTTTGCACCTTTGGCAACTCCACAAGATTTAGATGCAAGTAAACTACTTACAGTTTGTCCATGATAATGATGTCCTGTTGATTCTCCATGATATATAAGGTTTATATCATCAGTATCCATATTAGACACATCAACATCTTCATCTATTATAGCAACATTTATTCCTTCTCCAGATAATTTTCCTTCTTGAAGTAATCCTTCTAACCCAAAACCAAATTGTTTCGATTTTTCTAATATTGAATTAAAAACTTGTTTTATATCTTCTGGAAATTGTGTATTAGAATCAAAAGGTATTTTCATATAATTTTTCAAAGAAAGTTTTGAAAAATCAATTTTTCTACAATCAACGCCAGCCAAACCATTCATTATCATGGCATCTTCTACAGAATTGTTTTCAACCATACCAGACAAAAACGCTGCTTGTGCTTTTTTTCCAAAAAATCTCTCAAAAAATTCGTCATCAAGTCTTCCAGTTGTATTTATATATGCTTGAACTACTTCTTTCATTATATCTACATATTTATAATCATTAGTTTTTTCCATAATTATCTCCTTACACAATTTATTATATAAATATAAAAATTATAATGTCAATAGTAAAAAAAGACAAACTTCAAATTAAAGTTTGTCTTTTTTATTTATTAAATTACATAGTCTTCATCTTTTTCAACTATCTTTTCAATACTTACAACTTTTCCTTCGTTTGTTCTCATTAAAGTAACACCTTGTGTTGATCTTCCAAGAACACTGATTTCTCCAGAGTTTAATCTAATAATTGTTCCTGTGTCTGTAATTAAAATTACATCTTCAGTTCCATTTACTATCTTAATTCCTACGATTTCACCAGTTTTTGGGGTAATTTTATATGTTATAACTCCACGTCCACCTCTGTTTTGAACTCTGTATTCATCCAGTTCTGTTCTCTTTCCAAATCCGTTTTCTGTAATTGTAAGTAGAGTAGCGCTGCTTCCAACTACAATTGGTTCCATACCAACAACGTAATCTCCGTCATCTAATCTCATTCCAATTACACCTTGAGCTGTTCTTCCTACTGGTCTAACATCTTTTTCATCAAAAGTGATACTTAGTCCTTTTCTAGTAACTAATACAACATTATCTTGTCCATCAGTTAATCTAACATCGATTAATTCATCATCATCTTTTAATGTGATTCCCATTAATCCAGTTTTTCTATTTGAATCATACTCTGGAAGTGGTGTTTTTTTGATTAAACCATTTCTTGTTCCCATTAACAAGTATTTATCACTTGCAAAGTTTTGAAGTGGTATAATTGCAGAGATTTTCTCTCCAGCTTCTAAGTTTAGTAAATTCACGATTGCTGTTCCTTTTGCAGTTCTTCCTGCTTCTGGAATTTCAAATCCACGTAATCTATACATTTTTCCTTTATTACTGAAGAATAGAATTGTGTCATGAGTTGATGCTGTAAATATTTCTTTTACAAAATCATCTTCTCTTGTTGCAATTCCTGTTATTCCTTTTCCTCCCCTTCTTTGGCTCTTATATGTATCTACTGGCATTCTTTTAATATATCCAAAGTGAGTTAAAGCAATTACAGTTTGTTCTTCTTTGATAAGATCTTCTTCTTCAAATTCACCTTCTGCAGGTGCAATTTTTGTTAATCTTTCATCTCCGAATTTATCTTTCATTTCTAAAAGTTCTGTTTTTATTATATCATATACTAAAGTTGCACTAGCTAAAATTTCTTTATAGTATGCAATTAATTTCATTAATTCAGCATATTCTTCTTCTAGTTTTTCTCTTTGTAATCCTGATAGTCTCTTTAATTGCATATCTAATATAGCTTGCGCTTGAATATCAGAAAGTTTGAATCTTTCCATTAATCTTTCTTTAGCATCATCATAAGATTCTCTAATTATTTTGATTACTTCATCAATATTGTCTATAGCAATTAATAAACCTTCTAAAATGTGTGCTCTTGCTTCTGCTTTATCTAATTCGAATTTTGTTCTTCTTAAGATAACTTCTTTTCTATGATTTATATATACTTCTAAACATTGTTTTAATGTTAAGATTTTTGGTTCTCCATCAACTAAAGCAAGTGTAATTACACCGAATGTATCTTGCATTTGTGTATGTTTGAATAATTGATTTAAAATTACTTGAGGTCTAGCATCTCTCTTAAGCTCGATTACTATTCTTACTCTTTCATTTCTATCAGATTCATCTCTTACTTCTGAGATTCCTTCAATTTTCTTTTCTCTTACAAGTTCATCTATTTTAATTATTAAGTTTGATTTATTTACTTGATATGGAAGAGATGAAACAATAATTCTTTGTTTATTTCCAGACATTTCTTCTATTTCTGTTTCTGCTCTTACTGTTATTTTTCCTCTACCTGTTGTGTAAGCTTCTTTTATTCCTTCTTTTCCAAGAATCATAGCACCTGTTGGAAAATCTGGACCTTTTACAACTTCCATAAGTTCTTCTATTGAAACTTCTGGATTATCTATTACTTTTATTGCACCATTAATAACTTCTGTTAGGTTGTGTGGTGGAATATTTGTAGCCATACCAACCGCAATACCAGATGAACCATTAATTAATAATGCTGGTACTTTTGCAGGAAGAACTGTTGGTTCTTGAAGTCTATCGTCATAGTTTGGCATGAAATTTACTGTATTTTTTTCGATATCAACAAGCATTTGTTCAGCAATTTTTGCCATTCTTGCTTCTGTATACCTCATAGCCGCAGCTCCGTCACCATCTATTGATCCGAAATTTCCATGACCATCAATTAACATATATCTCATTGAGAAATCTTGAGCTAACCTTACCATTGCATCATAAACTGAAGAGTCACCATGAGGGTGATATCTTCCTAAAACAGAACCAACTGTATTAGCACATTTTCTGTATGGTTTATCTGATGTAATTCCATCTTCATGCATAGAATAAAGAATTCTTCTGTGAACAGGTTTTAAACCATCTCTAGCATCAGGTAAAGCACGTGAAACGATAACGCTCATTGCATAATCAATATAGGCAGTTTTCATTTCTGTCTCAATATTTCTTTCGATTATTTTTCCATCTTGCCTTTCCATTTATTATCCTCTTTTCCTTTATTATTTTCCACTTGCATTATATAAAAAAACACTTAAAAAATCAAGGAAATTTGGCAAAAAAGTTACCTTAAAACTTATGATTTTTTTCGTATTTTTTTAGTAATAATATTTGATTACATATAATCAGAACGCTTTTATTTTCAAACATTTCTACAATTTTCCTCTGTTTCTCTTATAGTATTTGAGCTAATTTTATTTCATCTTCTGTTAAATTAAAACTTTTTCCATTATTTTTTATTAAATTATGTATATTTTCTATTGTTCTCGCATTGTTAATTATTCTTTCTAAAGGTAATACTTTTTCTAAATTATTTTTTATATTTTTATACGCCACTTCCATTTTTTCAAAATCTTGAATTCCGTAAGCAATATTCCAATTTTTCGTAAATTTTTCAATTTTATCCACAGCTTTTATTTGATTTGTTAGGGTTTCTTCAACTTTGTTACTTATGGAACTTATTATAGAATTCTTCCCCTGTTTAATTAAAGATGCCGTAGTATTATTTATTAAATTCTTTTGCTTTACGAAATTAATTATATTATCTAATAACTCTGATGTTTTATCTAATATACCTCCATTTTTCACAGCCATTTGAACTTGTTCAATACTTTCAAAATTACCTGTTATTATGCCAGACACACTTTTTCCAAAGTCTATTCCTGATTTTAATATTTCTTCAACACCAGATTTAAAACCATTTTCTAAAATACAGTCTTTTATATCTATAACTTCATCTTCTATTAAGTCTGGTAATATAGATTTTAGTCCAATATCTATTGCCGTATTTACAGCTTTCCCTAAGCTTGTTTGCAAAAAACTTTGCTGAGCTTCATATATTCTTATTCCTAAATTTTGATTGATTTCGTTTTTATTATTAATACTATTATCAATATCTAACACTTGCATTTGCATATATCCCCTCCTCTTTTTTTATTAATTTTTGATATATTCTTTCAAATTTATTTTCATCAAAATTTATTTGTGTATTTTTATTAATAAATAAACTATACAAATCTTCATATTCAATGCAACCTATAATTTCAATTTCTGAAAATATTTCTTCTAAAACATTTTCTATTATTTTATATTTATTTGATTTATTAAATATAATTTTTATTTTATCCACATCTATATTAAAATCACTTATTAAAACTTCCAAAAATTTATTAGACTTACTTATTTCTAATAAATTTGGCTCAATTAAAAAAACTATCTTTTCGCAATATGTTAAAACTATTTTTACATATTTAAAATCAATTCGAGATGAAACATCCATTATAATAAAATCATAATCAATTTTTAATCTTTCTATTATTTCTTTTATTGCATAATTATTAATTATTTCTCTAAAATTAATAATCTTATCAATTCCACAAAGTACATCCAAATTTTCATCAACCTTCGTAATGCAATCTTCTACATAACTTTGTTTTTCTTTGTATTTTTTTATTCCTAAAAGAGTATTTATAGATGAGTTTTCTAAATCAAAATCTATTAATAAACATTTCTTATTTTGTTTTGATATAACATTGGATAACAAAACAGAAACCAAGCTTTTTCCAGAACCAAAATTACCACTAATAGCAATCGTTTTACATATTTCATCATTATTAAAACAATATTCATCTTGTTTTTCTAGTACATTTTCATTTTGTTTTTCACCAAATTTTATATTTGTTTCATTAAAATTTTCAATATATTCATTACATTTATTTTCTTCAAAATTTTCATTAATTACACTTTCCACAAAAGTGTAATTATCTTCAATTAAATTTTCATTTAAAATGAGTTTTTTAAATTCATTAATTTCTTTATTTATTCCAAATACCAAATTATTTTTATTATTTTTAAAAATTTTAACAAAATCATCAAAATTTATTTGATTTAAATAATAGATTTTGTATATTTCCTTACTACTTAAATAATTTTCTATATTTTCATCTTTTTTTTCCAAAAATACACAAATATCAATTTCTGGTTTTATATTTTTTATTTTGTTAATTAATTTATAAAAACCAATTTCTCCTGGTAAATTTCCATGTATAATTAGACAATCAATATCTTCACATTCTTCTAAAATTTCAACAATCCCTTCTTGATATTGAATGTCTCTTCCAACAACACAAACAGATTCTAATATTCTTAATTTTTCATTCAAAACAGGATTTCCTATTGCCGTTATTAATTTCAACTTATCATCTCCTTTTCATCATTAGAACATTCTATTTTTACTAACACATGATTATCTCCAATAAACATTAAACTCTCTCCTCTTTTTAAAGATTTTATTTCTATTTTTTCCTTTTCCGAAATATTTGCATATTTTTCTAATATTAAAATATTTTCTTCTTCCAAAGAAAAAAATGATTTTATACTTGAATTGTTTAAAATGCTTTTACCATATGTTCCATTTTCTAGACTAAATAAATCTGAAACATCTTGAGTTATAGCAACTGCACTTCCACCATATTTTCTTATTGTTTTAAAAATTTTGTATATAAAACTTGCAACAAATTTGTTTGAAGTTATTCCAATTAATCTCCAAATTTCATCTAAATATATAGCTTTATTTTCTTCTCTATTTTTCTTTACTTTGTCCCAAAACATATCAACAAAAATATACATACCATATTTTAAACTTTCTTCTTCTAGTTCATATATATCTGCTACAATTAATTTGTTTTCTAATTCTATATTTGTATAATTATTCAAAAATTTTAAAGAACCATATATAAAAGGATACAATTTTCTTTTAAAAAACTCTGCTTCATTATCCTTTTCTATAATTTTATAAAAATCTTGTAATATAGGCATGTCAAGACTATCTTTAAACACCTTATCTCCATTTTCATTTCTTTTATACAAAGAATTATCATCAAATGTTATATTTTTTTCTTTATATGTTTCAATCAATTTTTCTTCCAAAATCGCTACCATTTCTTCATCTAGTTCTCCAAAAACCAAACTAAAGAATCCTCTTAATTTAGAAATTTTTGTAGTTAAAAATCCAGAATCATCTTCTATACTATCTTCTCTAATATCAAAAACATTTATAAAACATTTTGATGTAGGACCAAATTTTATATTTATTCCGCCTAAAGATTCACATACTTTTCCATATTCTCTTTCCGGATCAATTATGTATTGAGATATTCCAAATAATCTATATCGTAAAATTAAAAGTTTTGTATAAAAGGATTTTCCTGCACCACTTGTTCCAAAAATACACATGTTTGCATTTTTATATTTTTCTTTATTAAATCTATCTACTAAAATCATAGAATTATTATAAATATTTGTACCTATAAAAATCCCATTTTCATCATACATATTTGAAGAAACAAATGGATATGTGGCAACTAATCCATTACTTAAAATATTTCTTCTACTTATTTCTTTTAAATCATTTTCATTGTTCATTAAAGGTAAACAAGATCTATATATTTGCTCTTGTCTAAAATTAGCTTTTCTAGTCATCATTCCATTTGATCCTAAAATTCCTTCTATTTTATTTAAGTTTCTCTCTAAATCCATTTCACTTTCTGAAATAACAATTAAATAAATATACAAAAAATAAAGTTCTTCATTATTTACTTGCATTTCTTTTCTTATATATTTTGCATCATTATAAGAATACGCTGCTATATCTATATCTTCTCTATTTTGATTTCCAAACTTTAAATCTACACCTACATTTCCAATAAAATATGTTAAATCTTTTATTGTTTTATATGTATCCTGCTTTTCATAAAATATAGAAATATTCATGTTTATATTTGTATTGATTAAATTTTTAAGCAAAATTTCAGAATATTCTCTATAATAGTCAATTACTAAGATTCCAGCATAATATATACCATCAATCTCTAAAAATTTTGGATTTCTATTATTTACATAGCTTGGTGCTATTTTATCTTTTATATTTAAAATTCCTTTATAAAAATCTTCTATAGTATCACTCTCCTTCTTCAATAAATTTGTTTTGGGATAAATTAAAAAAAGAACTTAAAATATTTTCAGATTCCTTTTTAGAATTAATATCAAAAACGCTATTTCCACATCTAGAAAGGCTCTCTTTTACTTTGAAAAAACATTCGTTTAAATAATTTATTGCTATATTTTGAGCATTTTTTCTTTCGTCTTCATTTTTTATAGTTGCTTCAATTTCATATTTTATAATGATATAAAAATTTTTAGAAGATGATTTATTTTCTTCATTTTTAGATTTTAAAAATTCTATATATTTTTGAGTTATTTCTTGAATATTTTTATTTTCTTTTTGGGAAGATTTTTTTAGATTATAAAAATTTTGGGATAAATTTTCTTTTTTACTTTGAATAAGTATTTGAATATTAAAATCACAAGTTTTTAAAAATAATTTATAAGAATTTAAAATTGCTTCTTTTTCTAAATTTGATTTAAGATCATAATTTATTGGTCTAATTTTTATTAATTTTATATAAGAATTTTTATTAATAATTATACCATTTTCTAAAACTTTATCGAAAGTCAACCAATCTTGAGTTTTTATTGTATTTTTTATCAATATCTCTCCTTTCAAAAATTTTGAAATTATAATACAACACAAAAACCAATACTGTCAATACTTTCAAGAAAATTTGTCAAAATTTTTATAAGCATTTTTTGTCATATTTTTTTATAAATTTAAATTTTTCCTACAAATTATCTTAAATATTTTAAAAATTTTGATTTACTTTTTCTCAAAATTTCTGACAAAAATTAAATTATTTTAATAAAAATTATTTTTTTAATAAACGATTTTACACAAATAAATTAATAAAAAACAATAAAAGTATTAGTAATCTATTTTCATACTAACCTTTTATTGTTTTTTCAAAATTTAAAATTAAATAATTAATTTTAAATAATATCAAATTCTAATTCTACTTTAAATAAATCTCCATCTATTTTTATTTCAAAACTTCCTTTTTGAAGTTCAGTTAAACTTTTTGAAATAGAAAGTCCAAGTCCACTACCTTCTGTTGTTCTTGATTTATCTCCTCTTACAAATCTTTGCATTAATTCATCACTTGATATATTTAATCTTTCTTTAGATATATTTTTTATATCAATTCTTGCTTTGCTTCCAATTCTTTTTACATCTATATAAACTCTAGATTTCTCTTGAGCATATTTAGATATATTACTAAATAAGTTTTCAACAATTCTATACATATACCTATTATCTGCATTTATATACAATTCATCATATGCAAATTCTGAAATTATTTCTAATTCTTTCTTTTTAAAATTATCTTCAAATTCTCCTGTTGTTTGTTTTATAAGCTCTACAACATTTATTTTTTCAATATTTAGTTTAACATTTCCCGAAGAAGCCTTTGAGGCATCAACTAAATCCTCTGTTAATTTTTTTAATCTTTGAGATTTATTATCTAAAACTTCAACATATTCTTTAATTTTTTCATTTTCTATATTTTCTTTTTTTATCAAATCTACATAATTTATTATAGAAGTTAATGGAGTTTTTATATCATGTGAAACATTAGTTATTAATTCTGTTTTTAATCTTTCTGATTTTATTCCTTCTTCAATTGCGTTTTCATATCCTCTTGATATATCGTTTATATATTTTACAACTTCTTTAAAATTTTTTGTAAAATCTTTTTCATTTAATTTTTCTCTATTAGTTCCTTCATACATTTCTTTTAAATGTTTTTCTATTTTTTTATAACTATTTATTTCTTCTAAAATTCCATATAAAAGAATTCCTGAAACTATTAATATTATTAAAAATCCTATAAATTCTAATGCAAAAATTAATAAAATAGAAAGTAACACATAAATAATAAAACATATACATGCTTTAATTGAATCTGGCCAATTTGAAATTAATTCTTTTATTGTTCTTATAATTCTTTTTATAATATTTTTGATTTTATTTAATATTTTTTTACATAAGTTAAAACTCCATTTGCAAATTTTTCCAGTTAAACTTTCTTTAATTAAAGTTTTGGCTTTAATTCTTTTTATTATTGTTATCCCCATTACCGCACACAAAATATAACTAATAAAATATCCTGTTAGCAATAAACTATTTGCAAAAACATAGTTAGATTGTTTAATGTTATAAAGAGGACTTATAGCTATGGCAACTACTCCAATTACTAATAAACACCCTACTAATAAAACTATTTCTATAGGAATTTTATCTAAATCATTAAAATCAATTTTATCTTTTCCATTTGTATGTCCGATTGCAATAATTAAATATATAAAAATAATAATTAGTAAGCTTGAAGCTATTGGAATAGCATAAACCATATATTTTTCAAATAGTTTTAAATCTTTAATAAGTGTTTTTAAATAATATAAGTTCTCTATTTCTACCAATTCTTCACTATATGTGGAAAAAATTTGAAAATCTTTTATATTTGTTGTATACCATTCTTTTTCTGGTTGGCTTAATGCATTTTTTACAAATTCATTCTCTTCAACTTCTGTAATAAAAGTTCCTTCATCTGTAATTTCATATTTATAATCATAAGGACTATATTCAAAATTTCCATTTGGAGTTATCAAAGTTTCTGTTGAATGATCATTTTTTATTACATAACTATTTTCATCAATCGAATAATAAGTATTTTCAAATCCTTCATAATATTGAAGAGCTTTATTAGCAAAAATTTCTGAATTAGATTCTACTACTCCATTTATTATATTAGCTTTTTTATTTGAACTGCTGTTTATAAACTCTTTAATTGCTTGTAAATTATTTGTTTTACTAGTTAGTTCAACATTTGTTATTGCTAAATCATTATATGTTATCAAAAAATAATAATCTTTTAAATTATATTGTTTATTTTTTAATACATGAAAACTATTACTTTCTACAAAACAAATTGTTATATCTCCATCATTAAGACTATTAAATGAATCATTATGATAAATTAATCTTTGAGCTTCACTTGATAATTCACTCATATACATATTAAGAAAGGTATCTGTTTTAAAGTATGTACTTGTATCTATTTCTTCTCCATAAACTTCTTTTCCAAATTCATAAAAAATAGATAATCCAATTATTAATATTAAAAACGGTATTAAAATGTAAGAAATTGTTTTTAATATTTTACTTTTTCTCATTTTAACATCCTCCTAACTAATTTTTTCTATTTTATATCCTATTCCCCAAATTACTTTTAAATATTTTGGTTCTTTTGGATTAATTTCAATCTTTTCTCTTATATGTCTAATATGGACTGCTATTATGTTTTCCGCTGCATATGCTTCATCATTCCATACATTTTCATAAATTTTTTCTATTGAATAAACTGTTCCTTTATTTTTAGTTAGGAATTTTAAAATATTGTATTCTGTAGGCGTTAGTTTTACTTCATTTCCTTCAACAGTAATTTTTTTTAAATCATCATCAATAATTAATTCTCCGGTTTTATAAATATTTTTATTTTCATTTGAATCAATATTCCCAAGTTTTGTATATCTTCTAATTCCCGAATTTACTCTTGCTACTAACTCTAAAGGATTAAATGGTTTTGTTACATAATCATCTGCACCTAAATTTAAACCTTTTATTTTATCTTCATCTTCAGATTTTGCAGAAAGCATTATTACGGGTATAGATTCTGTTTTTCTTATTTCATTTAATGTTTCTAATCCATCTTTTACTGGCATCATAATGTCTAGGATTATTAAATGAATTGTATTATTTTTTAATAATTTTAAAGCTTCTTCTCCATTATAAGATTTTAAAACATTATATCCTTCTTTACTCAAATAAATTTCGATTGCTTTTACAATTTCTTTGTCATCATCACAAACTAAAATATTGTACATAAAATCCCCTACTTTCTTTTAGTTTTAACAAATATAATTTTCATCTTTCGATTTTATTATACTCGCATTTTTCTTGTTTTTAAAGTTTTCAATTATTATTTATAATTATTTTTTGTTTTCTACGATTATAAGTCTATCAAAAAATTATTAAGAAAAAATAGAGGAATTATTAAGATTTTATTAAGATTAAAATTTGATTTTATTTTTATTAATTTAAATAGGTTTATTATTAATTTCGAATTTCAAAATATTAATTAAATCAAAAAAATTATCATTTTAATTTCAATATTTAAAATTTACTAAAATTTTCTAATTAATTTTTGAATATAATTTTTTATTTCGCACATAATACTATTATAAAATTTATATTAGCCTAACTTAGAGCTTAATTATTGGCAATAATATTTTATATAATAAGTTAATTTGCTTATTATATAAAACTATTATTTGTTAGTAATTAGGAATCGAGTAAAGATGTAAAATATTGGAGCTCGAGCTTTAGTATTTTATGTTGGACACAAAGAATATATTGTGTATTTGATTGTTCTATTTCTTTATGATTTTTTATTCTTTTTAGAATAAATTAAACGTGATTGGCGGATGATTATTAGGATTTGAAAAGTATATGATATATTTGAAGTTATGATTATTCTTTTACTTGAAAGTGGTTATTTGTAGTCCCACGATTTGGATGAATATAGCTATTTAAAGTGGATTTGTAGTCTAGTAACTGATTAATATATGTGGTATAGAGCTTACTTGTATAGCAATATACATTAGGTTTGACTACTATGTATATTAGTTTTAGCTGAAAGTTAATATAAGTTTTATAAGATGATAAAAGGCATAAGGAATCCTCCTTATGCCTTTATCATTTATAAATTAAATATCTAAATTTTTAACATATTTAGCATTTTTTTCAATAAATTCTCTTCTTGGATTTACTTCATCTCCCATTAAAAGTGAGAATATTTCATCTGCTGAAATTGCATCATCCATTGTAACTTTTACTAAAGTTCTTGTTTCTGGATTCATTGTTGTTTCCCATAATTGGTCTGGATTCATTTCTCCAAGACCTTTATATCTTTGAATTCCTACTTGATCTCTAGAAATTCCTCTTTCAGCAAGTTCTGCAAATTTTTTATCTAGATCTTCATCTGTATAACAATAAATATCTTCCATACCTTTTTTAGATAATTTAAATAAAGGTGGTTGAGCAAGATATACATTTCCATTTTCTATTAAAGGTCTCATATATCTAAAGAAGAATGTTAATAATAATGTTCTAATATGTGCTCCATCAACGTCAGCATCTGCCATTATAATAACTTTTCCATATCTTATTTTTGTTATATCAAATTCATTTCCTATACCAGCACCAATTGCAAGTATAACTGGGTTTAATTTATCATTTCCATAAATTTTATCTGCTCTTGCTTTTTCAACATTAAGCATTTTACCCCAAAGTGGAAGTATAGCTTGGAATCTTCTGTCTCTTCCTTGTTTTGCACTTCCTCCAGCAGAGTCTCCCTCTACGATGTAAACTTCACATTCATCTGCAATTTTACTACTGCAGTCTGCAAGTTTTCCTGGTAATGTAGCTGTTTCTAGAGAATTTTTCTTTCTAACAAGTTCTCTTGCTTTTCTAGCAGCTTCTCTAGCTCTTGCTGCACTAATACATTTTTCTAGAATAGCTTTTCCTACATTTGGATTTTCTTCTAAAAAGTTAGCTAAATGTTCATTTACCATTGATTGAACAATACCAGCAACTTCACTGTTTCCTAACTTTGTTTTAGTTTGTCCTTCAAATTGTGGTTCTTTTACCTTTACAGAAATAACTGCTGTTATACCTTCTCTTATATCATCACCAACTAAGTTAGCATCTTTTTCTTTTAAAATATTTTTTGCTCTTGCATAATCATTAAATACTTTTGTTAAAGATCTTTTAAAACCTTCTAAGTGAGTTCCACCTTCAATTGTATTAATGTTATTTACAAATGTATAAATACTTTCTGAATAAGATGTTGTGTATTGAATTGCAATTTCTACAGGGAAATCTCCTTCTTTTTCTATATATATAGGTTGAGGATGTAATTTTTCTTTACTTCTATTTAAATATTCGACAAATGAATTTAATCCACCTTCAAAACAGAATTTAGCTGTTCTTGGAACTTCTTCTCTTTGATCTTCAAGTTCAATGCTTAAGCCTTTTGTTAAGAAAGCCATTTCTCTAAATCTATTTTCTAATACTTCATATTCATATTCTAATGTTTCGAATATAGTATCGTCAGCATAAAATCTTACTTTTGTTCCTGTTTTTTTAGAATCACCAATTCTTGTAAGCGGTTTTACTGTTTTTCCTCTTTCAAAACTCATTTGGTGAATTCCACCATCTCTTTGAATAGTAACTTCTGTCCATTCAGATAATGCATTAACAACAGATGCACCAACTCCATGAAGACCTCCAGACACTTTATATCCACTATCTCCACCAAATTTTCCACCAGCATGTAAAACTGTATAAACTGTTTCTGCAGCAGATAATCCTGTTTTGGCATGTTTATCTATTGGAATACCTCTACCATCATCTTCTACACAAATTATATTTCCTGGTTCTATTGTAACTTTAATATTTTTACAATATCCTGCTAATGCTTCGTCAACAGAGTTATCCACAATTTCATATACTAAGTGATGTAATCCTCTTACAGATACACTTCCTATGTACATACCAGGTCTCTTTCTTACAGCTTCTAATCCTTCTAAAACTTGAATTTGATCTGCATTATACTCATGTTCGAATTTTTCCATTTCTTCCTCCCTATGTTATATCATTCTCTTAGCAATAGTATTCACACCAATATTGGTTATATATGCCTTTTTAATATTATTTTCTTCTGTTAATATAAAAGACATCCCTTTTTTATCAGAAACAAATATTAAATTTCCTGCTTCTTCTAATGATTTATACATTGCCTTATATTCTTTTGTATTTTTAACATAGTCAATATTAAATATTGCTATAATATATTTGCTATTTATAATAAAGTCTTTTCCTATATGTATATACATTTATACTTCCTTTCCTTTAGACTTTCTTACAAATTCCATTTTCTACATAATAAATAGAACTTTCATTTTCTAAATCTATTCTATCTGTACAAGTAATTATTACTTGATTCCCCTTTATATTTTCTAGAAAGCTTGTTCTTCTATTTTCATCAAGCTCTGACATATAGTCATCTAATAAAAGAATTGGTGTATCCCCAATTTCTTCTTTAACAATTTTAAGTTCACAAAGTTTTAATGTTAAAATTGCAGTTCTTTGTTGGCCTTGAGAACCAAAAATCGAAACAGGTCTACTATTTATATATATCATAAAATCATCTCTATGTACACCTGTTGCAGTAAACCCTTTTTTTATGTCAACTGTTCGAGACTTTTTCAAATTTTCCAAAAATGATTCTTTATTTTTGCTATTAGATATATATTTAATTTTTATGCCTTCTTTTCCACTTTTTGTTATCAAACTGTGGATATCTTCTATTGAATTTGAAATTTTATCCACAAAATATTTTCTATATTCAAATATTTTAAAAGAATATTCTGAAAGTTGTTCATCCCAAATATCTAACATTGATGGATTCTTATTTTCCAGTTTTATTTGTCTTAAATAATTATTTCTTTGTTCTAGAATTTTATTATAAGAATTTAACAAATGTAAATAATTTGGACGAAGAGAACTAATCATCATATCTAAAAAACGTCTTCTTTTTTGTGGTCCATCTTTTATAATTTCAATGTCATCAGGAGTAAATATTACTATATTTATTTTTCCTATTATATCACTTATTTTATTTTGCTTTACTCCATTTGCAAAAAATGTTTTCTTATCCCTTATTTCTGCTTTTATAGTTCCTTCTCTATCAATTTTCGAATAAGAAACTTCTACTTTGCAATTTTCTTTATCAAATTTTATTAGTTCTTGATCTTTTTTGGCTCTAAATGATTTTCCATAAGCGCATAAAAACACTGACTCAATTATATTGGTTTTTCCTTGAGCATTATTTCCATATATTATATTTATATTTTCATTTAATTCAATTTCTTGATTATCATAATTTCTAAAATTTTCTAATAAAATATTTTTAATATGCATATTATTTATACTCTACCAAATAAAAAGTCCATTACAAAACCTAATATTATTCTCACAAAAAGAATTACAAAGAAAATTAATATAGCACTACCAACAATAATTCCTACATTTATTTTTTTCCCTGTTTTTTCAAATATTCTTTCAGAAACACCATCAAATTTTTTAGTTAATCCAAAAAATATGTCTGTTGCTTTTTCGTATATTTCCTTTAATTTTTCTTCCATTCTTAATATATATTAGTATTATAACTAATATGCTCCTTTCTATATCAATATAGATTTATCTGTAGTGTTATCCACTTTTTGTTCTTTATTTGTGGATAACTATTCTTTCATTTTAATCGGTAATATCATATATATATAATCACCATCTTCAATAGGTTTTATTATACATGGAGATCTGTTTGTTCCAAATTCAATATAAACTTCTTCATCATCTATAGCTTTTAACGCATCTAAGAAAAATCTTGGATTGAATCCAATTTCTAATTCTTTTCCTTCTGTATCAACAAATATTTCTTCTTTTGCATCACCTGTTTGGTTTGCACAAGAAATTGTTACTTTTCCAACTTCTATATTTATTTTTACTGGATATTTTTTCTCTTTTTCTATTGATGATGCTGATATTAATAAAATTCTTTCAAAACAATTTTGAATATTTGATTTATTTACTTTAACTCTTGTTTCCCAATTTTGTGGAATTGTATTTGAGTATTTTAAAAATTCACCATCTAATAATCTAGTTACTATTTTACAATTTTCCATTTCAAATAAAGCTTGATTTCTTGAAATACCAATTTTTACTGTATCAAAAGAATCTGATATAATTTTATTTACTTCATTTAATGTTTTTCCTGGTATTACACTACTAAAAGTGTTTGCAGCTTCATTTAAAACATTAGATTTTATTGCTAATCTGTAACCATCAACTGCAACAACATTTAATTTATTATCTATTACTTCAAATAAACATCCTGTAAATATAGGTCTATTTTCTTCTGTACTTACAGCAAATATTGTTTTTCTAATCATATTTTTTAATGTTGTTTGTTCTATTTCTATAGAGTTATCAACATTTATTTTTGGTAACTCTGGAAATTCATCGGGATTCATTGTTGCTAATTTATAAAGTGATCCTTCACATTCTATTTCTAATAAATTATTTTCATTTATAGTTAATTTTATTTCTGTAGAAGGTAATCTTTTAATAATTTCACTAAACATAGTAGCATTTACTACTGTATTTCCTTGTTCTTCTACATTTGCTTCTAATATATATTCTATTCCTATTTCTAAATCATAAGATGTTAATTTTAATTCGTTATCATTTGTTTGAATAAGTATTCCTTCTAATATAGGCATAGTTGTTTTTGATGCTACTCCATTTATAACAGAACTAATACCTTTTAGAATTTTTTCTTTTTCACAAATAACTCTCATTTCTTTTCTCCTTTAATTAAATAATATAAATAGTAGTATTAGTATTAGGGGTTGTGGATTTGGTGGAAAACTTTTCAAACCCTTTATTTCCCTAATAAAAACTATGTGTAAAACTTTGTGAATAAAATTTGTTTTTATCCACATTATTCAATATCATTTGTGAATTCTTAGTTATTAACAAGTTTTGTACAAGATTTTCACATAACCATGTGGAAAACCTTTGCGGCTATTCCGTAAGAGTTAATAGATCTTCTTTAGTAGAAAAATATGTTTGCAAAACATAAATTTTGTTTTCTTTAAATTTTTGCTTATATATAAATTAATTTGAATCTTGGATAATGTTTTTCACACTTTCCACAATTAATTTTGTATTTGTTTTTTCTTTTACTTCTTTTTCAATTTTATTAACGGCATGCATTACTGTTGTATGATCTCTATTACCGAAATCAGCTCCGATTTTTGGGAATGACATTTGTGCAACGGTTCTACATAAATACATTGCTATTTGACGAGGAAATGCAATATCATTAGATTTTTTTGATGATACTAAATCTTTTTTATCTATATTAAAATATTTTGCAACAACCTCTTGTATGTAATCTGAAGAAATTACCTTTTCTTTTTGAAGTACGATATCATTTATTGATTTTTCTGCTATTTCTATTGTTATTGGGCTATGAGTTAATGATGCGTAAGCAACAATTTTATTTAGGGCCCCTTCAAGTTCACGAATATTTGAATCTATTTTTGTAGCAATAACAGATAATATATAATCATCAATTATTATTTTATCTGCTTGCACTTTTTTTCTAAGAATTGCTAGACGAGTTTCATAATCAGGCATTGAAATATCGGCTAGTATCCCCCATTCAAATCTTGATTTTAATCTCTCTTCTAAAAGTGGAATATCTCTTGGTGGTTTATCACTAGAGATAATTATTTGTTTTCCATTTTGATGAAGAGTATTGAATGTGTGGAAAAATTCTTCTTGTCCAGTTTTCTTTCCTGCTATGAATTGAATGTCATCTATTAATAAAACATCTATATTTCTGTATTTATTTCTAAATAATTCATTTTTATAGTTTGCATCTTTTATAGAATTTACTAATTCATTAATAAATTGTTCTGATGTTACATATAAAATTTTTGTATTAGGATTATTTTTTATAATTTTATTTCCAATTGCATGCATTAAGTGCGTTTTACCAAGACCTACTCCACCATAGATGAATAATGGATTGTATGCTGTAGCAGGTGCTTCAGAAACAGCAAATGCAGCTGCTTGAGCAAATTTATTATTATTTCCTATTACAAAATTATCAAAAGTATATTTTGGATTTAAGAAACTACTACTATAGTTTTCTGTATTAATAAAGTCTGTTTTTTCTTCAATTATTTCTTCACTTTGGTTATCTTCTGTTTTTTCAATAATCTCTATTTCACAATTTTTATTTGTGATGAAATTAAATGTATTAGATACTAAATCGAATAATCTTGATTCTATAGCATCTTTTTGCATTTTTGAAAGGGCAACTAAAACAATTTTATTGTCATTTATAGATTGTATTTCTAAATTTTTAATCCATGTTGTATAAGATATAGTTGTCATTTCTTCTTTTAAAAGATCTTTTGCTTTTGTAAGTAAATCGTTTTTATCAGAATACATTCTAAAAAAACCGTCCTTTCTATAGTATATTTATCCACAATGTTGTCCACATGGGTGACTTAAAAACAAGAATCCTCAAGTGTTTATGGAATCAACAGATTGTGGAAAACCTAAAAATGTTCTTTTTATCCATTGTGTCCATATAATATCAAAAATATTTTTAAAAAACAAGTTAAAAATTAAATTAATTAGATTATTTTAAAAATAAATAGAAAAGATGAGGAAAAAAGAGATTTTTATATATTTAAATAATTCTTATTACTTATTTATTATTAAGAGATAAATATAAATAAAATCATTAAATTTTGTGAATTACTTGACTTTTTTGAATCTTTTATAGTATAATCTCTATTACTGTGGATAAATATGTTATTTATTACAAATAAAAATTGTTTAAAAATAAAAATTATATAAATTAGGAGGTGCAAAATGAAAAGAACATACCAACCAAAAAAAAGACAAAGAAATAAAGTTCATGGATTCAGAAAAAGAATGCAAACTAGAGCTGGAAGACAAGTTTTAAAAGCAAGAAGAAATAAAGGAAGAAAAAGAATTTCTGTTTAGAATTAAAAAGAGGGCTAATTGACGCCCTTTTTTTATTAAAATTATTGTTAATTACTAAGTTCTCAAAAACAGTCAAGCACAGTAAATACAAGGATTTTATGTATTTACATTAGAAAATAAAATTTTCTAGAAAGGATTATAGTAATTATGAAAAATACAATAATAATTAAAAAAAATTATGAATTCAAAAATCTTTTTTCCAAAGGAAAATTTTATTATGGAGAATATGTGCATATGTATATAAAGAAAACAAATTCTTCTTATAATAAATTTGGAATTGCTATTTCTAAAAAACAAGGAAAAGCAGTGAAGCGTAATAGAGTTAAAAGGTTAATTAGAGAAAATTATAAAAATTTTGAGTCTAAAATTGAAAAAGGAATTCAAATTTTAATTGTTATAAATAAAGAAAAAAAGATAGAAGAAATTAATTTTAAGGATATTGAAAAAAATTTCTTAAGAACATTGAAAAAAGCGGAAATATTGGTGAATTAATATGAAAAAGATTTTAATAAAATTAATAATGTTTTATCAAAAAGCTATTTCACCATGGTTTGGACCTAGGTGTAAATATGAACCAACATGTTCCGAATATACAAAACAAGCAATAGAGAAATATGGAGCAATAAAAGGCACTATAATAGGCTTAAAAAGAATTTTGAGATGTAATCCATTTTCAAAAGGTGGATATGATCCGTTAAAATAGGGAGGAAAACATGTTTAAATTTTTTGCAAATTTATTTGGATACTTATTAAATGGTATCTATGGATTAGTAAATAATTACGGTATTGCAATCATAATATTTACACTTATAGTGAAAGGAGTTATGCTACCAATTTCTATCAAACAACAAAAAACAATGAAAAAAACTGCTAAAATTCAAAAAGAAGCTAAAGAAATTCAAGACAAATATAAAAATGACCAAGTAAGACAATCTCAAGAATTAATGGATTTATATAAAAGAGAAAATATGAGTCCTTTTAGTGGATGTTTAAGTTCGATATTGCAAATAGTTCTTGTTCTTTCAGTATTTTATCTTGTAAGTAGTCCATTAACATATATGAAAAAAGTAGACAGCAAAACAATAAATACTTATATAGAACAAATACAAGAAGAAAGAGGAGAAAATGTAAATTATCCAGAAATAGCAATTATTAGAGAAAAAGGAAAAATTGATGAAAATGTTAATTTAAATATGGAATTTTTAGGATTAGATTTGAGTGATATTCCTACACAAAATTATGGAGATTGGAAAGTTTATGTAATTCCAGTATTATATGTTATGACATCATTAATTTCAATGAGATTAACAAAAAATATGACAAAAACAAATAAAGAAGATAAAGAATCAAAAGAAGAAAATAAAAATGATTCAGAAGAAATGATGGATGAAATGAATAAACAAATGAATTTGATGATGCCAATTATGACAGTGAGTATTGCTTTAATTGCACCACTTGGACTAGCTTTATATTGGTTAGTTAGCAATCTACTAATGATATTCGAAAGAGTAGTATTAAATAGATTTTTTAAAGAGGGGGAAGAAGTAAATGGATAACAAAGTATATGTTTTTGAAGGAAAAACTTCAACAGAAGCTATAGAAAAAGGATTAAATGAATTAAAAGTATCAAAAAGTAAAGTCGATATAAAAATATTAGAATCAGAAGATAAAAGAAGTTTCTTTAGTATTTTAACTCCAAGAGTTGTTAAAGTAGAAATGAGATTAAAAGAGATTGGAGAAGAACCAAAACAAGAAGTAAAAGAACCAAAAGCAGAAAACAAAAAAGTTGTTAGATCAGAAAATGTAGATAATACAGAAGCTATAAATAGCGCAAAAAAATTCTTAGATGAATTTATTAAAAAATTACCAAGTAAAGAATTATCTTATGATATTACAGAAGATGGAAATGTAATTAAAGTAGATATAAACGGTGAAGATACAGGATATTTGATTGGATATAGAGGTGAAGTACTAAATAGTATTCAAACAGTTTTATCAAATGTAGCATCTAAATCTAGCAAAGAAAAAGCTAGAGTAATAGTAAATATTGGTGGATTTAGAGAAAAAAGAGAAAAAGATCTTCAAAATTTAGCTGTTAAAATTGCAGGAACAGTAATAAAAACAAAAAAATCAATAACATTAGAACCAATGTCAGCATATGAAAGAAAAATAATTCATACAAAATTACAAGAAAATGATAAAGTAAAAACTTTTAGTATTGGTGAAGAACCATACAGAAAAGTTGTAGTTTCACTAAAATAATATTTAAAAGACTTAGATAAAATCTAAGTCTTTTTTTATGAGAAAAATACAGAATAGATGAAAATAGTTGATAAAATGCGTTTTTTAGTAAAAAACTAAGCATTTTATTGCATAATTATGTATACTATGATATAATATAGCCTGATTTTTAAAGAGATTAAAAATTATATAAATTTAAAGAAAAAGAGGAAGGAAAATGAGTAATACTATTGCTGCAATTTCTACAGCACCAGGTATTGGTGGAATAGGAATAATTAGAATGAGTGGTGAAAATTGTTTTGATGTTTTAGATAAAATATTCAAACAAAAAAATAGCCAAAACATTGAAGATATTAAAGGTTATTCAATTAAATACGGAACAATAGTAGATGGCGATGAGATAATAGATGAAGTTCTAGTTTCTTATTTTAAAGCTCCAAAGAGTTATACTGCAGAGAATATGTGTGAAATCAATTCACATGGTGGCGTTGTTATAATGAATAAAATACTAGACTTATGTATTAAAAATGGTGCAGATTTAGCTGAGCCAGGAGAATTTACCAAAAGAGCTTTCTTAAATGGAAGAATGGACCTTTCTCAAGCCGAAGCGGTTATTGATATAATAAATGCAAAAACAGATAAAGAAGCTAAAATTTCTTTAGAACAATTAGAAGGAAATTTATCTGAAAAAATTACAAATATAAGGAAAATAATAATTTCAGTTATGGCAGATATAGAGGCTACTATTGATTACCCAGAGTATGACCTTGAAGAAGTCACAAATGCCAAAATTTCGAAAATTTTAGACGAAGTAGATATAATACTTGACTCTTTAGAAAAAAGCTTTTATAATGGCAAAATTTTAAGAGAGGGAATAAGTACTGCAATAATAGGAAGACCAAATGC
>JAFXGW010000023.1 GCA_017536685.1 Clostridia bacterium | reverse complement strand
TAATTTTAAATATATTTTATAACAAAAAGCACTTTTATTCAACAAAAAAATACATCTATAAAATTAGTTTTTCCGCTAATCTTTAAGATGTATTTTTATAGTAATTATTTATTTCACTCTTTGTGAACTGTCAAAATTTATATCAATTTTAACAACTTCGATTTCATTTCCATCACTAATTATTTGAATTGTTCCGTCATCATCAGTTCTATATATTGTACTTCCAATCTTTTCTAGTCTATTTAATATTTTTTGTTTTGGAAGTTCATAACTATTCCCTTCTCCAACACTAATAATAGAAATTTCAGGTAACACTTGGTTTAAAAATTTTTCAGAACTACTTGTGTTTGAACCATGATGTCCAACTTTTAAAACATCTACATCATTCCAAGTTCTTGCCTCTTCATTTTCAATTTCTGCATCAGCCATAAACAAATATTTTTGATTTCCATAATTCATTTCTAAAACAATTGAAGAAGCATTCGTATTTTCAGGTTCAGAATTATCTACAGACATTATTTCAAATCCCAAATCATCTATTTGAATTTTATCTCCTACATTAACTTCATTTATTCTTTCCTCTTTATTTGTAAGAGAAGTTAATAATTTTTTATAATAGCTTGTTGTTGATATTGTATTATAAGGTAAATAAAATTCCCCTATTTCAAACGAATCTATTATAAAACTCATTCCACCAATATGATCTTCATGTACATGAGTTCCTATAACATAATCTAAATTAGTTATTCCTAATCCTTTCAATCCATTTACAATATATTCTCCATCATCATCATTTCCGGCATCAATCAGCATTGATTTTCCTTTATATAAAATAAGTTGACAATCAGCTTGCCCCACATCAAAGAACAAAACATTTAATTTATTTTTATCTATTACAATATTTTCCGAAACATTTTCTATAATTTCTGTATTAGTTTTTACTTTTGGAATTGTATCTATTACGGAATTCTCAGTTGGTTTTACAATTTCTGCTAATCCTGTATTTTCAATTATTTCATCAATTTTTTCTAATACCCCAAATTCTGCAAGTAAATAGAATATCAACAAAGAAATAATTCCTATTAATACTTCTTTAGTTTTTTTGCTAATCTTCAGTTTCTTCTTTTTTCTTCCCATGTTTCCCTCTTACTTTTATAATTCTGGCACTGTTACATCATCAATACTTCCTTTTTGTTTACTACCTTGTATTGATATTTTCTTTACTATTTTATTATCTTCATATATTTCAAAATTGAAATATATACTTCTTTCTTCATTTCCCATACTAAAAGATAAATACTCATCTTTATTATTTTCTTTTATTTCATAAATCCATCCATAAGATCTATGATTTAAATGTTCCCATTTATTCACATATACTTCATTTTCTAAATTTAAAGCAATTTCTTTATCTGCATTATCAAAATCATATCTTTTATTAAGCATTTCTGTAATCTTTTCTATAGGCGTTTTAAATTCATAATTGTCTATAACTTTACTTGACCAATCTTCTATATAAATTTCTGTCACTCCATTATATAAATTCGCACTTTCTTCTACTTTTTTTGATAAATCTATATAAATTTCTTTTTTTAATATTGGCGTATTATTTTCATTAGTTCCTTCATAATATTTTATTTTTATAAGACTTTTTCCATCTTCTCCAAAAACATAGTAATCCCTACGGATATCTATTCCACTATCATTTTCTTCACGTTCTATTATAATGGCACTTTCCTTTTTTCCTATTGTTTGAAAGTTATCTTTATAAACTTGCACAATTTCTTTTATATTTTCTTCTCTTATTTTCAAATCATTTTCTTGTTTTTTTATATCATTTTCATTAAAGGCAAAATAATATATTCCATAAATTCCAAAAAGAATTATAATAATTAAAATTATTTTAGCTAAATTTAAATTCTTCATAATTCATTTCTCCTTTGTAAATATTAAATAAATTATATATTTAAATCAAAAAAAAATAAACCCAAATCATTAAAATTTTAGATAACAATTGGGATTTATTTAATTTTCTATATGCATATTATTTTAGTTTATTTTAAAATTTTATCAAACAAAAATCAATATTATGAAAAGAACAAAACTTAATTCTTTTCATAATATTGATTCATAATTAATTATCTTTCTTCAGTCTCTCCAGGCATTGTTGGTTTCTTTTTGATTTCTATATATTTCTCTTGATATACCAATTCTCTTCTATCAAAATCAGTTTTAGCAAACTGGTATGGAGTTATTCCTCTTTTTTCTCTAAATAGTAATGCAATTCTCTTTGGATCTAATTTTTCAAATCCATAAGAACTGTATAATTTTCTTTTCTTTGAATCTTGAGGTAGCTCTTCAAAATATTTTCTATCTCTTTTAATAGCAGCACTTATTAGTTCTACCGGATCTAGTCCTTCTTTGTCAGCATTTCTGTATCTATATCCTAGCCAAAATGGATATACTTTACCCATTATCTCTGGATTTTCTTCTCTAGTAACATTATCTAGGTAACTTTTTCCAGAAAGTTGACTATACACATCTTTATCAGTTAAAAATTTTATAAATGCATGATAATAATCTTTTTCTTGTTTTGTCATTGATCCTTTATACGGCAACATTGATTCATGAACAACTTGATGAGTAAGATACGCTAATATTTTACCTATATCATTATCTTTCCTTCTTGCAAAAAATACATTAGTTCCACCTTTATCTTGAGCACATCTGTGTACATCAAAAGTTGGATACATTATAAAAGTACTTATTTTACCAGTTTTTTCAGGTTCATACCCTATTACATCACTTATATATCTCATTATAGATGATGAACTTGCATTCCAAGCTTCTTCTATTGAATTTTTATAATCTTCTGTATCACTTACAATTTTTTGAATTTCTGGTGTATCCGCTAAAGTTTGGAAATCATCAAAAAACGCTTCCATCCCAGACACTTCTGAATCTGTCAACTCATATTCATATCTCATTCTACTTCTTAATGTTTCTCTTCTCGAAGCACTCACTGGATTAGAATATACTGGAAGAATTCCTTCAAAAAAATTGGAACCATCTCTATGAATTAATTTTTCATTTCCAAAAACTTTTGGATGACTAAGTATAAATTGAGTAATTGCTGGTGTAGAATCGATTATTCCTCTTTCTCTATATGCTTGTTTTAAAGCAGGGTTATTTCTCGATTTCATTCTACCTTGAATTTCTCCATTTAGCATGTTACATACTACTGCATTTTTATTTACAGTAAAATCCATGTTTAAATTTGGCATAAAAACCTCCTATATATGTAGTTACATTTATAGATTTAAAAAAGCAAATATTTGCCGTTTTTTTCATATGTATAGTTGAAATTTACTCTTATTTTTTAGGAGTGACTCAACAATACAATTTTATCACACTTTACATAAAAAATAAAGAGGTATTTGTAATTTTTTTGTAAATTTATTACTATTTTTTTTCATATAAATTTCACAAATTTGATTTTTAAATTTAAACCTTATATAATATTCATATATTATTTATATGGAGAAGAAAATATTATGAATTATTCAATTATTATAAGACCTCTAATTGGAGCTACTATTGGATATGTAACCAATTGGATTGCGGTAAAAATGATGTTTAGACCGCTTCATCCTATTAAAATAGGAAATTTTACACTACCATTTACTCCAGGAATTATACCAAAAAATCAGCACAAATTGGCTGAAGTTATCGGAAATACCATTAGTAATACACTTTTAACTAGTGATGATTTTAAAACTGTTTTATTATCTAATGACATAAAAGAATACATCACTCTAAGCATTAAGAATTATATGTCTTCCTTGGAAAAACAAAACTCTTCTATAAAGGATATCACTTGCAATTATATAAATGATGACAACTATTCAAGTATCATGAATGCTCTTGAAACTAGTATAAGTAATAGTATTTATAATTGTGTATTAGATTCCAAACTTGGAACATTAATAACAAATCAAATTGAGCTTGCTGCAAAAGAAAAATTAAAAGGTTCTATGTTGGGAATTTTGGGTGGAAACGCTATTATTTCGTCTTTCATTCCCAGTATAAATGAAAGATTAGATGAATACATCCAAAACAACGGAAAAACTTTAATACAAGAAATGGTAAAAAAAGAATTAAACAAATACTCTTTAATAGCAATATCAGATATATCAATTCTAGAAAAAGAATTTGATATTAATACAATTGTAATCAATATTTATGAGAAAATTGTTGAAAATCACATTTTAGGTTTATTACAAACTATTAATATTTCACAAATGGTAACAAAAAAAATAAATTCTATGGATGTTTTAGAACTAGAAAAGTTATTGCTTCAAATTATGAAAAAAGAATTAAACGCATTAGTTAATCTTGGTGCTTTAATTGGATTTATTTTAGGTTTCTTTAATTTATTAGTTTAAAAGAAAATGCACCGCTTACACGGTGCATTTTCCTGCATTTTTACTTGATTACGTACGAGAGAGCCTCATTTTCTTCAGGGCGGAAATTGCATTTCAGCATCCAGAAACGATCTGTCTGAATAAAAATGGAAAAAACAGAGATTTTTTTAATCCCCTCTGCTTTCGCAACATTTTTAATATGCTGCACCAGCATTTCACCATATCCTTTTCTCTGATGTTCCGGAGCAACAAAGATTTCCTGAATCTCGCAGGTTGCATCTGTATAAGCATTAACAAAAGCATAACCAACGAATTGATTAGTTTCGTCAATAACCACAAACAGACACTCTCTTTCCACATATTCAGAAAACGTGGGCTCATCGATAACGGCTCCCCGAATCGAATTCGATTCTAAATAGGCAAACCGTTTGTGAAGCTTGTAAAACTTGATATAGTCTTCGGGCTTCGCACATCTGATAGTAATCTTTTTCATATAATGCTACCTCCTATATGGATTATCTTTTTTATTATATCATACTTTACATAATTTTTCAAATCTCATAACAATCCAATATAAGCGTTTCGAATAATCATTTTAATATTCTTATGCTTAAACACCTTTATTTCTCTTCTTCAACCAAATTCCAAAGCATTCCTTCTTTTAAACTTTCACTATTTCCACCTAAAACATCTATTATCTTATAAGCGAATAATAATGTTGTTGCTGGTCCACGGCTTGTAATAAGATTACTATCTACCACAACTAATTCTTCTACATAATTAGCTTTTTCAAGCATATTTTCAAAATCTTCTCCAGGATATGCTGTTATATATCTACTTTCCTCGATTCCAGCAGCTGATAATACCATTGCTGGAGAAGCGCATATAGCTGCTATATATTTATTATTATTGTTAAAATATTTTACTAGTTCTAATACTTTTTTATCTTTTGCCAAATTATCTGCTCCTGGTAATCCTCCTGGTAAAACTATCATATCATACTCTTTTATTTCATCAGATATTTTTTTATCAGCCTTTACCACTACATTATGTGCCCCTACAACTTCTTCATTTTCTATTGATATCATATCACATTGCATTTTAGCCCTTCTCGCAACATCAACTACTGTAAGAGCCTCTATTTCTTCAAAACCATCTGCCAAAAATACTGCAATTTTTTTCATACATACCTCCCTAATATTTTTTCACTACTATTATACCATAAATTATTATTTATGATTTATTATTGACAAAATTTGACAACTGTTATATAAAAATTTTATAAATGAAATAAAACTTTTAGGAGGTTTCTATGTTAAAAGAATTCAAAAAATTTGCTACCAAAGGAAATATTATGGACTTAGCAGTCGGTGTAGTAATTGGTGGTGCATTCCAATCAATTATTAATTCATTAGTAAATGATATTATAATGCCTGCAATATCAATAATTACAGGGAAAGTTGATTTTTCAGAAATGATGTTTACAGTTGGCGATGCTTCAATTAAATATGGTAATTTCATAACAGCTATAGTAAATTTTCTAATAATAGCTTTTTCAATATTTTTGGCAATTACATACATGAACAAATTAACTAAAAAAATGGAAGCCATTAGCTTAGGACAAGTTGAAAAAATTAATAAAAAATTAGGAAGAACAAAAAAAGAAGAACCAGTTCCACAGCCAACTGTAAAAGTTTGTCCATTCTGCTATAGTGAAATTCCATATAAAGCTACAAAATGTGCTCACTGCACATCAGAACTTGAAATTATTACTAATAAATAATTATATTCTTATAATTACAAATAAATTTTCATATAAAAACTGGATAAATAATATTTAATGAAAATATTATTTATCCAGGATTTTTTTATATAATTAAATTTATCTTCTTTCCATATAATCAATATAGGTTTTATGTAATGACTTTTATATACAAGACTTATAACCAAATTTATTATTTATTATTTACTTTTTATTTATTTTTTATACTTTCAGAAATATCTATATTTAAAACTTTATCAGCTTCTTCTTTTGATAAGTATTTATATTTTACCATTTTATTAAGAACTTGAGCTTGTCTTTGCTTAGCAAGTTCAGGATTCTTAGTTGGAGCATAAACTGAAGGTGCATTTGGAATTCCTGCCAAAAGAGTAGATTCATATAAATTCATATCTGAAGGATCTTTATCAAAATATTTATGACTAGCATCATAAACGCAATAACATCCATCTCCAAAATATATTGTATTTACATACAATTCTAAAATTTCTTCTTTTGAGCAAACTTTTTCATATTCAAATGCCATAAATATCTCAGCAATTTTCCTTGTTAATTCCTTTTTTTGAGTAAAATATGTATTTTTAGCTAGTTGTTGAGTTATCGTGCTTCCTCCTTCTGCTAAACTCATAGTTTGAATGTCTTTTATAATCGCTCTAGTTATTGAAATTATATCCATTCCATTATGTTCAAAAAATCTTCTATCCTCTACAGCAACAATAGCGTTTATATAATTTTCAGGTAATTTGTCAAATTTTATATAATTTTCTTTTTCTTTTTTTATCTCTTCAATTTTTTCATTAATACTTGTTTCTTTTATTGCTTCTTCATATAATTTATAGCCTTGATATATAAATATTGAAAAAATTGCTATAACTACAATAATTATAAATAAGATTGTTCTTTTTATAAATTTTATCATCTGTTTTTTTCTCCTTTCTTAGATTAACATGTTCTATACTTCTTAATTAAATCATAAATCAAACACAGTTAAAATTATTTTTTCGATAGCACTGTTTCTAGAAAAGCATTACATCCTTCTAATATATCTTCATAAGTTTTATCAAAATTCCCAGTATACCAAGGGTCTGCAATATCTCTAGAATTTTTTGAAAAATCTAGTAATCTATATACTTTATTTTCTGAATCATCTCCAACTATACGTAATATATTTCTTATATTCGCTTCTTCCATTCCTAATATATAATCATAAGTTCTATAATCATTTTGAGTTAATCTTACAGCTTCTCTATGCTCAATTGGAACTCCAACTGAATTTAATTTTCTAACAGTTCCATAATGCACATCATTTCCTATTTCTTCATAACTTGTTGCACTAGATTTTATTAAAAATTCGTTTTCTATACCTTTCTTTTTTACTAAATCTTTTAAAATAAATTCAGCCATAGGCGAACGGCATATATTCCCTAAACATACAAACATTACTTTTATCATTTTATAATCTCCTATTATTATATATTTTATCATTAATTAAGTTTTTTTCAACAATGTTAAGTAATTATTAAGATTATAAGACATTGTAAATTTTCTATTAAATAAAGAAATAGGTTGAAAATCAACCTATTTTTTGTTATTCTCGCTCATTTTTATTCAATTCAACAATTTGTGAAGCGATATATTTACTACTACTTGAGCCCATTGCCATATATAAAGCTGTATCTGTAAATAATGCATCTTCATTTATATTTCTTTGACTATATTTTTTTCCAATGGCAATTACTGTGTTAAAAACAGAATCATATAAATCACTAAAGAAATTCAACGTTTCTTCTATTGAAGTTCTTCTTACTCTATTCTCTATTAAATCCTTTATATCAGAAATTGGCAAAGATTGTTTTAAACAACAAATTATAATTAAATATGCAATATGTTCTCTCGAATATCTTTTTTTTATTGGAGCTGGCATTATTCCAAGTTTTACATAATTATTTATCATTGAATTTGTAATTATTTTTGTGTTCTCATCAGTCTTATGAAAAGACATATACTTTTCCATTAAAGCAACAACTTGGTCCATATATAAATCTATTTCAGGTAATTCATCCCAATATGGTAATTTATGTTTTATTATTGTGAAATAATCTTCAAATTTTTTATCTATTTTTGACACAACATTAACCTCTTTTTCTTTACTTTTATTATAATATAGCATACTTTTCAATATTTTTCAATAATAATGATTTGAGGGACCCAAAACAGGGTCCCTCATGCATACTCCTTACATGAACATGTAGCGATTTTTTTTCTGATATTCCTTCATCAGAAGCCTCTGCGCCTCTCTTTGAGCATCATCCTCGCTGGTTGTAGTGTCATCAGACTCGGACAAATCTGCAATTTCAGAAATGATTGCCATTCCCAATGCCTCAATCCCGGCATTCACCTCGAGTTCACTGGGTTCTGCAGTTTCTTCATCCTGTTCCTTGCTTTCTTCCGATTGCAGCTGAATGTTCCAGCTCTTCATGGAATCTCTCACATTGATTTCTCTTGCCCAAAAATAATTGGCGTACATTCTGGACTCCTTGGGAGATCTGGGAATCATCATACGGGCTGTAGCATGGCCTTTGACCATAAACAACTTCGCAAGCTTTCCCATAACCTGGGCCCAATATTCTGCAGTCCATTCAGCACATTCCGCCACATTCTCACAGCCAACATAAATGGCTTCGGGAATGTAAACCCAAACGTGCTCGGGAGTTTCCGGATCAGCTTCGATTTTCAGAACTCTGGATGCATGGCTTTTGTACTCATGAGCTTTCAGCTCCATTTCCTCCAGCAACAAACCAGTACCTTCGATCATCCGCTCAAAGCTCTCATTCTTTTTCATTTTGTTTTCATCCTTTCTAATTGTCAAAAGAGTATACTAGTGTACCTCTTTAAATTTAATTGTTCCCCCCATAAGATGTTGGTGTCATTCGAGGTTAAACAATAAATATCGTACACTTTAATTATACCATAATTTACATAAAAAATCCACATATCTTCATCAATATGTGGATTTCTATGAAATTTATTATATTTTATTAAAATTTTATATTACAATTTTACTAGTTTTTTCAATTAATTTTGTATTAATTACATATTTTAATGAATAACATTTACAACAAGTCCAAATGATAATATCATCATTATTATACTAGCCATCACTATCCCAACAAGCACTGCCGCAAAAGTTTTCTTTTTATCCATGTTAAGTACTGAAGCAATTAGAGATCCAGTCCATGCGCCTGTTCCTGGAAGCGGAATCCCAACAAAAAGAACAACTCCTAAATATCCAAACTTTTCTATTTGTCCTTTATGTTTTTCTACTTTTTCATCTAACCAATTTGCAATTTTATTAAAAAACTTCACTTTACTTTTTTTCATCCAAGCTAAAATCTTTGTTATTAATAATAATATAAATGGTACAGGAAGTACATTTCCTATAATACTAATTATATAACTAGGTAAAGGATCTAGTCCAAGCAAAGCTGCAGCTAATAACCCACCTCTTAATTCTAATATTGGCATTAATGAGATTATAAAAACTAATATCTCCCTTCCATAAGCAATTGAAGTTAAACCACCAAATATTCCTAACATTGCATTTACTAATTTTTCACTCATTTTCTTATTTAAGATTTCTAGTTCTACATATATTACTTTAATTTAGAATATAGAAAATCTTTATCCTCCTTTTTTTCCTTTTATTTTATCAATTTATTCTAATATTTTTTTATTATTCCATATCATTCATTTTAAATCAATAGTTTTAACATATTAATTCTTACAATTTGTAATAATTATAAAAAATTACTTTTTAATTTTTTTTACATTTTGCTTATTTAATAACAAATTTTAATGCTATCTTATAATCTATTCCATATTTAAATTTAAAATATTTTCTGCAGTAGTTTCTCCTACAAATTCTTCTGGGAATACAACTTCATCAATATTTAATCTGTTTAAAATATTTTTGTGAAGTTTGTTTCCGGCTTTCGCAATTATATATTTAACCCCTCTTTCTTGAAGAATCATACAAGATAAAATACTTGCTGCTATATTTTCGCCAAAACAAACCACCCCAACATCAAAATCTTTTACTGGTAATTTTTCCCAAGATTCTTCTGATGTTACATCTAAACATACCGCTTTTGTTACATATGGAGAAACTTGCTCAATAACATTCATGTCACTATCTACAGCCAAAACTTCAACCTTAGAATCTTCAAGTTTCTTAGCTATCGCTTTTCCATATTTTCCTAATCCTACAATAATACATTGTTTCCTCATTTTTCTTCTCCTTTATAATATAACATTCTCAGTTGGATAATCTAATAATTTATCTACTGGTTCATCATTAACAAATATTGTAACCATTGCAATAGGACCAATTCTTCCTATATACATTAATATCATAATAATTATCTCTGTTGCCAAAGTAGCTGTCAATGGATTTACTGCAGCAAAACCTGTATTTGTCACTGCAGAAACACATTCTAACGCAATATCAACAATTTCAGCATCTTTATTAAAATAAGAATATGACATGATTCCAATAATTGAAATTATCATAAACATCATAAATACTGTAAAAGCTTTTCTCACAATTGAATCTGGCACTTTTTTCCAAAAAATTATAGTATGAATTCTTCCTCTTAAAGTTGATATCATTGTTGAGAATATAACTGCAACAGCAACAATTCTTACTCCTCCTGCAGTCGATGCGGGAGAACCACCAATAAACATTAACATTGTAAGCAATAATTTACTTGCATTAGACATTTCTGAAACATTCACAATAGAAAGTCCAGTTGATCTTGATGCAGCTGTCATAAATAAAGAATTTGTTAATGATATATTTTCTTCAAAGACTATCAGTAATATTGTTGGTACTATTAAAAGAATTAACGTATATACCAAAATTATCTTTGTTTGTAATTTCAATTTATGAAAATTTTTAAATTTATTTTTCTTTAAATCACTTATTGCGAAAATCCCTATACTACCTAGTATCATTAAAGTAATTAATACTATCTGCATATATAAATCGTTACTATAACCTTGTAAACTGTTACTTCCAATTAAGTCAAATCCGGCATTTGCAAAAGCTGATATTGTATGAAAAATACTATACCATATTCCTTTTAAAACTCCATATTCTGGAACAAATCTTACAGAAAGCAATACAATTCCTAAAAATTGAATTTTCATCATTATGTTAAAAATAAATAGTGAATGTTCTTTTATAGCATTATAGTCATCTCCACTTATGTTATCATTTACCATAATAATATCTGACATTTTCATCTTCTTATTCATTTTTGCCCAAATATAAGAAATAAATACTATAAATCCTAACGCACCAATTTCCATCAATATAGCAATTATAAGCTGCCCTATAAAATCAAATTGTTCTACAATTGAAACCGTTGAAAGTCCTGTACAAGATATTGCAGATATAGATACAAATAGCGCATCTTTAAACGAAATTGGTTTAATATTACTTATAGGGAGAACTAGAAAAATAGATCCCAAAATCATCATTAATGAAAACCCTACAAATGGAACTAAATAACTTTTCTTTTTCTTTAGCATTAATTTTCCCAATCCTTTACATAATTTAAAGATATTATATACTTATTTAGCATAAATTGTAAATATTTTTAAATCTAAAAAAGCTTTTTTACGTTCACATTTTGAATTATATTCATAATAACACAACTATTTATATTAGTTATAAATAGTTGTCTATACAACTCTATAATTAAATCCTTATAAAAATTTTCGATTTTGCTACGACGATTATGATTGTTACAATAAAAAACAGAATTGGAAAATCAATTCTGTTTTTTTATTATATTTAATTTAAAATCGTCTTCTGTTTATTACATATGTACTGCCTAAAACAGCCTTTGCTTTATGCTTTATTTGACCTGCCACTTCACCAATTTCAAGAGTTGTTTTATATATTTTTGAGTCTACTTCTAAAACAGCTATTGAAATTGTTGTTAAAGGAAATTGTTCGATTATTCCTCTTCTATTTGCAACTTCTACATATCCTCTTTCAACATCAATTTCATTATAATAATCGATCGCATATCTATCAAATTCATCAATTATACCTTGACATAATTTATCATAATCTGTTTGATTTATTATTGAAACAAAATCATCTCCTCCAACGTGTCCAATGAAATTATCTGCCCCTTCTATTTGATGAACATGTTTTGATATTGTTCTTGCTGTAAATTTTATTATTTCATCACCATTTGCAAAGCCACACACATCATTATATGCTTTAAAATTATCTAAATCAAAATAAAGAATGGCAAATGTATCTTTATTTAATAACCTTTTTTTCATTTCTGTTTGAATTTGAACATTTCCAGGTAATCCAGTTAATGGACTTACTCTTCTGTTTTTAGTTAAAAGTCCTACAATATTTTTTATTGTATAATAAAAATATTCATCATCTAATGGTTTCTTTATATAATATTGTACATCTGTTTTTAAGACTTCTACTGCATGTTCTTTTTCTCTATTTGCACTAATTACTATAATTGGTGTTATACTATTATCTTCATTTGATCTTATACTTTTGCAAAATTCTACAATATTTATATCTGTATTATCTTCATTTATTATAAGTAAAGAAGGAATATTTCTTAACGCAACTTCTATCTCAGAAGTAGTTATAGTTTTAAATTTATATTCATCAGCTTCTCTTCTAAAACTCTCTATTAATTGATCTCGTAATTCATTATTATTATTATCAATTATATATATATCGTGAACCATATATACTCCTTTACTCGGCTTGGTAATGTATTTCCTTTGTTTCTTCTTTTTTTGTTCCGTTGAATCCTACTACTTTTATTGTTAACTTATTGTTTCCTTCCATAAAAGGAATATCTTCTTTATTTATTGTTATATCTACTGGATTTTCTGAGCCTAAATCTATATCATAATCCATCTCATTTAAATTTAATTTCATTTCTCTAATTCCAGTTGGAACATTTACTATAACAGTTCCATCATCAGCAATTGAAAGATTTATTTCATCTTCTATTGGATCAGATTTTACTTCTTCTGTTACTTCAGTTATTGTATCATCAACACTTCTAGCAGAAACTTTAACTATATTATCTCCTTCAGCAAGTTCTACATCATTTAAGTCAACATCTGTTGGTGTTTCTCCTTCTAAATCAACATCAAAATCTGTACCATTTATGTTTAATTCAACTTCTTTAATTCCATTTTCATGATAGCATTTAATATCTACTGTTCTCTTATCTGCTGAAATTGTAACCGTTATATCTGGTTTTGTTACTCCTGTAAATGATTCTGTCTCCGTTGTAACCTTATTATTTGCATCTACTGCAACTATTACAATATCATTTTTTCCTTTGTAAATATCTATTTCAAATTCAATTTTTTTCTTATCTTCATCTGAAACATCAACTCTAATTTCTTCTTCATCATTCCATCTATAAGTTACATAGCTTATTTCAGTTTCATCTGTAGCTGTAATTTTTAATTTTTTCTCATCTGTTACTTTCAAATCAATTACAGGGAATATTTGGTCTTCTCCTGTTTCTGATTCAATTGTTTCTTCATATACAGATTCTACTCCATCTATATCTACTACTTTTATATTTAATGTATGGCTTCCAGCAAGAAGTGGTATTTCTTCTTCCATTGTTGATGTATTTTTTCCTGGTAGTGTAGTTTCTTTTTGTGAATCCCAATTATAAATTATTTTTTGTATCACTTTATCATGACTTACCTGAATTGCAACTACATTTTCTTTCTTTTCTACAGATATTTTAGCAAGAGTTGCTGAGGGCACAGTTGAAGTTTCTTTTTCTTTATTCTTCATTAAATTATACCCACCTATTGCCACCAAACAAATTGCAAAACATATTAATATTAAAGCAAAAACTCTAATTACTTTATCTGAACCTGATGACCCACCACCAGAGCTCTTATTTGGATTATAATCTAATATTTGGTTCATTTACCCTACTCCTCTACTATGTCATTATTTCAAGCTTGATTATATCATATAGCATTTTTATTGTAAACACAAAAAAATACCTTTTTAAACAAATTTTTCCTGATATATTTTCTTATTTTTATTTACCTTTAATCAATTTCTATACGAAACAAAAGGGGCAAATTTTAAATTATTCATTTTTCAAAAAACTTATTTGCCCATCTTTGTTCGTGTACCAAATTTTATGTAATAAAATTTGTGTACAACAGTCATGCGAAGCATTTTATTTAATAGGAAAGGAGAACTTTCCTATTAAACAAAAAAGGATGAACTAAAGTTCATCCTTTTTTATATTAATTTATTATATTAATACATATTTTTTTATTAAAGCAATTCCAGTTACCATTATTATTGATACAGTTAATGTTAATAGTATATATGTTGGTGCAGTACCTGTTGAGATAGATAACATTACTTCTGCTTTATCGATATCATCTTCACCATCAACTTTATTGTCTGGTGTTGAATCAATATCTTTTGTATTACTATCATTTTTATCTTTACTAATTTCTGCAACATTTACTTTCAAACCAAAATTATCTTCTGCATTTTTCCATTTTAATACAACTTGAACTGTTGCTGATTTACCAGGTTCTAATTTTGTATTTGATAGAGCATTTGTTGTTATTTCGCTATCTGAAACTTTTGTCCAAGCTCTATTTTCCTCAGCAATAAATTCTAATCCTTCTGGAATATAATCTGTTATTTCTGTTGCATATCCATCAATTTCGCCTTCATTTTTTACAGTTATGTTATACACAAATTTTACATTAGTTGAATTTATTTTTTTTCTATGAATCTCAACTTTTTGTAAGCCAGCTCCTTCTGATACAGGAATTTCTCTTGTTGTATTATCTTCTGTAATAATTATTTTTACTAACTCTTTTTGTAGACTTAAGTCAAAATATTTTACATATACTTTTTCATCATCAATATCATCTTCACCATCTTTATTATTGTTTGGTGTTGAATCAACATCATCTATTGGATCTCCATTTGCATCTGCATCATCTGTTATTTCTGCAATATTTTTAATTGTTCTTTTTGCAGAATCTTTTTCACTATCTTGAATAACTTTAAATTCTATTTGAATATCTTTATAATCTAAAGTTTTATCTGTCGCTTTATCAAATTCATCAATTATATTATTTGAATTTTTAGCTTTTGATAAATAATCTGTTTTTACTTTTACGGCTTGTTTTAAATCAGTTGTTTCATTTCCATTTTTATCATATAATTTCCAACCAAATTTTTTATTTATCTCACTATCTTTTATAAATTCCAATCCTTCTGGTAAATTATCTGATATTTCTTCAGCATATCCAGCAATATTTCCTTCATTGTATACTCTAATTGTATATGTTACTTTATCACCTTTAGTTACATGTAAAGGATCTTTTGCTGCAGCTGGTGCTGAAAATTGAATTTTTCCTTCTGAACTAACAAGAACAGATGGTTCTCTTCCTGTTACTTTATTACCATTTAATCCTGTAATAAATTTTTGTAAACTTAAATCAAATTCTCTATTATCTGTTGCCAAATTTTCATAATCATTATCATCTTGTTCTTTATCATTTCCAGGATATTCATCTTTATTTACTGAATCTGTTGTAGAATCTTGATCGATTATATCTTCTCTATTTTTATCTGAATCTTTTACAATTTCTGCAATATTTCTACAATTATTATTAACAGATTCATCAACTAACACAATACATGTCATTTGAATATCTTTATATTCTAATTTTGTATCTTTTTCTCTGTCAAATCCATCTATTAGATTTTTCTCATCTGTGCTTGATGATTTTAATTTTGTTGATGTTAATTTAACTTTTCCTTTAACAACATCTACATCATCTAATTTTTTAATATTATTAAAATCATCTACTGATAAATTTGTTTTTCCATTTTCAATTGTACTTAATTTTACTGTTTCTACATCTTCTGGTATTGCCCAGTAGTTGTCAACGTTTGTTGTGTGTCCTACTAAAAATCCTAATCCTTCTGGTAGGTAATCTGCAACTTCTTCAGCATATCCAGCAGTTTCACCTTCATTGTATACTCTAATTGTATATGTTACTATATCTCCTTTTTTCACAACAAGTGGTGTTTTTACAGTTTTATAAGTAGCATCTGTACTTGTTCCATTTTTTAATTTTGTAACATCAACAACTGGTTCTCTACTTGTTGCTGGTGCGTTCTTATTTATTTTTGTTACAAATTTTTTCAAGCTTAAATCAAATGTTTTTCCTTCAACTTCTACTTTTTCAAAGTCATCATCATCTTCTCTTCCTTTATAGTAATAATCATCATCTGTTAAATCATCTTTGTTTTCATTATTACCTTCATAATTTGAAGAATCGTAATCATTTTTTACATAATCATTATTTTCTGGTAAAGAATCTCTATCTTCAATTTCATCTGCTTGAATTTCAGCAATATTTGTTAATACACTAGAAGCTTTTGCTGTGTCTGAAACTTTACATTCAATTTGTACTGATGCACTATTTAATGTATCTGAATTTTTATCGAATGCGGCAATTACTTCATTTCTTAAATATTCTGTTTTATATGTTACTACATTATTTCCTTCTGTAACTTTTTCCCAACCATAAGTTGTATTTATTGTACTTCCTTCTACAAATTCTAAGCCTTTTGGAAGAGCATCAATTATTACTGTTCCTCTAGCATCTATATCTGCTTCATTATATACTCTAATTTCATATACAATTGTATCTCCATTTGATACTTTTACAGGAGCTTTAGCATGTTTATATATAGCTGTTGAACTTGTTTCATTTTTTAATCCTGTAACATCAATATTTTCTACTTTTGGTCCTCTATCTAATGTTTTATCATTTACTTTAACTATATATTTTCTTAAAGCTAAGTCTGCTGTAGATCTATCAATTTCATAAACCTTATTAGCTGAATGAGGCATTTTTTCTCTTGTTATAAGAGTTACTGGTTGGTAAACTTCTTCACCATCAGTATTTTTTGTATTATTTTTCCAAAGTGTTGCCTCTGTTTCATAACTTAAATATTCTAATTTCAAATTAATTTTTGTTATCGTTTTATTTGTTTTTGGTAGATATATATAATATTGAGCATTAAAAATTTCATCTACATTTTTATTTGTAAAATCTTCTTCACCTTCAATATAAATTTTATAATCTTCTCTTGGAATTTCATTTTCATTTTGTTCTAATAGTTTAATTGAGTATTCTGTTTTTGCAGCAGTTCCTGAAGTTACTTTAAATGGACCCGCTACATAATAATCAGAATCATCTAATAACTCTGCTCCTGATTGTACTTCTGCCATTTGAGGATATGTAACTGTTGTTTCTTCTGCTTTTTTTGCATTTTCAACTAAATATTTAAATAAATGATTTGCCATTTGTTGACGTTCAGCTTGTCCTGCAATATCATTATATGAACCACTTTCTGTAGTTTGATCTATATTTATTTTAGTCAATTCAACCGCTGGTAAAGTATTTGTATTAAATTTAATATTATCACCATTTGTAAAATACCACATAGCATATTGTTGAACAACATCAATATCATCATCTGTTAGAAATGCTTTTACTACTTCTAAATTAGAACCTTCATAATTTGCAAAAGCTTTTGCTAAATAATCATCTTTTTGTTCTGGTGTTTGTTTTTCTAAATACATATTATTTACAAGCCAAATTAAAGCTCTGTAATTTTCTGTCCATTTTTCTTGATTATCAGCATAACTTGTACTCAAATGTAATCCTTTTACATTTGCATCTGTAGCATCTTTTAAATCTGCTACATTTGTATACTCTAAACTATTAAGTCCTTCTGCTGTAACACCTGGGAATGATTTTACTGCATTCAAACAGTAAAACATATTTTGGTATTCATAATCACCTTTTGATATTATTTTATATACTTTTGTTTCTCCAACTGTGTAACCATAAGATAAAATATCATAATATTCTTTTTGTTCATCTGTTAATGTCTTACTTGATTCCTCTCCACCTTCATGGTTAATAAGTACTTGTAATTCAGCTGTTGTATCTTCATGTGTTAACGTTGCTGCAAGTACGTTTGAAGTATATGGCATTATAATTGTTATTATACACATCAATACAAAAGCGATTTTCCCAATTTTCTTTTTTAACATAAAATCTACCTTCCTTATTATATTTTTTCACATAGATATATTATTATATAATATATTCTAACTCTAAATATTTCTATGTCAACATATTTAAAGTTACTATAATCTCAAAACGCTTGAATGCGTAATTTTACATACTACATATCAATTATATTACATTTTCGTTTAAAAATCAATAAATTTATGCGTTTTTTATTGATTTTTAAAGCTTTGACAGTATTCCCTAATCATCTGATTTTCTTTTAGAATAAATTTTATATTTATAAATATATTTTATACATAGGAGATAATTATGAAAAAAACTTTTTTTATTACATTTTTTATTAATATATTGTTTTGTAATATTGTATTTGCTAATCAAAATTATACTAATAACATTTCTAGTAGTCTCAATACTCCCCCAGCTTCTTCAACAATTTCAGAAAAACCTTCTGTAAATTCAAATAATATTGTAGTACTTGATAGAAAAACATTATTGCCACTTTACGAAAAAAACGCTTATCAAAAAACAGCAATGGCTTCTACTACAAAAATTTTAACTTGCATTATAGCATTAGAAAATTCAAAGCCATCAGATATTGTTACCGTTTCAAAAAAAGCTTCTAGTGTTTCAGGTTCATCTTTAGGTCTAAATGCAAACACAAAAATTTCTATGAACGATTTATTATATGGCTTAATGCTCAGATCCGGAAATGATTGTGCCATAGCTATTGCAGAACATATTAGTGGTTCTATAGAAAATTTCTCTATTTTAATGAATCAAAAGGCATTTGAACTCGGACTTTTTAATTCAAATTTCATCACTCCTCATGGTTTAGACAACGAAAATCATTTTACAACAGCTTATGATTTAGCGCTTCTTACAAATTATTCATTAAAAAATCCAGATTTCAAAAAAATTGTATCTACCAAAACTACTACAATTTTTTACAATAACTCTAGTTGTGAAATTTCTAATACAAATGAGCTATTAGGAGTTTTAGATGGCGTATATGGAGTAAAAACTGGATTTACATTTGAAGCTGGTAGATGCCTAGTTTCAGCTTGTAAAAGAAATAATCTAGATATAATAGTTGTTGTTTTGGGCGCAGACACAAAATCTATTAGAACAAAAGATAGTAAAAATTTGATAAATTACATATTTGATAATTATGATTATATAGATATTTCTAAAATAATTGATAAATCTTTCTCAAACTACATTAATTATTTTTCTAATTTATACAAATTAGAAAAAACATCCACCATCCCATCCATTTTACTAGAAAGATTAGACAATTATCAATTCCCATTACTTAAAGAAGAGCTTCCTAATATTAAAACAAAAATCTATACAATTACAAATTTTAATTCATCTATTTCTGCTGGAAATGTTGTTGGAAAAATAGAAGTATATAATCAGGAAACTTTACTTTGCTCTACCAATATAATTTTAGAAAATAGACTAATACCAAATAATTGGATGTTTTATTTTTCAAAAATACTTTCTAATTATAAATAATAATTTGTTGGTGAGTTTAAACATATAATATAATGGGTAAAATCTCCTTAAATAATTTAAGGAGGTTTTGTCTTATGAAAAACTTTATATTAAAAAACAAAATTACAATTTTACTTATTTCCATAATTATAATTTTATGCATAAGTTTATTTGCTACCTGTTTTGGAATGGACAATTTCGAAACAATTGACTATGCTTATGGTATTGTAAATACAGATTATTTAAATATGAGATCTGGTTCTGGAATAAATTTTGAATCAATTTCTCTTTTAACCCGAAATGAATATGTAAGAATTTTTGCAAAAATTGGAAAATGGTACATTATTCAAAATGAAGAAAATCAAATTGGAACTGTTCATAGTGATTATATTATTCCAACTAACGAACTTAAATCGGCTAGCACTAATACAGAAGTAATTAAAGATGAAAATAATATAACAGATTTAACTCAAGATGAAAATGAATTACTTTCTTTAATAAATGATGAAAGAAAAAAGAATAATTTATCTGCATTGAAAATTGACAAAGATTTGCAAAATGTTGCAAGATTAAAAGCAAACGACTTAGTAGAAAACAATTATTTCTCACACATTTCTCCTATTTATGGTACACCTTTTGAAATGTTAAAGCAAAACAAGATATCTTACAAAACTGCTAGTGAAAATATAGCTGGTAATTCTAGTATTTCTGCCGCCTTTAAAAGTTGGATGAATTCAGAATCACATAAAAATAATATTTTAAGTAATGATTACAATTACACTGGTCTTGCTGTTGTTGATAGTATTGCATACGGAAAAATTATTGTTGAACTTTTTATCGGAAAATAATTATAGTACTATAATTATATTTATCAATTTTTTATTTAGTAAAGATTTCTTAAACTTTCTATTAACAGAACAAAAGCGGCAAATTTTAAATTATTTATTTTTCAAAAAAACTTATTTGCCCCGTCTTTGTTCATGTGCTAAATTTTATGTAATAAAATTTGTGTACAACAGTCATGCGAAGCATTTTATTTAATAGGAAAGAAAAACTTTCCTATTAAATAAAAAAACAAATCCTGAAGTTTTTTCTTCAGGATTTATTATTTTACTTTTTTTAATTTTAGAATTTTCTTTTTCTAGCAGCCTCTGATTTTTTCTTTCTTTTTACACTAGGTTTTTCATAGTGCTCTCTTTTTCTAACTTCTTGTAATACTCCATTTCTAGCACATTGTCTTTTAAATCTTTTTAGAGCATCTTCTATATTACCATTATTAACTTTAACCTCTGACATTTATTTTTTCCCCTCCTTCCGAAGCTTAAAAAACATCTTGTGGGATTGATTTCTTTTATGTAATTAATCCTCTAGATTCGCTTAACTGCTTAATATTATACATTACAAACTAGTTATTTGTCAATAGTTAATTTGTGTCAAATAATTCTCCTATAGAAGTTTCTGTATGTATCCTTCTTATTGCTTCTCCAAAAAGCTCTGAAATTGATACAACACTTATTTTATCTATTTGTTTTTCTTTTGGTAGAGGAATTGTATTTGTCATTACAAAATCTTTAATATCTGATTTTGTAAGCCTTTCAATCGCTGGGCCGGAAAGTACTCCGTGAGTACATCCTACATATACATCTTTAGCACCAAATTTTTTACATACTTCTACTGTTTCCATTATAGAGCCTGCTGTATCTACTTCATCATCAAATATAAGAGCATTTTTACCTTTTATATTTCCTATAACACTAGTTGCTATCGCTCTATCATCATTTCCTTCTCTTCTCTTGTCTACTAAAGCAATTGGACAATTAAAATGCTCTGCATATTTATAAGCTTTTTTAGAGCTTCCTGCATCTGTTGCAACAACAACTTTATCTTCTATATTTTTTAAATCAAAGTGTTTTTCTAGTAATGATTCAGCTGTTAATACATCACAATTTATATTAAAATAAGCCTGAATAGCTTTATTATGTAAATCACAAGTTAAAACTCTATTAGCTCCTGCTGCTTCAATTAGTTGTGCTAATAATTTTGCTGTAACAGGAATTCTTGGTTGATCTTTTTTATCTGATCTTGAATACATATAATATGGAAGTACCACGGTAATTCTTTTAGCAGATGCCCTCTTTACTGCATCTATAGTTATTAAAAGTTCCATTATTCTTTCATTAACTGGTGGTTCAGTTGTTTGAACCAAAAATATATCTTTATCTCTTACTGATTCTAGAATTTGAACGAAATTGTTATCATTTTTAAATTTCATTCTTTTTATTGTTCCTTTTTCAATGTTTAAATAATTACACACTTCTTCTGTAAATTTTTCTGCTGAATCACTACATGCAAATACCTTTAATTTTTCCATTTTAACTCCCTTTATTTTTATTATTTAGGTTTAAAGATTACCTATAACTTATAATAATTATAAATTATTATCATCTTTATTTTCTAGTCCTTCAGCAGCAATTCTCTCTTGTGTTTCTTGTATTTCAAATGCTGGAACAATTGATATGATATTTTCATTTTCCTGACTAGCAACAGGAATTGAAATATTTTCACTTGCAATATCGTCTTGCTTTTCTTTTTTATCTTCAAATTCTTTAAAGAATATAATTTTCGGATTTTTAATTTCTTCTTTTTCGTATCTAGATTCATCTCCAAATTTTAATTGAACAATCGAACCTGTTTTCAAACTTGCTTGTACATCTATTTTTCTTTGATTTGTTGACCCTCTGAATTTTAAATCTACTAATTTCTTTTCTTCAACAAATTCTCCATCAACCATAATGTCTATTCCTTCTAAAAACTCTTTTGTATATGAATATTCTTTATACATTTTTCCATATACATCTTTTTCAAAGTCATATCCCGTATAACACCAAATATTTTTATCAGGGTATACTTCTTTTACTTTTTTTACGAGAGGAAGTAAACCTTGTTGATTAACAAGTTCCAACGGTTCTCCGCCCAAAATTGAAAGTCCTGCAATATAGCTAGGTTTCAATAAATCTATTATATAGTCTATTGTGTTTTCATCAAATTTTTTACCATAATTAAAATCCCAAGCTTCTTTGTTATGGCAACCTTTACAATGGAAATGGCATCCACTTACATATATTGAAACTCTTACTCCAGTTCCATCTTGTATATCTACTGTTTTTATATCTGCGTAATTCATATTTTACCTCTTAATTCGTATATTTATAATGTTCCCTTGTTCTTTTTATTACCAAATTTTGTTTATTTAGTAAATTTTACAGTTGTTATTTATAAATTTAATTTTTTAGATAATTAAAGCCGTTTGAATTATAAAATTATTTTATTTTCAAACGGCTCCTTTGTAACTTTATTCACTTTTGTATACTTACAAATTCGTCTTTAGTTTTACTCTAAATTAAATGTGAAGTACTCTTGATTTTATTTCTTTTGTTTTTCCTACATTCCAGAAGTTTTCTCCTAAGTAACCACATGTTCTTCTTGTTACATTCATTTTTGCGTGGTCTTTATTACCGCATTGTGGACATTCCCATTCGTTATCGTCATTAATTTGAATTTCTCCGTCATATCCACAAACGTGACAGTAATCAGATTTTGTATTAAATTCAGCATATTGAATATTATCGTAAATAAATTTAACAATTTCTTCTAATGCTTCTAAATTATTTTTCATATTTGGTATTTCAACATAAGAAATAGCACCACCTGAAGATATTGGTTGATATTTTGATTCAAATTTTAATTTTTCAAATGCACTGATTTTTTCTCTAACGTCAACATGATATGAATTTGTGTAATATCCTTTATCTGTAATATCTTCAATATCTCCAAATCTTTCTTTGTCTACTCTTGCAAATCTATAACATAAACTTTCTGCTGGTGTTCCATAAAGCGCAAATCCAAGTCCTGTTTCTTCTTTCCATTTGTTTACTGTTTCTCTCATGTGTTTCATAACTCTTACAGAGAATTCCTCTCCAACTGGATCAGTATGGCTTACACCTTTCATTAATTTTGTTAATTCATAAATTCCTATATATCCTAAAGATATTGTTGAGAAATATGAATTTAATAATTTATCTATTTTTTCACCTTTTTCAAGTCTAGCTATTGCTCCATATTGCCAGTGAATTGGAGAAGCATCAGAAACTGTTCCTAAAAGAGCATTATGTCTACACATTAATGCATCAAAACATAATTGTAATCTTTCATCAAATAATTTCCAGAATTTTTCTTCATCTCCATTAGCGATGATTCCTATTTGTGGTAAGTTAATACTTACTACACCTTGATTAAATCTTGATTCGAAAACATATTCACCTTTTTCATTTTTCCATGGTGATAAGAAGCTTCTACATCCCATTGGACTAAATACATTTCCTTCATAATTTTCTCTCATTATTTTTGCTGAAATATAATCTGGATATAATCTTTTTGAAGAACATTTAACAGCAAGTTTTGTTAAATAGTCATATTTTCCACCTTTTAAGCAGTTATGTTCATCTAAAACATAGATTAGTTTTGGGAAAGCTGGTGTAATATAAACACCTTTATCATTTTTGATTCCTTGTAATCTTTGTTTTAATATTTCTTCGATTATCATTGCATTTTCTTCAATATATTCATCATCTTTATCTAAATACATGAATATTGTTACAAATGGGCTTTGTCCATTTGTTGTCATTAATGTATTTATTTGATATTGAATTGTTTGAACACCTGAAGCTAAATCTTCTGCTCTTCTTTCTACTGCATCTTCTTTTGCTCTTAAATCAGCTTCTTCTTTAGAAAATCCTTTTTCAACATATCCTAAAAATCTCTTTTTATATATTTTGTCATAAGTTTTTCTTAAATATTTTCCTAAATGACGAATATCAACTGATTGTCCACCATATTGACTACTTGCTACAGCAGCAATAATTTGAGTCATAACTGTACAAGCAACTTGGAAAGATTTTGGACTTTCAATCATTTTTCCATTCATTACTGTTCCGTTATCTAGCATATCTCCAATGTTTACTAAACAACAGTTATGCATAGGTTGAACAAAATAATCTTTATCATGAAAATGTAAAATTCCATCATTATGTGCTTTTACTATTCTTTCTGGAAGCATTACTCTATCAGCTAAGTCTTTTGAACATTCACCTGCAATTAAATCTCTTTGTGTAGAAACAAGTACAGCATTTTTATTACTGTTTTCTTCCATTGTTTCTTTATTTGCATTTCTAACTAATGTTAAAATACTTTCGTCTGTTGAGTTTGCTTGACGAATCATAGCGTGTTTATCTCTGTATAATATATATTTTTTTGCTAATGTAAATTTACCAAATTCCATTAACTTACGTTCTATAATATCTTGGATTTCTTCAACATGCATTGAAGGTTTGTTTAAACTTTCTATGTATTTTGTAATAAACTCAATTGATGATCTAGAAATTTTATCTTTTCCACCAACCTCTTTGTTTGCGTTACTAATAGCTATTACTATTTTGTCGCTGTTATAATCTACTTTTCTTCCGTCTCTTTTAATTACTTTCATTTCTCCGAATCCTCCCCAATATAGAACTTTTTTTCTTGCTTTTTAAATTATATTTTTTCTTCTTTCGTAACTCAAATCTTGAACTTATTTTAACATTTAAAAAAGTAATGTCAAATCAATAGTTTTTATGTTTCCAATACCTTGTAACACTAATGTTTCAGGCATTTAATCATAGTTACTTTTTCTATTATTTCTTATATTAAATTTATGTAAAAATCTTAATCACTTTAGGCTGTAAGATTTGATGATTTTCTATTTCAAATTTATTACATTTTTAAAACTTTTTTATATTTTATCTATTTTTATTGTATTTATTTATGCTTTGCATAAGAAATCGATATTAATTCCTATTTTTATTTTCTGCTATTTTTAAATTATTTTTTAAATT